>JBDLJE010000029.1:0-25860 GCA_039714575.1 Campylobacterota bacterium | reverse complement strand
AATAAAGACTTTGGATTTAAGAGGTAGGTAAATACCTCTTTGATAGAATATGTAAAAGTGTAAAGGATGTCCCTTTACGATTGTAAACTATGTCTCTTGGCTATACAGGTGGTCACCATTGTAATGCATATAGCACTTCAAACTAAAAGCATATTATGCCTCACCGCTAGGTGGTAAGTATTTTATTGCCATCGCATTTCTATTGAGACGATTGAAACGAGAAAAATGCTCTCAATCAGAGACGGTCAAACTCATCTGCTTCATCATCAGAGACTTTCTCAAGTGCTTTAAGAAACTTCTCTTTTGATGCTCGTTCAGTACGTTCGTTGATATAGGCTTCTGTATTAAGAGCAGATACCTTTTCAGATACAGCGGTTGCAATGAACTGGTTTAACGAAACATGATCTTCTTTTGATAAACTTTTTGCTAACTCATAAATAGAGTTTGGTAATCGTAGACTTACTGCTGCCATTATAGTTCTCCTAACATATTTAAAAACTCTTTTGGGTTTAACACCGCAATATTAAAAGAACGTGCTTCTTTAAAGTCGTCAGTGTTATAGGTAATGATCATACTATTAGCTTTAACTGCAAGCTCTAAAACCATATCATCTTTAATGTCTCTTAAGATCGGACGCCATAAATAATATATCTTATGGGCTATTGCAATTGAAGTTAGATAATCTAAAATATCTTTGACATCATCACTATTTAACTTGTGTTTCGCTCTGCTAAGAACATCTTCATACTCTTTAATTAAAGGTGTCGACACATGAAGCTGAATTCTTTTGTCATCAATGAGTTTTAAGAGCAGAAACGATGCGCCATGTTTAGAACGTAAAGCTGTTACTAAAACATTTGTATCTAACAGTATATTGTACTTCATAGTAATATTATATATGATATTATGATTAATGTCAATAATATGATTTTGTTCCATCATATTGACAAAGTCAAATTTTGCTTTTTCTCTTCTTCATAAACTTAACGACCCTTTTAAAAACCTCTTCGCTCCCCTCGCCTTTAATGATGATATGATGATCCCTTGTCGGTGTATAGAGCTCCTTGTGTGTTGAAACAGAATCATTCATAATGGTTTCAGCACTCTTTGGAACGACAACAGGATCGTCGCTGCCTTGGATGACTAAAAGAGGTACGTCTATCTTGTGGAGTGCTTTTTCTGTCTCCGTCATCAAGGTCTTCAACTGTGCAAGTGTACTCACGTAAAGTCGACTGTAGTTCGTCTCCGGATAGTCAGGCTCATGGTCGATGTGGTCGACCTTGGCATTAAAAAGGCCTAAAAAGTCATTGACGGCGTGCATCGATTGGGCATAATTGATGCGTATGTCATGCAGCTCCAAGGCTGAGTTGATACAGACAACGCCTGCTATGGGAAGGCTTTTTCTTGATGCACTCAACAGCGCTACAAGACCGCCGGTCGAAAAACCGCCGAGGTAGATCTTTTTACAGACCTGACGCATCGCGGCATAGCCAATGTTCATACTGTCTACCCAGTCTGTATAGACAACGTCTCGAAGGTCTTGCGGGAGTGTACCGTGACCCTTCAGCCGCACACCATAGACGTTAAAACCCTGTTTATGGATGTATTCGCTTAACTCACGTATCTCACTGGGAGAGGACTTAAGTCCATGGGCGAAGACAATGCCTTCGGTGTAGGCCTCATCATAAAGAACGAAGGGCTCGCCGACCTCTTTTGCTTTTGAATACATGACGGAGTAGTGCTGTTTGTAGTCCTCATGGTAGCCTATAAGGTCTTTTCTAAAGATACTGAAAAAGATATCGGCAGCCAACCTGCACGGTTCTGTCAGCAATGCCTCCTCAATATCCAGATGCAGCTCGTTCAACAGTGCCGCTTCATTGTAGATGACACGAAGCGTATTGTCCAGTCTTACGCGGTGAAAGTTGCTGTCGTCACGATAGCGCTTGTGGTTGATACGGTAACTTATGGAACTGACCTCTTTTAGGATGTTCTGTTCTATAGCCAAGGAGAGAATATTGTCGTATGGCACATACAGTTCGTCTAAGAATAGTGTTATTAAGGCCTCTTGGATCGTCTCATGCGTGTGATAGATCTCTGCTTCCACCGTTTTTTGTGCAACAACATACAGAAGCTGTTTGAGGTACTGTTTTTCGATCCTTTTGCCTTCGTGCTTTTCAAGTATAAAACAGAAAATATGATCTATATTTATGAGAACGTTCTGGTAGACGACCTCCATAAACCGCGTGGTCAGTTGATGACGCAGTTTTTTTCGCAGATCTTTGTCTTCAAGGTCGGTATGGTGAATAATGTGCGAGATATTGATAGGTTCACAAAAACGTACATGCATCTCGGCTCTGCTTAAGAGGTTTCCCTCTATCTCTATCTCCTCGAGCGTCTGTTCGGTAGTGTCTTCTCCGGCCAATATACTGACCATGTTCATTAAGGGGTTATGACCGGGGCGCAGCGGATAGTAGGTGATATTAACGGGGATGATCTGTGTGTTTTGGTACGCTGCTTCTTCATCTTCGCCAAAAAAACATTGATCGCGAAGCGATGCTATCTGTTCTGTATCACCCTCTTTTTGTGCGACGTTATAGGCTGTCTTTGCTTTTTCTGCGTGTATAGCCATCAGTGCTGCACCGGTAAAGACAGCGCCGTGGTGCTTTGGTACATCGATGATGAACTCATCTTTCATGACCACTTTTTTGTTTTTGACCATGGAGCCTTCGGGGTAGATGATCCAGTTGTTGCGTCCGCTCATCAAGTCGCCCTCAATGGTCTCGTTTCGATGTCTGTCTGCAGTTGAAAGAGCACCGGAGTGTTTTAGATAGGTGCCGAGAAGGCCGGTGAAAAGTGCTCTGTCTGCCAAGGAGCGGATCTTTCTATCGCTTCTTCTGTCAATGACATAGGGCATCATCAAGGTCTCGAAACGGGTAAAGTGGTTGGCAACAAAGAGTGTCGGCACACTCTTTTTCAGATGTTCCTCACCATGAACATGGATATTTGTCTGTAAGATCGTGTCAATGACCTTGAGCATAAAACTGGATGAACTATAGACAAAATCAAGCATCTCACTTCCTCGCTAAATAATCTTTGACTCTATAGGTGTCCACCTGCACGACCGCCTCGCTCATGGCCTGGGTCTTGCTGAGAAGGTCATACTCGTCAAGCGTGATGACATTGGCGTCCAGGGCATCTTTGTATAGGGTCGCACCTTTGTGCAGCGTTCTCTTTTTGATCGCATTTTTGATCTTAGACCTAATGGCTTTTGTCTCTAAAACACTTTCAAAACATCTGTCAATGGCACTGAGTGCCTCCGCATCATCCTCAGGCAGATAGATGCCCTCGGTCAGCGTGTTGCGGCTTGCGTTGTCGTTAGATATCTTTTTTGCCAAAGCACGATAGAGCTTATCGCTCGGTCTTGATGAAAAGGCATTGACCCTGAATGAAAACCCGACCAGGTATTTAAAGACAGCGTTCACAAACCCTGAGCCTATATTGGCATAAATGCCGGCATAAGCGTTTTGGATCTCGGCAAGGGCATAAGCACCGATGAACTCTACATAAACGCGGTCCTCCTCTTTTTCACCCTCTGCTTCAAAACGCTTCAAGGTTGCGGTTAAAAGATACATCCAGGAGAGCACATCGCCGAATCGTGCGCTCAGCATCTCTTTTTGTTTAAAACCGCCGCCGTAAAGTCCCATCACCGTGTCGGTCATAAAGGCAAAGTTTGCTGAGCTCCATGCGACTTTACGCTCATACTTGGCGATCAATGCGCTTTTGTTCGAGAAGTGCAGGTAACCTCGCGTAAGCGAGAGCAGCTTTATTCGCACAAGGTTTCGCAGCGCAAAACCGATGTGTGCAAAGAAAAGTTTGTCAAACATCTCTATGTTGTTGGACTCCAAGGCTTCGATCTCAGCATAGGCGTAAGGGTGGCAGCGGATAACGCCTTGGCCGAACTGTATCAGTGTCCGTGTCATGATGTTGGCGCCTTCAACCGTAATACCGATCGGTGCGCCCATATAGGCACGGCCTATGATGTTGCGTTCTCCCAGGATGATCCCTGCTCCGCCTAAGATGTCCATGCCGGAGTTGATAACGTCTCTAAAACGTTCAGTAGAGTGATATTTCATCACGGCATTGATAACGGCGGGTTTTTCGCCCTCATCAATAGCCCCGATGGTAAAGATGCGTGCTGCGTCCATCATGTAGGTTGTTGCGGCGATCTGACCCAGCTCGTACTGTATGCCCTCAAATTGTGAAATAGAGATGCCGAACTGCTCTCTGATGGTGGTGTAGGCTCCAGCAACATGGGCCGTAAGTTTCATGCCGCCGCTGCTGGTAGACGGAAGGGAGATCCCGCGACCCACAGCAAGTGACTCCATCAGCATCTGCCATCCTCTGCCGACACCCTCTTCTGCGCCAACGATCATATCCATGTCCAGAAGAACGTCTTTACCGCAAAGTGCAGAGTTGATGAACGGGACACCAAGCGGATCGTGACGATAGCCTTGATCGACACCTTCAAGAGTATTGGGAACCAGCGCAAAAGTGATACCAAGATCTTCATTGTCTCCTAGAAGTTCGTCAGGGTCTTTTAATACAAAAGCAAGCCCAAGCAGGGTCGCTACGGCGCCCAGAGTGATGTAGCGTTTCTCAAAGTTCAAACGTATCTTCAACTCTCCGTTCACATCTTTGAAGAGTACACCTGTCGATTTAATAGCTGTTGCATCGCTGCCGACCAGTGGTTCGGTCAGAGCAAAACACGGTATCTCCCGACCGTCGGCAAGGCGAGGCAGGTAGTACTCTTTTTGGTGCTCTGTACCGTGTTCGAGTATGAGTTCTGCCGGGCCGATGGAGTTTGGCACCATAGCGGTAATGGCCAGGACTTGAGAACGTGATGCCAGTTTTTGCACAACGGCGGAGTGCCCTAAAGCAGAAAACCCGAGGCCGCCATACTTTTTAGGTATAACCATACCGAAAAAGTGGTTTTTTTTCAGATAGGTCCATACTTTTGGAGGCAGGTCGCGTTTTTGAAAGACCTGATGCTCATTGGTCATGGCACATACAGTGTTGACCTCATTGTCTAAAAAGGCCTGTTCTTCATCGGTGAGTTTAGGGTAAGGTTTTGCAAAGATCGTATTGAAATTCGGTTTACCTGAAAAAAACTCCCCGTCTATCCAGAGGGTTCCCGCCCGCAGTGCGATCTTCTCCGTTTCAGAGATCTTAGGCATAAGCTTTTTTCTCTGCATTATTGCGACGATATGTTTTGTGATGATATCAGCCCTCAGCGACGGATAGAGTAAAAGTGCATTAACAGGCAGATAGAGAAGCCAAAACAGGGCTGATGGTGCGAACCACGCCCAAAGCACCGCAGCCAAAACTACAGACCAGGTGATAAACCTGCTCCCGTTAAACCATAATCCTAACAGGATCAGGGTCAATACAGTTGCTGTTGCATATTCCATAACTTACTCCTTATAAAAGGTACTGTCCTCTTTTGCCATCTTGTCAAGCAGCTTAGAAGGTACAAACCGCTCTCCGTAAGCATTAGCCAGGTCTTTCAGCCTTGCGACAATGTCTTTTATCCCCCGTTCGTCCGCATAGGCCAGGAGGCCGCCTCTAAAGGGAGGAAAACCTGTGCCCATGACCATTGCCATGTCAAGGTATTGTGCATTTTTAACAACACCCTCTTCCAAGGCACGCGAGGCTTCATTGACCATCACAAGCAGCGTTCTGTCCAAGATCTCTTCATCGGTAAAACTGCGCTTGGCGCTGACCAGAGATAGAACGATATCGTTGACCTCCGCAATATTTTTGACATAGGTGTAAAAGCCGGCGCCTTTTTTCTTGCCAAGCAGTCCAAGATCATTGTACATACGCTTAAAGATCGGCGCTGTCTTCATGCGCTGACCGTACCCCTCTTCAAGTATCGCGGCAACTTTGTATCCAACATCCAGACCGACTTCGTCAACCAGTCTGAACGGCCCCATCGGCATACCGAACTCTAAAAGTAATTTATCGATATTCTCAAAATCTTCACCCTCTTCAAAAAGATGCACTGCCTCCACGATGTAGGGGATCAACAGGCGGTTGACCAGAAACCCGGGACAGTCACCGACAACTATTGGGGTCTTCCCTGCTCTCTTAGCCAAACTTATGACGGTCGCTACGGTCTTATCAGAGGTCTTGTCACCGCGTATGACTTCGACAAGCGGCATTCTGTTGACGGGGTTGAAAAAGTGCATCCCTACAAAGCGTTCCGGGTGTTTCATAGAAGCCGCAAGGGTCGTGATCGAAAGCGAAGAGGTGTTGGTAGCGATAACAGCATCGTCGCTAAACTGCTCTTCCAAGCTCTTATACAGGGCCTGTTTGGCATCTATATCCTCAACGATCGCTTCTACAGCGATGTCGCTTCTCTCAAAACCCCGCATCTCGGTGTCTGCCGAGATCTTGTCGACCTTGAGGTCGACCTCCCCCTGCGTTAAACGCCGACGTTTTTTGATCGCCATGTAGTTTTTGTCAACCACACTCATTGCTTCAGCGATCTGCTCGCTTCGTCTTACTTTAAGGCGTACGGGTATATCGATCTTGCTGAAGAGCCATAGAATTCCGGAACCCATCGTACCGCCGCCAAAGACGGCAGCACGTTTGATCTCTTTTGTTTGGGCGTTGTCATCCACACCTTTGTCGTGTTTCAGTGCCTCAGAGGTGAAGAAGAGCTCTATGAGATGCTTTGACTCTTTGGTCAGAGCCAAGTCGGCAAAGCTCTGTGTCTCCGCTTCGAGTGCTTCGTAAATACCCATGTTCCGGATCTTTTTAAAGTGCTTTATGACCTCTAACGGGGCCGGGTATTTTCCTTTTGTCTTTTTAAGGACCTCTTTTTGGGTTAATGAGTAGATGAGTGACGGTAAAAAGCGCTCTAGAAGAGTCGGCGTATGACGTCTGGAGAGTATCTTTTTGCGTTTTGTCACATCTAAGATATCATCGATCATCTGCTCTTCTTTAAAGCCGAGATAACCGCTTGGCACACAGGCGTCTACCAAGCCAAGGTATTCGGCCTTTTTACCGTTGAGCTGTTTTGAGCCGAGTATAAGCTCCATGGCCTTTTGCAGTCCGATCAGGTTTCGAAGTCGAATCGTCCCGCCAAAACCGGGCATAACGCCCAGGCTCACTTCAGGCAGACCGATCTTGGTATTGGGGTTCTCCGTTGCCAGTCTAAAGTCACATGCCAGTGCCAGTTCATAACCTCCGCCGAGACACGCACCGTCTATGACGGCTAGCGTAGGAACCTCCAAGGTGGCTATAAGACTCAAGATACGGCGCCCCTGACGTACCTTGTCAAGTGCTTGGTCACGCGTACGGAGTGCTTTTATCTCCTTGATGTCGGCACCGGCAATAAAGATATCTTTTTTGGCACTTTTAAAAAGCAGTATCTTAATATCCCTGTTTCTTGCGACCTCACCCAACAGCGACTCCAGCCCCAGTAAAACCTCTTCTGTAAGCAGGTTTACGTCGAGATCGTCATTGTTAAAGAGGATCTCAGCCGCACCTTTGTCGTTAATTATAAAACCTATATGTTTCATCACACAACCTCCAAAAAGAGTGAAGCACCTTGGCCGCCGCCGATACAGAGTGTTGCCAATCCTCTCTCTTTGTTTTGACGGCGGAGCTCTTTAAGCAGGTGGATCACCAGTCGCATTCCTGTCATCCCTACAGGATGCCCTAAAGCAACGGCGCCGCCGTTGACATTAAGTATAGACTCATCGATCTCGCCTAAAGCGCTGTCAAAACCGTGTGATGATGCATACTGTTTTGAGGGAAAGGCTCTGAGATTGGCTAAGACCTGTACACTGAAAGCCTCGTTCATCTCGATGAGATCGATATCTTTCAGTGTCAGACCCATCGCTTTAAAGAGCTTGGACGTTGCGTAGTATGGGCCCATGCCCATACGTTTTGGTTCGAGTCCTGCATAGGCAAAACCGCTTAGATACCCTAGCGGCTCAAGACCGCGTTTTTTAGCCTCGCTTTCACTCATCAATGTCAGAGCGGCAGCGGCATCGGAGATCTGAGAAGAGTTCCCGGCTGTGACCGTACCGTTTTTAGGATCGAAAAACGGATGGAGCTTTCCAAGAGCCTCCAGCGATTGGTTCGCACGTATACCGTCATCATCGCGCATCATCTTGCCTCGAGAGAGATCATATACAATTGGTACGATCTCTTCAGCAAAAACACCTCTCTCTTGGGCTGAAGCTGCCTTTTGATGACTGCTCAAGGCAAAGCGGTCCTGCTCCTCACGACCGATACCGAAGTCCTGTGCAAGCACTTCAGCCGTTGAGCCCATCATCAAGCCGCTTACCGGGTCGCGCAGACCCTGCATCAACCCGATGACAGGTTTTAGGTATGAGGGTCGAAAATGCTGTATGGTCTGCAGTTTCTGCTCGAAGGTCTTTGCCCTTGTCACGGTCTCAAGAAAGTTCTTCATCTGCGTTCCAAAAAGAAGGGGTATATTACTCATAGACTCGACACCGCCACAGAGATAGATACTGCCGCTGCCTGCGAGGATCTTTTCGGTCGCCGTGGTGATGGACTCCATGCCTGAAGCACAGTTACGGTGTACGGTAGAGGCGATGGTGCTGTCGCCGAAACCGGCTTTGAGTGTTATAACGCGAGCCACATTGGCAGCATGTGCCGGTTGAGCAACATTGCCGATGATCACTTCGTCATAGTCGTTATGATCCAGACCGGAACGCAGTACCGCCTCTTGAACCACGTGTGCACCGAGTGTCTCAGCCTGAATATTTTTGAATTTTCCGCCTGCCTTAGCTATGGGTGAACGAACACCTTCTATAATTGCCATTCTCTCTCTCATAGTCCACCTCCTCGAAGCTTTCGATTATTGAGCCTATAACTATCGTACTCTCTATTGTTAATTTTATCTGTGCACTCATCACATATCTCATGACATCTCTTCCATACAGCGGTTTTATTTCCTTTCTTATGCTTAAGCACCATTTCATTCTGAATGGTCATCCACTCTTCATTGTTTCTGTAATTAAGATAAGATGGCGTTTTAATATTTTCTTGGATGTGGTTAAATAGCTCCGGAAGCGTGTTTAAGTCAAACATACTATTCCTTTCTATGTATTCATAGTTCATTTAAACATTGTTTAACTTTTTCATATGTTAATGAAATAATTAATCTTAAACTATAAGAATTAGTTATTAAATAAGGACCGTAGAATGAATGAACCCCATATATATGCTGTTATCATCGGTTCAGAAATCCTAAACGGCCGTAGAGTAGACAAACATTTTGACTTTGTTAAGCAGGCTCTCTCTGCACGCGGATACAGTCTCTACAGCGTTGAGATCATTAAAGATGACAAGCCACTGATAAAAAGCAGTTTTGAGCGTGTTCTGGCTGATGAAAAAAGTATGCTGTTCTGTTTTGGCGGTATCGGTTCCACGCCTGATGATCTTACCCGTGCAATTGCGGCAGATGTCTTTACCTCGAAGCCTTTAGTGCGTCATAAACAGTTTGAAAAAGATGTCATCGAACGTTTCGCGGAGGGGGCTTTTCCTCACCGTATCCATATGTCTGACCTGCCTGAAGATGCGTCGCTTTTGAAAAACCCTGTTAACAACATGTCCGGCTTTTGCCTCGAAAACCGCTATTTTTTTACACCCGGGTTTCCTGAGATGGCCCATCCAATGGTCAAAGAGGCAATTGAGCGTTTTCTACCGCTCAATCGACCTCTTTACCGTTATACATTTTTGGCACGGTGCAGCGAAGAGAGGTTTATCGATCTTATGAAGACGATCCCTGAAGAGGTTGAGTGCTCCTCGCTGCCGATGTTCGTCGACGACAAAGCAAACGTTGAGATTTCTGTCGCCTCGTATGACGAGCAGAAAAGTCTCAAATACTTCTCGCTATTCATAGAGTTTCTTGAAGATAACAAGATCAGCCATGAGGTGAGATCGTAATGAGTACCACCCTTTTTCCACTGGCCTTCATAGGGGTCATGTACCTGATGAACGCCTACATCTACAGACGTCTTATCAAACGTCTCCATTTTAATATTCAAGATATCAGCTTTATCTTTTTAGCAGCCTTGTTTGTCCTAGAGATATTTTTTGTAGTCCAGATGATCTTTCATCCTATTGTAGAGTCGCCCACTCTCTATTATACGCTTAGCCTCTCGGTAGCTCTGACGGTCTCCCTCTTTTTTGTCACTCTGCTCTACGACCTTGTCCATACAACAGCGCAACAGATCCCGTTTGACCAGAGCCGCAGACGTTTTATGAAGATCGCTTTTGACGTGACGATGCTTATTCTGGCCTTCTCTTATATCATCAAGGGGCTCATAGGCGGCGTTAAGAGACCGGAGCTTAACAAGGTCGACGTCTACATCAAAGACCTTGGTTTTGACGAGTTGACCATAGTACAGCTCACTGACGTCCATATCGGCAACACTATCGGCAAGGCATTCGTGCAGGAGTGTGTTGATCGGATTAACGCTCTTAAGCCGGACATCGTTGTTATTACGGGTGATCTTTTGGACAGAAAGATAGAAGATGCCAAAGATGACCTCTCGCCGCTAAAAGAGCTACAGACAAAGTTCGGTACCTATTTTGTCTTAGGCAACCATGAGTACTACCACGGAGCGGAAGATATAGCTGAGTATATGCCTGAGCTCAACATCAAAACCCTTTTAAACGACAGTGTTATTATCAGAGACAACGACAAGGCGATCAACATAGTAGGCATCAACGACCTGCAGTCTATTCGCTTTGACACTCTGCCTATAGACACCTACAGAGCATTTGAAAATGTCGATAAGACGCTGCCGACTGTCTTGCTCTCGCATCAGCCAAAAAGTATAGAAGCGGTCAAAAGCAATGACTACGACTTGATGCTAAGCGGACACACTCATGGCGGACAGATCTTCCCGTTTGGCTTTTTGGTCATGCTGCAACAGCCTTTTTTAGCCGGTCTGCATGCTGTAACCGACCAAAAACAGATCTTTGTAAGCCGTGGAACCGGTTACTGGGGACCGCCGGTACGCGTTTTTGCACCGAGCGAGATCTCTGTTTTGACGCTTAAACCTAAAATGACAATATAAACGAAGCAGTTTTGATACACAAATCACTGCAGAAACCCTTAAATATGCCACATTGCCATTAATAATCCTTGAAAAAACATATAGATTACTATATAATAAACTATATAATAAATAGAGGAAAAGAGTTGAAGCCAAAAGATGAAGTTACCCGTTCGCTAGTTATCGACAGAAAAACATGGGACGAAGCGATGAAATACTCGCGAGGACGCTATAAAATGAGTTTGAGCAAGGTAACAGAGAAGTTGCTGCAAGACTGGCTGGCTAAAGAGCGCCGTAAACCGCTGGAAAATGAAAACCAGAAACAGTTTTTCTAAGCAACGTGACAGGTCGTTGTTTATAGTATAACTAGCATTTATACATATATTATGTTATGATTTTTTATATTCAACCCATTAAGGAAAAAAGATGAGTGATGTAAATGAAGAGTTACCTGATGAGGAACAAGGCGGTTCTATCTGGCAGTACGGTAAAGATATAGGCCATTTGGCATCATCTGCAAGTAATATGTCGCAGGTACGAAAAGATATCATCAAGTTCGCTTTGGGATTTGAGATCAAAGATATCCGCACCTATGCAGGCTATAAAGGGGATCTTTTGGTCGAGGTCATGGCTACAGACCCTAAAGTGATCCAGACCATCAAGGACTGGGCCGAAAACCTTGGTATGGAGACCGCGGTCAAAGAGAACCGTATGACGATGATATATGAACTTTTTTGTATAACGCCCGATGAAGAGGTTTACGATCTTGTTGCCCCGGAGTGATGCTTTTGGGGAATTTTCTTGTTCTTAATATCACCGGCAGTACAGTGACAAAAAACCTTATTGAACTCTAAAGGTCGTTGCTGCCTCTTCGTCACCTAATTCAACTTCGACCGTCCATACGCCCTTGACTCGTCCCTTTTTGTGCCGTACGTCAAAGATACTGGCATGGTTGGCCGGCAAGACCATCTCTCGTTCGCGATCATCTTTTCCGTCGGGTGATTTCCACTCAAATTCGACTTCACGGTCTTTGTTGACCCGTTTTGTCACCAGTTTGCAGGTTACTTTGTCACCCTCGTCCAGGCAGACAAGGGTTAGATCCTTACCGATACTTTTCTCGGCTTTCTTTTCAGCCTTTGTGTTTTTATCGCTCTTTTTGCTGCTCTCATCTTGCGAACATCCAGCAAACACAACGGCAAGGAGAAGGATCAAAAAAGGACTTTTCACTGCATCTCCTCTAAAAGTTTGATCATACTGGTCTTGCGCATTTTTTTGGCGAAGTCCAAGGCAGTCATACCTTTTCTCTCGACAGCACTAATGTCGGCACCGGCCTCGAGCAGTAATCTGAAAATATCGTATCGACCGTAACAGACAGCTGCCATCAATGGCGTAAAACCGCTTTTTCGCGTGACATCGTTAACATCTTTGCCTTTTTGCAAAAGAAGTTCGATCATAAACATGTTGTTGTAGGTCACAGCAAAATCAAAAATACTCACCCCTTCGTCATCTATATAAAAAAGGTCGGCACCGTTCTCAATTAAAAGTTCTAACATATCCTGGTCAACACGGCTTTTAAGAGCATAAGCAAGTACAGACTCCCCTGCTTCGGTTCGAGCGTTAAGCTTTCCGCCCTCTTTAATAAGCTTTTTAGCGGCTAAATAGTCGTTGTTTTGTAAAATGGAGAGCCATTTTGTCATAGTTGTTTCACTTTTGTGTAGTTGTATAGAAAGTATATCAAATACGGCTAAGATAAAATAGATGCAGAGATAACGTCTTATTTGTTTAGTTTAATTTAAGAGTACTTGTCAGTAGTGAAAATGGCCTAAAGCTTTGCTATTACTCTTCATAATTAAAACTTTTACCAAAATTGTTATAATATATTATGATGTCAAAACAGAGGGTGTTGCAATGCAAAGAATGAATCTTTTCATAGTGTTCGCTTTTGTACTCTTTATCGCTATGGGACTCAAGACCTATGAACAGTACAACAACATAAAAAAAACCCAAGAACTGATCATCCAAAATGAGAGCCAGTCTCTTGCAAATTTTATAAGTGCTTTTCGCCAAACCTATCAAGATGTTTTTATACGCCATCACATAGATGTTGATGAAAAGACCATCCACCTGCTCCCGGTCAAGACCACTGCAGAGATAAGTGAACGTTTTTCGTCAAGCGTGCAAGGCGATATCACTGTTCGCACCGTCTCTGATCGCCCTCGAAACCCTGATAATGCAGCAAATCCTTTTGAGTCGGAGATGATCCGGTATTTTCTTCAAAACCCAAAAGAGAAACAGAGATTTGTCCAAAAAGAGAAGGTGTTTTACTTTACACAACCGCTTCGTATTAAAAAGACATGTCTTCAATGCCATGGCAAGCGTGAGGATGCCATACCGAGTATCCGTGACAATTATGACACTGCGTATGACTATAAAGTTGGTGATATACGTGGACTGTTGAGTATAGAGATAAAAGAGCGCGACCTGTTTAAAGCACTTTACGCTGACTTCATCAGTAACATGGGCATTACTATATTGATCTATCTTGTATTTCTGCTTATCATCTATCTTCTAATTCAAAAGATGCGTGTTAAAGCGCTGGAATACACAGGGAAGCTTGAAACTGAAATCCAAAAAAAGACAGATGAACTAATAAAACAAAAAGATACATTTGAGACTCTGTTTGAAAAATCATCGGATGGTATTTCGATACTTGAAGACGGCAAGTTCACACAATGTAATGAGAAGGTCGTTGAGATGCTGCAGTACAACTCTAAAGAGGATCTTCTGCACACCCATCCGTCAAAACTTTCCCCCGCCTATCAACCTGACGGACGCAGCTCTTTTGAAAAAGCTGAAGAGATGATGAACCTTGCTGTCAAAAACGGTTGGCACCAGTTTGAATGGGTACACGCAAAGGCAAGCGGTGAGGAGTTCTGGGCTGAGATCACTCTGACACCTATAGTGTTGAACAATCGTGACGTCATACATGTTATCTGGAGAGATATATCTGAGAAAAAAAGAGCAAAAGAGGCGTTGATCGAGCAGCATAAATACCTGCAGACGATTATTGACGGTATTGAAGACCCTATTATGGTCATAGATGAAGATTATACGGTGCAGCTCATGAACAGCAAGGTTCGTCAGAACATGGATCTAGATATAGTTTCTGATATCGATCATCCAAAATGCTACGAGGTTTCGCATCATCGTTCGACTCCGTGTGACAGCAGTGAACATCCTTGTCCTTTAAAGATGGTCCTGGAGACGAAAAGGACAGCAACCGTTATACATGACCATAGCCGTTCAAAAGTAGAAAAGCACTATTTGGAACTCTCCTTGACGCCACTTTTTGACAGTAGTAAAAACATTATAGGCATTATTGAATCGGCTAGAGACATTACAGCACACTTGGAGGTACAGGACAAACTGCGTGAACAAAAAAACATATTGCATCATCAAGCCCACCACGACACGCTAACAGGGCTGCCGAACCGTGTTCTTTTTAACGACCGGTTACACCAGAGTGCCAAGAAAGCTAAACGCAACAACAGCGGCCTGGCCCTCTTCTTTGTCGACCTGGATCGATTTAAGCAGATCAATGACTCTTTGGGTCATGAGGTGGGTGACAAGGTCCTTAGAGCGGTAGCACAACGTCTTAGCGACAAAATACGAAAAGAAGATACACTGGCCCGCCTGGGTGGTGATGAGTTTACGATTATCATGGAGGAGCTCTCAACAGTACATGATGCCGTACTGCTGGCAGAGAAGATCCTCAAAGTTATGTCAGACCCTATTGTGACTGATGGGCACACCCTCTATGTGACATGCAGTATCGGTATCAGTCTCTACCCTGAAGATGGCACAGACATCGGCAATCTTTTGAAGTACGCTGACACAGCTATGTATCAGGCAAAAGATGACGGACGCAATAACTATCAGTTCTACTCTGCCGAGATGACCGAGATGGCATTCGAGCGTGTTGTTATGGAAGCGAGCCTGCGTCAAGCCTTAGAGAAAGAAGAGTTTCTAGTCTACTACCAGCCTCAGGTAGACGCAAGCAGTGAAAAACCGATAGGCGTAGAAGCACTGGTTAGATGGCAGCACCCTGTTATGGGGATGGTCTCTCCGGCAAAGTTTATTACCTTAGCTGAGGAGACCGGTCTTATCGTAGAGATCGACAGGTGGGTGATGAAGACGGCTATAAAGCAGGTGGCTCAATGGTATGAAGACGGTTTAAATCCTGGTGTGCTCTCACTTAACCTTGCGATGAAACAGATAGCCAGTGGTGATTTCCTTGACCTGCTGCAACAGACTATGACTGCTAACGACTTTAAAGCAGAGTGGTTAGAGCTGGAGGTCACTGAGGGTCAGGTGATGAAGCGCCCGGACGAAGCGATCATCAAGCTTAAGCAGATCAGCGATCTTGGTGCAGCGATCGCTATTGACGATTTTGGCACAGGGTACTCCTCGTTATCCTACTTGAAACGACTGCCCATCAATAAACTGAAGATCGATAAATCCTTTATACAAGATACTCCGGGCGACGAAGAAGATGTGGCTATTGTCAAAGCTATCATCGCACTGGCACGGAGCCTCAACCTTGACCTACTTGCTGAAGGTGTCGAGACAGAGGCACAGATCGAGTTTTTAATAGATAACGGGTGTAAAAATATCCAGGGATACTACTTCAGCCGCCCCGTACCGCCAAAAGAGATCCCTGAGTTTCTAAGTAAGTCTCTGTAGACTTTAAGGCCAGTGTAAACACCGGAAGAAAGATGCCAAAAAGAGAGCGGAGTTGCTTTACTCCTTAAAACATGAAGCAACAGATCTTTTCAGGAGATATTATTGGTGTTTCCTAATCTTAGTAATGGTAATATTTCAGAATTAAAATTTGAGCACAACCGGCTCGCAAATCATAATAAAGAGAGAATCAATGGAAACAATTCAAACTGCTGACGCATTCAAAGCACTGATCGAGAACATCAAATCTAAAGACGGGTATAAAGACCCTCTGGCATTTGGTATCTGTCGTGTAGACCTTGGTCAAAAAAACGGTGACAAGGTCCTTCAGGCAACCTACCCTGTGGTTAACTGGAGTGAGAACTTCGGTTCTGCGGCTATCTTCATTGAAGCACTTAGTGAACAAGGTGTTACTGTTGACTGCAACGAGAGCGAAGTCGTCTGCAACGTAAACCTTGCATTTTTGGAGTCTTGCCTTAACGCTTTTACACCGTACTCTGACGAAGCATTCGGCGATGCACATAAAAACATTCAGGTCATCTCTGCGCTTTACGGTCAACTTAAGGCAGAAGGTGCACGCGAAGGCGAATTCCGTATCGTCTTTATCTTTGATGATGCAGCCTGTGTAAGCGTTGAAGCAACCTATCTTAAACTCTATGCACTTTCTCTTGCAAAAGTAGAACTTCGCAGTATTAATCTCAATGGTGCATTCGGTGCTCTTCCAAATGTTGCATGGTCTGACGGTCAGCCGATCGAACTGGACTGGCTGCGTGAAAACGAGATCGAACTCAAATTTGCCAACGCGTATCCGCATGTTGATTTTGTTGACAAGTTCCCGCGTTTCCTTCAACATATCATCCCTGCGGACAATACACGTATCCTGGAGACGTCAAAAGTACGTTTTGGTGCTCAGCTTCATGCCGGAACAACGGTTATGCCTGGTGCCTCTTACATCAACTTTAACGCCGGTACTACAGGCGTGAGTATGGTAGAAGGCCGTATCTCAAGTTCTGCTATTGTCGGCGACGGTTCTGATGTTGGCGGCGGCGCTTCTATTCTTGGTGTTCTCAGCGGTACAGACGGCAACCCTATCTCAGTCGGTAAGAACTCTCTTCTTGGGGCCAACTCTGTTTGCGGTATCCCTCTTGGTGACGCATGTATCATTGATGCCGGTATTGCGATCTTGGAAGGCACTAAAGTCGGTATCTATCCTGAGCAGCTTGTAAAACTTCAAGAGGTCAACTCCGGTGTTAAAATGGAAGGCGAAGTCTTTAAGGGCAAAGATCTTGCAGGTCTTAACGGTCTTCACTTCCGTCAGAACTCAATGACGGGTGAGATCACAGCATCTCGTTCAACCCGCGAGATCAAACTAAACGCTGACCTTCACTAGCAGCTTGCGTGAGACTGCGGTCTCACTCCTTTTCAACCCTCTTCAAATACTAAAATAAACCGGCTCTCTTCTTTTGCGGTTAATGCCAGATCACTTCCGGAAAACAGATCCCCCTCATTTAGACTGCTGTCATCGCTTTTAACGCTTCCTGTCATCAAGTATGCCTCATAGAGACCATCTTGTGCAAATGACTGACCCTCTTTAAGCTCAATGACCTCCATAATGGTCTTTCCGGCAAACGTAGTGCCGTCATGACCGCCATAGACGCGTCTTCGTGTCTCATTGGAATGTCTGTATAGTTTATAAGCCGCTTTTTCACCTCTGCTCTCAGGTTGAAACCAGACTTGGATCATTCTGTTTGTTGTGTCGTCAGGGTTGATCTCATTGTGTAAAAAACCTTCACCGCCTGCACGTTGAACTTGTACGTCTCCTGTGTGCAGTGCGCCGCCATGTTCAAGAGAACCTTCGTGTTGAATGTTCCCCTCCACTATAACAGAGATAACATCAACCTCTTTATGCGGATGCATACGTGTTTCACCGTGCGGGTTAAAACGTGCATCGGCCATATAGATCATCGCTCCAAGACCATCTGATGTCATTGGGTCTTTGTGTGAACCGAACACTTTTGGATCATTAATAAGCCTGTGTTCCGTAAGTCCGGCAAAACCGCCGTGGTGAAGGTCGTCTCTATGTATTATTTTGTTGATCATAACTGATCCTTTATATACATACATCATATTTCACGCAGTACATTTATGTCAAGGGCTTATCTGTTTAAATTATTTATGTCAGAAATAGTCAAGTTATAAAAGACGCTATTACCCGTTCGCTTTCTTCTTGCTCTTTCTTTTTTTCTTTTTAGATTTTTTGACCGGCTTGTAGGTAAAGATGTTCATGCGGTCAAGACTTGGCAGCAGTGAACTGTTAAAGTCATAGCCGCTCTGTTCACTGCCTATGCTTAAGGTACTGATGACAACCTTACCGACGATAACCCTTCCCTCCTCGGCATTATCGTCAACGGTTTTGATACCCCACATGTTATGCAGGATCATAATGTTGTCATCATAGGTACCCAAATAGAGCATGATGTGTCCTTTACGGTGCAAGAAGGTCTCAAACGGTATTGCCACATCTTTGATAAGTTTCTTTTTTGCTTCTATATCCAGGCCTTTGAACCTAATGACCTTGCCGATACGCGACTGCTGTCTGGAGTTACGCGGCATCCATATCCCAAAGGGTGTGTAGATGTCGCGTAAGGTCGAAGAGCAGTCTCTCTCCTCATACAGCCCGCCCCAGCCATAATTGCTCTTCATCACACCCGCCGTGATCTTGGTAAGGTTTTCCTGGTCAAGATACAGAGGTTTTGTCGCTACGTCACTGTGTTTAAACCTTACTGTCACAAAAGTAGGCTTGTTAAAAGCACCCGGCGCAACAGCACGGGCATAAGTGTATAAACCTCTTTTTTTAATATAACTAAGGCGCATGCCAATTCGTGAATAAAAGAGAAAATGTCCCTTGGTGTCCGTTAAAGCCACTTTCTCTTTTAAGAGGTAGACAGGTTTTGCCTTTTTCCATTTTTTACGCTCTTTTTGATTCATAAAAGCGATCCTGTGGCTTGGCATCCATCCTGAGGCGTACGAGGTGTAGACAAAGACCCACGCTTTGTCTGTCGAGTAGTGGGAGATATAGATAGGCTCATTTGCATGAACGGCACTGTTTTGCAGGTAGTCAAAAGGAAAGCCTTCACCTGCCAGGCTGGGGTCTCTGAAAAGCGGTTTTTGGGTTGGGAAGTTTCGCAGTGATGAGAAGTGCAGTGTTATGCCGTAACGACTCACCTTTCCGAAACGTTTGAAGTTGGCTTTTTCCAACATCTCATCAAACCATGACTGCTCTAACAGCTGCAGGTTCTCACCATAATAACAGCCTTTTGAGTAGACACGAAATGGCCAGCGTGCCGTAAAGAGACGTTCCGGCGGCCGTTTGTAGCTCCAGGCCTTGAAGTAGCTTTTGTCAAAAGTCTTTTGAATGCCGTAGTGACGTTTATGTGTAAGGGCACTCTTTTCAGCATAGACCCCGATATCCTGAGGAAAGCGATAAAGGTCTCCTACAAAACTTGGGTAAACAGGTGTGATACAAAACTCGGTCGCTGTAGTGTTCTTCTCTTGAGCTGTTGAGAGGTTCAGCTCTTTTAAGTCTGATTGATCTTGATGGCTCTTTGGAGGTTTTGCAAGAGATAACGTCTCATTGAGCTGCGGTACCGTCTCTGCGGCATAGAGGCTGGAAGAGAGTAAGAGAGCCAAGCTTGCGACCAAGAGAGCTAAGTGTAAACTTTTATTGTGATGCAACTGCATCTCCTTTTACATCTCTTAAACCCAGAGAGAGCGTGTGAAATACAAACTTATTCGACGCCGCCGTAGCGTCCGACAACACGACCAAGTACGTTGATCTGTTCGGGTGAGGCTATCTGAGGCAGATAGAAATCTTTGTTATCTGAAATAATATCGATTCTACCATCTATACGCTTTTGTAATCGTTTAACAAGCAGCATATCTTCTGTTTGTATAGCAAAAACGCCCCCGCGGGAAATATCGACCTTGGAACGGTTTAAAAAGATGATATCACCATTTAAAAAAGTAGGCTCCATCGAATCGCCGGTCACATTGATAGCCTCTATGTTTTTAAGTTCACTCTCACCGCCCAGAGTTGCTAAAAAGTGAGGCTCTATCGCAAGGCTTTCAGACTCTTCGCCCTCCTCCGCAAAACCGCCGCCGCCGGCTGAAGCGTTGACGGCATTAAAGTATCGGACCATATAGAACTGGTTGGTCGCTTCGATCAGGGACTCCGGACTTTGATCATAAAGCAGCCAGTTAATAGCGATAGAGCGCTTGGCGCAAAAGTTTAACAGCTCCTCATAAGGGATCTTCTCTCGCTTTTTCATCGTCGCAAAGTTCATCTGTGAGATATCGAGAGCCTCTGCCACATCTTTGTCAAACACTTTTTTACCGGGGATATCTGAAGAGATGATATCTTTTATCTCTTCAACGATCTCACTGAAACTTTTCATGTCCTATCCTTTTTATAAGTGCCTCTAAAATACTGCGGCACCTGACTTTTTATATCAACATAGTAAAGCGTTGACATACTTTATCTAAATAATATGTCAAAATGCAATATTATTTAGAGGTTTTAATAATAATTTATAGAATATGCCTATATAAGCGATTTAAAGGATGACAGATGGCAAAGATTATTGAAAAAGCAGATTCATTTTTAGATAGATTTGAAGCATCGTTAAGCCGTTGGGCTGATAAAATCTTATAAAGAGGTGAAGATCATGAATATCAATAGCAGAGAATACTTACTACTTAAAAAAGTTATCAAAGACAATCCGGATATCTCAGTCGGTGACATGGGTCGTTTGATCAAGCTGATATATGATAGTTAATAGAACGTCAGCTCTCAAAGGTGCGTAAGAAGCAGAGAACTTACTCTTTACCCTCTTCCTGCTCTCTCTTTTCTTTTTCCTCTTGCTTCTTTCTTTGGTTCTCACGTTCATTAAACTTGTTTTGATGATACCCGCCAAAGATAAATAACATGAAGAGTACGAACAGCCCTGTCATGATGTAATCCATTACACTGTTCACATGAGCTCCTTATAGTTGGAAAAGTTCTGCTTGATAGCCTCATAGAGGATAATACCCGTACTGACGGCAAGGTTAAGACTTCGACCCTCTTTTGTCATGGGGATAGTCATGCACTGCTGAGGGTTTGCCGCCAATAGTTCAGCGGGCAGACCCTTGGTCTCTGAACCGAAAAAAAGGAAGTCATTCTCTTGGAACGCTTGTTCAAAGTATGGTGTATCTGTTTTAGTCGTTGCATAAAAATAACGCGCACCCTTATCTTGAGCGGCGAAGAAGCTTGCAAGGTCTTCGTGGACATGCAGGTCCAGTTTGTGCCAATAGTCCAGCCCTGCTCTGCGCACCGCTTTTTCATCAATATCAAAACCGAGAGGTTTAATAAGGTGCAGCGATGAACCGGTGTTGACACATAGACGGCCGATACTGCCTGTGTTGTTTGGAATAAGTGGATTAAAAAGGACGATGTTGAACAAACGAACTCCTATAAGCTTTTATGTGAACTAAAAAATAACCGTTTTGTTGGCATAGACAAAAATACGGTCTTCCAGCGCCAGTTTCAGAGCACGTGAGAGAACGATCTTCTCGACATCACGGCCTGAGCGCTGCATATCGCGCCAGCTGTACGCATGGTCGATATGTTTGATCTCTTGTGCAATGATCGGACCTTCATCAAGATTGTTGTTGACAAAGTGCGCTGTTGCTCCAATGATCTTGACACCGCGTTCAAAAGCTTGTTTGTAAGGATTTGCCCCAATAAACGCAGGTAAAAACGAGTGGTGGATGTTGATGATCTTGTCTTCATACGCTTCTACAAAACGAGGTGTCAAAATACGCATGTATTTTGCTAAAACGATGTAGTCAACATCTTTATACTGATTAAGAACCTCTAAAATAACCTTTTCATGTGCTTCTCTTTCAAGACCTTCATGCGAAACGGTGACAAAAGGAATGTTGAACTTGCTTACCAGCGGCTCTAAAAGGTCATAGTTGGAGACAACAGCCAGGATGTTCGCATCGAGCTCCCCCGCTTCATAACGGATTAGAATGTCACCTAGAGCATGTGACTCTTTAGTGACCATAAGAATGATGTTCTTCTTACCCGGTTCAACGATCTCTACACTTGAGTCTTCAGGCAGAACCGCTTCCAGCTCATTTTCAAGCTGCTTAGCATCAACCTTGCCCTCAACAACAGAGCGCATAAAGAACTTATGGTTCTCTTTATCAACAAACTCGTTGTTGGACATGATGTTGAGTTCATGGTTGTAGAAGATACTGGCGATCTTGTAGACCAGCCCCTTTTCGTCTTTGGCATCGATTAGTACACGGTACTGCTTCATCTCTAGGCTCACTTCAAACTGTTTTATAAAACCTGTACACAAAAGTACGGGTTCTAAAAAGAGTTTATTGTTTAACTGCGTAGTTAGCGATGATAGAACCCATCTCGCTTGTTGAACAGATCTCTTTTGCATCAAACTGTGCAAGATCGCCCGTACGGTAGCCCTCTGCAAGTGCCTGTTTGATAGCGGTATCAATACGGTCAGCCGCATCGTTCTCGTTTAGTGCAAAGCGAAGCATCATCGAAGCACTTGAGATCGTTGCGATCGGGTTGGCAATACCTTGACCTGCAATGTCCGGTGCAGAGCCGTGAATAGGCTCATAAACACCGATCTTCTCACCTACGGAAGCAGACGGAAGCAGACCAATTGATCCACACAGCATAGAGGCTTCGTCAGACAAGATATCTCCAAAGATATTTCCTGTCAACATGACATCAAACTGTTTTGGATTAAGTACAAGTTGCATAGCAGCATTGTCAACATACATATGAGAAAGTTCTACCTCAGGGTACTGCTCAGATACCTCAGTAACGACATCACGCCAAAGTTGAGAGACATCAAGTACATTTGCCTTGTCAATAGAGCAGACCCGCTTTGATCTTTTTTGGGCTATTTTAAACGCTTGGTGCGCAATGCGCTCTATCTCCATACGTGTGTAGACCATAGTGTTCCAGCCTTTGTCGTCCGTACGACCTTTTGGTTCACCAAAGTAGATACCGCCAATTAGTTCACGCACAACCATAATGTCGACACCGTTGATGATCTCAGGCTTCAGTGAGCTGGCATTGACAAGCTCGTCATAGACAACAGCCGGACGCAGGTTAGCATAAACGCCTAGCTCTTTACGAAAACGAAGAAGGCCGGATTCCGGACGTTTCTCACGTGGGAGGTTGTCCCACTTTTCACCGCCGATAGCGCCAAAAAGGACAGCATCTGAGTTCATTGAGCCGTTGATCGTCTCTTGTGGAAGCGGATCACCGGTCACGTCATAGGCACAGCCGCCCATTAATAACTCTTCGTATTGAAAGTCAAAATCTGCCGTTGAAGCGACTGCGTCAAGGACTTTTACCGCCTCATCGATGATCTCAGGACCGATTCCGTCACCCTTAATAAGGGCAATTTTATAGTTTTTCATTATTTATCTCCTTGGGCAACTTCATTGGCCGCAAAATTCATTAGACCGCCTGCATCGATAAGCTCTTGCATAAAGGGTGGGATCGGTGTGAACTTGTAGCTCTTACCGCTTGTTTTGTTAGTGATAGTGCCCTCATCCATGTTGATGGTTACAACATCACCCTTTTTGATCTCTGTGCTCTCTGGCAGCTCAAAAATAGGAAGTCCCATATTAAAAGAGTTACGGTAGAAGATACGTGCAAATGTCGGTGCGATAACCGCTGCCACTCCAGCTGCTTTAAGAGCGATAGGTGCGTGTTCGCGAGACGACCCGCAGCCAAAGTTGTCATCTGCGACAATGATGTCTCCCGGTGACATGTTCTTGACAAAGGTCGGATCAGCATCTTCCATAACGTGCTTCGCGAGCTCTTCCGGTACTGACGTGTTTAAATATCTTGCGGCAATAATAAGGTCTGTATCGATATCTTTACCGAAATTCCAGACTTTTCCTTCAATTGTTTGCATTCAAAATCCTGCTTTGGTACACCGGAAATATATAGAGGTGCCCTTTAATTTTGTCGGATTATATCGAAAAAAGCGTCACATCTTTATAAACAGCAGAGATAAACACATTAATATCATTTAGTATTATACGTAATTTAGGACTATTTGTGAATACTGATTCAAATCGTCAAAGTGCTTGCAATAACTCTTTACAAAGCTCGGAATTACTAAAATAGATAAACTTTCAAAGTAAGGATTTAGCAAATCTCGGTATAATCCGATTACTTTTTTAAATACCTGCCAGGAGCGCATTCACACATGACTGCAAAAGAACTGAACAAATACCTAGATGAAAGCTTTAGCACACACAAATCTGATGACTGTATAACCTATGAGTCGTTAGTCGAAGTCTTTGAGAAGCAGCCAACAGCTGCTCAGGCAAAAAACATCTTAAAACTCTCACAAAAACATAAGGCCTGTCTGTTTACGGCTTCTGAGCACGCAAAAATGCTTAATGACAAAGAGGCGGCAGCACGTTTAGCGGCACAGCGTAAACTTATCGAAGATTCAAAAAGTGAAGAGTTCGACATCTTGAAGCAGCACGAGCTTATGGAGTGGTCACGTTCTGATTCTCCGGTGCGTATGTACCTGCGTGAGATGGGTCAAATACCTCTTCTTACCAAAGATGAAGAGATCGAGATCTCTAAAAAGATCGAATACGGCGAAAGTATCATCATCGATGCGATCTGTTCCGTCCCTTACCTGATCGACTTTATTTTAGACTATAAAGACCCGTTGATCAACCGTGAACGTCGTGTAAAAGAGCTCTTTAAGAGCTTTGAAGACGAAAAAGAGCAGGATGCTGACGGCAACGATATAGAAGAAGACAAGTCTGAAGTCGCACTCACCGCTAAAGACAAAAAACGTGTTGAGGCTGTTGTCAGCAGCTTTAAAGCCTTGGAAAAAGCAAAGAAAGACTGGTTGAAGTCTGCCGAAAAAGAGGTTGTTCTGGAAAGTGGAGCACCAATGACAGAGGAGTACGTTCACTACTTCTTGATCGCCAGCTTTAAAAAGAAGATGCTTAAAGAGCGTCTGTTAGACCTTGGGCCGACATCAAAGCTTATCAATGAACTTGTAAAATCAATGGAGACGGCACTGCACAGTGATGACGGTTTTGAAAAAGAGCTTAAACGCCTTGAGTATAAACTTCCGCTTTTCAATGACACACTCCGTTCTAATCACGTTGAGATGGTTGAAGAGATATGTGAGCTTACAAAAGAGGATATCGCTGCGCGAGTACCGGAAGCAACAATGGTCAGCACCTATATGGAGATCAAAAAACTGCTCCAGACAAAAGAGGCCTCAAAAGGCGGCTTCGACATGGAACCTGAAAAGCTTATGGAGATCCTTGAGCAGATCAAGCGCGGTAAACACATCTCTGAGATCTCAAAAACACGTATGGCAAAGTCAAACCTTCGTCTTGTTGTCTCTATCGCAAAACGTTACACAAACCGCGGTCTGCCGTTCCTTGACCTTATTCAAGAGGGTAATATCGGGCTGATGAAAGCGGTTGACAAGTTTGAGTATAAAAAAGGGTATAAATTCTCGACTTACGCGACATGGTGGATCCGTCAGGCGATCAGTCGTGCCATCGCTGACCAGGCTCGTACCATCCGTATTCCGATCCATATGATCGAGACGATCAACCGTATCAACAAGATCATGCGTAAATACCTTCAAGAGAACGGTAAAGAGCCGGATGTCGATACGATCTCTGAAGAGGTCGGTCTCTCTGTCGAGAAGGTTAAAAATGTCATTAAGATCACTAAAGAACCTATCTCTCTTGAAGCGCCTATCGGTAATGAAGAAGATGGCCGTTTTGGTGACTTCATCGAAGACAAGACCTCTTTGGCGCCATCTGATGCTATCTTGAAAGATGACCTTCGCCTGCAGATCGAAGGCGTGCTTGACCAGTTGAACGAGCGTGAAAAAGCAGTTATCAAGATGCGTTTCGGGATCATGGATGACGAGAG
>JBDLJE010000028.1:0-25981 GCA_039714575.1 Campylobacterota bacterium | reverse complement strand
TCTTGAAAACCGGCGAGGGTCATACCTCCCAGGGTTCGAATCCCTGGGTCTCCACCACTACAATCAACAAAACCTCAACAAACCACCGCCAATTATCAAAAATGGTACGAATACATACTTATCGTTACTATTTTACGAAAAACAGGTTTTTTTCCCTTGTAATCTACAGGTAACCCTGCTGTAATAGAATGTTACAGCTATCTGTTAGTCATACATCTGTATACTAAAAAACATTTTCAAACCATAAACAAGGTCTATTTCAATGCAAAATTATTCAAAAATTTCCAGTCGCGGCGCTTTCTCTTTGATGGAGCTTATGATCGTTATCATCATCCTTGGTCTTTTGGCATCACTGGTACTTCCAAACCTCATGGGCAAGGGTGAAGAGGCGAAACGCAAAATTGTCTGTGTTCAGATGGCAACTATTGCAGAAGCTATAAATATGTTCAAGACTGACAACAGTGTCTATCCTAGCACCGAAGAGGGTCTTCAGGCACTGATCACAAATCCAAGTGAAGAAGATTATCCATCTTATGGGAGTACTCCATATATGAAAAAACTTCCACAAGATTCATGGAAAAAAGAGTTTATCTACATCAACAAAGGCAGAGAGTTTGACCTAATCTCTCTTGGAGCTGACCGTAAAGAGGGCGGAGAAGAAGAGGCAAAAGATATTCGCTTCAGTGAGTGTCAGTAACAGTCATAAATGATGCAAAAAAAGGCCTTCACCCTCATCGAACTGCTGCTGGTCGTGGTGATCATCGGTGTCATCTACGGCCTGGTCATCAACTCCATGCAGCGTGTCAATGACAAAGAGGCTACTCTCAGTTTTGAGACGCTTCCCTCTTTTTTAAAGATGCTGCATCAGCAAAACAGTGTTGCTTTTGTCTGTATCGACAACTGCCAGGAGTGCGTGATCTATGTTGATGATGAGATAGTGAGAGAAGTCGATGCCTTTATGAAAGAGGAGCGTCTCCTCCACTTTTGGCGCTTTGATGCGAACCAGGGAATGCAGGAGCTGCGCTTCACCCCTGTTTTCGATGAAGATGACAGGGAGTTCGATGTCTGTTTCAGATATGAGATTTTTAAAGACGGGAGCAGTACAGAGATGATCATAGAGACAGATAAAAAGAGTTACGACTACCGCGGTCCCTTACATGAAGTTACCCGATTCTCTTCTCTTCAAGATCTCGAAAACAGCCGTCAGGACGAGCTTCAAGAGGTGCTCCAATGATATTTGCCTATAAAGGGATCAATGCTGAAGGTAAGAAGGTCAGCAATAAAATCGAAGCCACCTCACTCGAAGAGGCAAAGAGCAAACTCAAAGCCCAGGGCGTCATCTACAAGAGCATTGAAGAGGAGTCGCCTTCCGTATTTAGCGGCATAAATCTCAGCCGCCGTTATCGCATCTCACCCAATGAACTTTCACAGCTCAGCCGTGAACTTGCTATGTATATCCGCTCCGGCATCAGTATCGTCGGCGCACTCAAGATCATTCAAAACCAGTACATGCACAAAAAGAAACTCTACCTCTTTTTAAAGACGGTCAGCACCTATCTTGACGAGGGAAAGAACTTCTATGCGTCTCTGGATGAGCAGAAGATCGTCATCTTGCCGGAGTTTTATACACAGTCTATCAGGGTAAGCGAGTCCAGCGGTATCTTGGACGAGGTACTTCTTGAGCTCTCACGATTCCTCAAAGAGCAAGACCGCATCTCCAAAGAGATAAAATCGGCCTTTGCCTACCCCGCTTTTATGATCTTGATCTCACTGTTCATGGTCGGTTTCATGCTCGCTTTTGTCGTGCCGCAGATCACCGGGATCTTTGAAGGAATGGGACAGGAACTTCCGGCAGCCACCCGCTTCGTGATCACCCTGGGTGACTTTTTCAACAACAACTTTATGACGATCGGCGTGTTGATCGTGCTGCTTGTCGGAGCACACTCTTTTATGATGCACTACAGCGCAAGCTATAAGTATGGCGCACACAGTCTAATGTTAAAAATGCCTCTCTTTGGCACGGTCGCACTTAAAAGCGAGCTGGGACGGTTTACCTATGTCGGCTCTCTGCTGGTACGCTCCGGGGTTCCCTTTGTACAGACCATCAACCTCTCTGCCAACATCCTCAACAACAGTGTTTTAAAAAGCGTCTTTCTCGAAGCCTCGAAAAAAGTCGTTGAAGGCAAACGTCTCTCCATCGCACTTAACGAGTCTTCTTATAAACTCGACCCATCATTTTTACAAGCGATCGCAGTAGGTGAAGAGACCTCTCAGATCGAGCCTGTCCTCAGCAACATCTCAGAACTCTATTTTGAAGACAACCGGGACAAGATCGGTATTATCTTAAGCCTGCTCGAGCCGATGCTGATGCTGTTCGTCGGCGGCACCATCGGCTTTATTGTCGCGGCCATGTTACTGCCGATCTTCTCAATGAGTATTACATGATAAAGTTGCAGAACCGTCCTGGCGTTGCCCTGCTGATCACCCTCTTTTTTATCATCGCTATCACCGCTGCTGTCGGTGTCAGTCTGATGAACCTCAAAAAGAGCGGTGATGAGCTGCATAAAGCCCGTTTTCTACTCCAGAGCGGTGCTGTTGTCGAAGATATACTCGCCTTGATGAAAGAGACAGACAAGCTCGGCGTTGTCAGTGATGCCGACAGTCTCAGTCTCTTTTTGCTCTCCGCCGGGTTTATCCCACTGGAATTAAAAGAACTTTTAGTTAAAATAGAGATAACAAGTACAATGGGGCATGTTAATATCAATACGCTGGCTGCTTCAGCGGAGTTGCAGAAGCTTTTAATAGAGTATATGGTTCGTTTTAATGTCCAAGATCCCAACTATATGAGCGATCTTCTGATCGACTGTATGGGTGGGCATAAAACAGTCTATAAAACGAATATCTTCGATGAGATGCCGGAGCTTTACCGTGAGCGTATTGTCTCAAAAAGACATTTTAAGACAGTCATTGACTTTTATGTCCGTGAACGTCATGACAATGCGGTTAACAAGCTGCCTTGGGATGAGTTGATCCGCTTTGATGATAACAATGCCTCAGCTGTTGATGCCAACTACATCACACCTGCCCTTTGGCAGATGTATATTCCGGGCTTGCAGGAGGAGCGCGCATTCGAACTCGCTTCAGGCGGAGGGATGTATAACTCACTTGACGATATCGACCTCTTTGCGGAAGAGAAAACGGAACTGGCCAAGCTCAACCTGAGTTTCTTTCAGCCGATAGTCCGTATGGATATCGAGATCTTCGAGAACAACAGCAGCGCTCATGTAGCGTTTGACTATGATTTAAGCAGTAAAAAGGGTAAACATTTTGAATTTGGGATTTAGCTCTAAGGCGAAGGCCTTTTTTGTCGATATCGACTCCCCTGCCTACCTTCTTGAGGCATCGGTCAATGTCATACTTTCACCCTCTATGTACTGGGTCAAACGCGTAACACTTCCTGTCAAGTACCTTCGTGAAGTGCGTCCGCTGCTCCCTTCACTGTTCGAAGAGATCCTTCCTGAAGGCAAGTACAGCTACAGTACCTACAGAGACGGCGACAGCTTTTTGATCTTTGCTTATAACGACAAAGAGGTGCTGGACCTTATTGCCGAAAAAGGGCTCACCTCGGCCAACATCAACAACATCTACCTGGCACAAAGCGAGTTCGACACGATCGAGAGTACGGTCAAGATCAGCGACAAAAGCGTGCTAAGCCTGCAAAACGGTGTTGTGGTCAAACTTCCTTCCGCTTTGGCACCGGAGGCTGCTACACTTGACCTGAATGATCATCTCTTCTCAAAACAGACCATCCACCTCACCCGTATCAATCAGATCGCTGACAAAAAGTCGCAGAAGGTCTTTGCGTTGATCTTAGGCTTTTTGATTGTCATGTTCACAACGGAGTGGCTTATCACCTCCTCAAAGGTCTCAGCCATCATAGCAAAGCAGGGGGAGGTCTACAGCGACCATAACCTCCCTTCCACATCGTTTCAAAATGAGGCGATCCATGCCAAGCTCAACACGATTTTTGAGCGTCAGAGCCGTATACGGGACATCCTCAACCTTGCCCTGACCATCAAACTCAGACCCGAAGAGCAGATGAAACAGGTCTCTCTGGAAAAAAACAAGGTCGTTATCAAGATCAGTACGATTTCCGAAGAGACCGGAACAAAAAGCCTCTCTGAACTCAAAAAACAGTTCCAACGCACCACTGCCCGTTTTGAAGACGGAACCTACATTATGGAGATACAGTTATGAAGATCAACCCTCTCTATTTTGCACTGCTGCTGATCGTTGCACTTCTCTTTTCCGTTTACCAACTGGGCGAAAGCAAGGCACAGCTTCGTGAGAGCAAGAACGCACTGCTGAAAGTCGAAGCGATGGCAGAAGAGATCGATGCACTTAAGCGTGCCTGGGACAACCCCAAAACAACCGTTTCTTCACTAAACAGACTGTTGAAAGCACCGCAGCTCAAATCTGCCGATATTCAGCGTACTAAAAAACGCGGTCTCATTATCTTAACATCAGAAAAAGCGAACCTCAAAGCGACGAACTACTTCTTTGTAAAGCTCTTTAACGGTGCTTTTATTTTGCAGAAATTTGACATAAAACGTCTGGATGATGAGTCCATCAGCTTTCACGTGGAGATCCGTTCATGAAAAAAATAGCCCTCTATTTTCTCTATACTGTTCTCTTTTTTAGTGCACTGCTCTTTTTTACACCCAAAGAGAACCTCTACTACTTCGCAGAAGAGCAGCTCAAGCCGCTTGGTGTCGTTGTCGGTTACGAAGAGGCTGTTGACCACGGTTTTCGTTTGGAGATCCTCCACGCAAAGCTCTATGTCCAGAAGATCAAAAGTGCCGATATCGCTTCTATCACTGTAGGTATCTTCGGTCTTTACAATGCGCTCTCTGTTGACAACGTGGTTCTGGATAAGACTTTTGAGCAGTTCTTTCCACCGCTGATCGAGCATATAGACCTGCACCAAAGTATCTTTAGTCCGCTCCACCTCAACGCTGAGGCCGTTGGCGACTTTGGCGAAGCGGCGGCCACTGTCAGTCTGCTTGACAGAAACGTCAGTGTCATCTTAAAACCGTCAAAACTGATGCTTTCACGCTACAAAGCCACCTTAAAGCAGCTCAAGAGATCAAAAGAGGGAGATTACAGTTATGAATATAAATTTTAACCCCTCTTTGATGCGTTTTGTACGCAATGTACTGATCATCATCTTAGTGGCTAAAATGCTCTCACTTGTGATGTTATGGTACTTTCAAAGCGAAGGCATCCATTATCATCAAAACAGTTCAAAGATGCCGGAGTATAAACGCTACAGTGCCCACAACATCATAAAAGCGACCCGAAAACCCGATCCTGCAGATGCAACGGAGCCTACAACAGAGGAAGAGAAGGAGCTGGCGGAGTATGGGCCTAACATCTCTAACATGCTCCTCAAAGGACTCTTTAAACGCAAAGACGGCGGCGTCGTCATCATCGCACTTAAATCCAAGCCAAAAGACTCCGAAGTCATCGGTATTGACGAAGCCTATCAAGGGTATACCCTTAAAAAGATCGTTAAAAACGGTGCCCTCTTCGACAGAAACGGAGAGACCTTCAGCCTTTTCTTCTCTGAAGAGCAGCAAGAGGAGCGTTATGCAGCAGAGCCACGCGGCTTAACAGACGGCATAGCGAGTGGCTTGACGAACAGTATGCCGAATGATGACGGCGGCATTAAACAGGTCGCCAAGTCTGACATAAACCATTATGCCAAGAACATTAAACAGGTCTGGAAAGATATCAGTATCTCCGAAGTGAAAAAAAACGGCAAGACCACCGGGTTCAAAGTAACACGGATCAAACCCAACACCCCTTTTGCCCAACTCGGTCTACGCAAAGGAGACATCATCATAAAAGCCAACAACAAGCAGATGACATCGTACAAAGATGCCATCGCCATCTATAAAGGGATCGATAAACTGCAAGCACTCGAACTTGTCGTCCTGCGCAACAATCAAGAAACGGAGATCATCTATGAAATATATTAAACTGCTATTGCTTTTCACCTTGTTACTGACCATAAGCCTCAACGCCCGCGAAAAGGTCGATATCAAGTTTGACAAGCTGCAGATCAGCAAGTTCATCAAACTCGTTGCCAAACTCAGTAACAAGAATATCCTTGTCAGCAACAAGATCAACGGTACCGTCGACATGGTGACGGCTGCGCCGATCTATGATGATGAGCTTATGGGTATCTTGATCTCTGTACTGGAGTCTAAAGGCTTTACCCTTGTTAAAAACGGCTCTTTCTATGAAGTGGTGCGTTCGACTGAAGCGGCAAAACACAATGTTCCCGTCGTGCGCTCCGGCTACATAGCACGCGGTCACACCATGGTCACACAGGCGATCAGGGTCAAGGGTGAGAATGTCGATGTGGTTGCCGCCAAAGTGCGCTACCTCATCTCCAAGACAGCGAAACTGATGACGATGAAAGAGTCAAACACCCTTTTACTGACAGACTATCCTGCCAATATCCAGACCATCAAACGTATTATCAGAGATATCGACACTAAAAACGAAAAGATCATCAAGATCATTCCTGTAGAGCATGCTGATCTTAAAAACCTCCACCTGCAGGTCACGAATATCGCCAAATCGGTCTTTAACGAAAAAGTGGCGACACAGAGTGTTAAAGTCTTACAGAACAGTGATGTTAACGGTCTTATCCTTGTCGGTAACAAAGCACAGATCGAAGAGCTTGCAAAGATCATTGCTACTCTCGACAGCGAACAGAACCTCAACGAAGTCGTTCAGATACTTCCGCTTAAGAACTCCGACGCTAAAAATGTTTTAGCGACACTCAACGATATTATCACCAAGCAGACCTTCGCAGACCCGACGATGAAGCCCAATGTCTCGGCCAATGAGGAGATCAATGCTATTATCCTTGTGGGTAACCCGTCGGTGTTAAAAGGGCTGATCAAGATCATCGATACCCTCGACAAAGAGAAGTTCCAGGTCTATGTCCAGGCCCGGATCGTTGAGATCAACAAAGATGACGCGGAACAGATCGGTATCAAGTACTCACTTGCGGGCATTACGTCTACTGCTTCCGGTCTGCTTGCCTTCAGCGGCAACTTCGGCGGCGACAGCGGATTGATCGACGCTGCTCTGGGTATCGTAGGTACTGATACGCTTAACGGCGGCCTGGCGATCGGTGCCTCTCTGGACTTTTTACAGACGAAAGGGGCCTCCAAGACCATTTCAAGTCCATCAATCCTCTGTGTGAACAACCAAGAGTCCTCTATCTATGTCGGTAAGACCCTCTCTTTCCAAACAGGTTCCACTACCGGTGCGGCCGGTACGACCAACGCCTTTAAGCGTGAAGATGTCGGTCTGACGCTGAAGATCAAACCAAGAGTCTCGGCAGCCGATAAAGTCACACTCGACGTAGAGACAATCCTAGAGAACGTTCTGCCTGTAACCGACACCAACGCACAGCCAGTTACCACCAAACAGACAGTCGTAACACAAGCTATCTTACGTCATGGAGAGAGCATTATCATCGGGGGTCTGGTCAAGAACTACCAGACAAATCTTGAAACAAAAGTACCGATTTTGGGCTACATCCCTCTGCTGGGCTGGTTCTTCACGCATAATGAGACACAAGACCAACAGGACAACCTCATCGTTATTTTGACACCCTACATCATTGATAAGAGCGAAAAACTGTCACAGCTTCAAAAAGAGCTTGGCGAGTTGACACGGCTGCAGGCTGAATACAACAAAGAGGTCTTTTTAAAGATCGAGGCTGACGCTGAAGAAGAGAGTCAGTAATGTTCTCGGCTCAACTCCATCATGATCTTGCCCTTGAGGCAGTAGAAGTCGAAGAGATCGAGACAGAGCTGTTTGTCAAAAACTATCTTTTACTGACACAGATCGATGATGAAACGGTTGCTGCCACTTCCGAAGAGTATATTGTCGAAGCGAGTAACTTCTACAACAAGCTTTCAGAAAAGTACCCTCTTGTCATTCTTGATGAAGAGTCTTTTGAGCGCCTCTACAACCGTTATTTGGAGCTTCGTACCGACAAACAGATCGAAACGATGCAAGAGGAGGGTGAAAACGGCGAAGCAGACGATGGTGAGCTCTCTCTTACGGAGTTCTTGCGTACCTCATCAGACATTCTCACCTCCGAAGAGTCTGCACCGATCATCAAGTTCGTCAATGCGCTCTTTTACCAGGCTGTCAAACGCAAAGCCTCCGATATCCACATCGAGGTACATGAAAAACGGGGAGAGGTCCGTTTTCGTATTGATGGGATCTTGACCAAAAATGTCGATCTTGAAAAAAAGGTCATTGCACTCATTATCAGCCGTATCAAGGTCATATCCAACCTCGATATCTCTGAAAACCGCATACCCCAAGACGGTCGTACCCAGATCAAGATCTCCGGTGAGACCCTCGACATCCGTGTCTCGATCCTGCCGACTTTTTATGGTGAACGTGTTGTTATGCGTCTTTTGATGCAGAGCGGTTCTGTTCCGCATATCGACCAGCTCGGCTTTCCGGAAAGTACCATTCACGACATGAAGACGCTGCTGCGCAGTTCACACGGCATCATCCTTGTCACCGGACCGACCGGTTCGGGTAAGACCACCTCCCTGCACGCCTTTTTGCAGGAGGTCGAATCACCGGAACTCAACCTTATCACCGTTGAGGATCCGGTCGAATACAAGTCTGAGACCATCTCTCAGATCCAGGTCAACGAAAAAGTCGGCCTCTCCTTTGCTGCTTCACTGCGTTCTATCCTGCGTCAAGATCCCGACATCATCATGATCGGTGAGATCCGTGATGAAGAGACAGCCCATATTGCCGTCCGTGCAGCCTTGACCGGCCACCTTGTCTTCTCTACCCTGCACACTAACTCTGCGGCTGCGACTATCTCCCGTTTAGCAGATATGGGCATAGAACCCTTCCTCATCTCCTCTTCACTGTTAGGGATCATGGCACAGCGCCTGGTTCGCCGTATCTGTGATGAATGTAAAGAAGAGGACACCGTAGCTGAAGATTTTGCAGAAGAGTACAACCTGGGCACTGACGCAACCATCTACAAATCAGTTGGATGTAAAAAGTGCAACTACAGCGGTTTCAGCGGCCGTCAGTCTATCGGTGAGCTCTTAGTCATGGACGACATGATCAAAGACCTTCTTAAAGAGACAACCGACGAACATACGATCTCCAAAGCTCTTGAAGAAGAGCACCTTGTTACTATATCAATGCAGTTAAAAGAGATGCTTCTAAGAGGAGAGACCTCCTTGGACGAAGCGATACGTATCGGCTTGGCACATGGCTAAAAGCTCTCACGGCTTCACCCTCATCGAGGTACTCGTCGCCGTGATGATCATTGCTGTTGTCATCGGCGCACTCATCCAGCTTTTTGCTACCAACTCTTTCACCTTCTCTTCTGTTCATCAAAAGATCTTACAGACCAACAAGACCTCACTTTTATTAGGCAATAACATCTACGGCTATGAAGATAAAAAAGTGAGATTGGCAGACCTTGTCAAAGATTTTGATATCGACGATGACCTCAGGCGTCTGCTTAAAAAAGAGAGAGCCCAGATACGCTACACGGAGGTGACCAGCATCGACTTCGGTGACGCGGCTGAAGCGTTGTCAGAGGTTGAAGGAGGTGAAAACAGTGATGAAGGCGCCATCTCCGAGACGGCTGAAGTCGCAGACACCCTAGAGGTAGGCCGAACCACACTGAAGATCGGAGAACAGAGCAGCTCATTTTTACGGATAAAGTTCCAATGAGACGCCGCGGCTTTACTCTCATAGAGATGATGATCGCCATCACCCTCTTTTCGGTCGTGATGATCTTTCTCTATCAGTCCATGGCGACCCTCGACAAATCCAACCGGTTTTACAGTGACAAACTCCAAGGCATCTCAACAGAGCAGTCTCTTTTTAAAACACTCTATCTCGACCTCTCTCTCTCTCTGCCCGACAGCGGTGAGATCAACAACATCAATAGAGATGAAGACATGGTCTTCTTGCAGACCTCTCATGTCGTCCACACCAATGTCATGCCTTACATCGTCTACTTTGTAAAGGACAAGCGCCTCTACCGCGTCGAATCGGCCACAAAACTTAGCTACCCCTTTGAGAGTAACATCAATGCTTTGATCGACGATTTTGGAGAGGTCAAAAAGTTCCGGCTCTATAAGAACAAGACCCATTTCTTGCTCCATCTAAACACCGATGGAAAAGAGGACACTCTGCTGAAGATTCGACACCTCAATGCAAAATAGCTCGTTCAGCAAGCAGTATTATGTATCATTGTCTTTATAAGATCATTTTTAATATGTTATATAGAAGAGTTGAAGGTGTGAAAGAGGAAGATCAAGGCCAGAGGCCTTGAGTTTAAAAATTAGAGGGCAGCTTTTGCCTGTGCTGCAACAGCAGAGAATGCAGCTGCATCGTTCATTGCCATGTCGGCAAGGATCTTACGATCTAGTTCGATGTTCGCTTTTTTAAGTCCGTTGATGAAACGAGAATAGTTGATGTCATTTAGACGACATGCAGCATTGATACGGATGATCCATAGTTTACGGAACTCACGCTTTTTCTGTTTACGGTCACGGAATGCATAATACATACTGTGTTCTAGTTGCTCTTTCGCTTTACGGAAGTGCTTATGACGACCCTGGAAATAACCTCTAGCTAGTTTTAATACTTTTTTATGACGACGACGTCTTACGACACCTGTTTTTACTCTTGGCATATTATGTCCTTCTTTACTCTATGATCTTTTTCGATCTATAGGTGCCACATATTGGTGGACTTGCCCAGTGTTAACTGGAGAATTGTGTGAAACGATCTTAGTTGATCATCGCTTTGATGTTTTTAGCGTCAGCTTTTGCAACTACTTTAGGTGCATTTTGTTCACGACGTGTTTGAGCATCTTGTTTAGTAAGGATGTGGCTTCTGTTCGCAGTTCCGCGTTTGATCTGGCCGTTTTTCTTTACTTTAAAACGCTTAACAGCGCCTTTTACAGATTTCATCTTAGGCATAGTGACTCCTCTCTAATTTTAACTATCTTGCGTCTTGCGCAAAATAAGTCCGTGATTATAGCGAAATTTATCTAAAAAGGCTATTCATCATAGCTAAACCTTTTTCACACTTTTTAGACACTTAATTTTGCTATACTTTATCTATGTCAGAAACAGATTTAACACTTATGATCATACAAGTAGAAGAGGAATTTTGCTATGTTGAAGAGCAGTGTCTAAAAAATAAGAATACAGACGAGAACGAAGAGTGTGACTATAAACTGCACGCACTTGCTCTCATCACCCTGTACAGCTTCGCTCTCAACCTCAAGCTTTCAGGCGGGCAGCTCATGAACCTGCTCTACAGGCTGGATCAAGACAGTCACCTCCACAAACACCTCATAGCGCCCTATCTGCAACTGCTGGACGATATGGAACTCGTCTGCAAACAGTACGGCCACAAATATTTACGATTTCTCTCCGAAAAAGCACAAGAGAAAAGCGATGAAGAGATCATGAAGATACTGTTTTCAAAATAGTAAATGAAAAGATGGCGGAGGTCATCCGTCGCAGGTACTTCGTACATCTGCTTTGGTTCCGATCCTAAAAAAGCCAAGCAGTTGGCTTTTTCTTAACGGCTCTCAGGTGCAGATTGTGCGAAATGTCTAGCCGACAGCGCACTAGTGTGCGTCGAGAGCTAGACTTTCGTGCAAGATGTGCCGAAGCTATTACTTCTTTTTGTTGTCGTCTTTTTTTATTGGTGTAACTAGCATGTTGTAGTAACGACCTTCAAAACGCGGCGACTTATCCATAACCCCAACATCCTCAACCATAGGCCAGACTCTCAAAAGAACCTCACGACCCGCTTCAGGATGTGCCATCTCACGTCCGCGAAGGAAGACACGGAACTTTACAAGCTTGCCTGCTTCTAAAAACTCGCGCGCATGTTTGACTTTGTAACTGATGTCATTATCAGCGATCTTGACCGAAAGTTTGATCTCTTTGATCTCAACTTTGATCTGGTTTTTACGCTGCTCTTTCTTCTTCTTCTCTTCCTGGTATTTGAACTTGCCATAATCCATGATCTTAGCGACCGGCGGCGTAGCATTTGGAGCAATAAGAACCAGGTCCAGTCCCATCTCGTCTGCTTGCGCTTGGGCTTCTCTTGTTGGAATAATGCCTAATGACTCGCCGCCATCTACATTACAACGAACTTCGCTTACGCGAATGTCTTCGTTCATTATGGTGTTGTCTTTTTTTCGGTTCAAAAATTTACCTCATTGATTTTTTGTTGTATCATAGTCAAGAACTCTGCTTCACTAAGATTATATTGTTCGCGACTTCGTCTGTCACGTACGGCAATTGTTTTGTTCTCTACCTCTTCATCGCCTAAGACGATGATCATAGGAACACGCCCTTTTTCAGCAGTTCTGATACGTTTGTTCAGGCTCTCGTTCTTCGAGAATATCTCGCTGTCAGCGCCCAGGTCGATCAGTTTATCTGCCAACTCCTTGGCATATGCGTTGTGCGGTTCAGCGATCGGAACGATGGCAACTTGCGTCGGCGCAACGAACATCGGGAACTCACCGGCATAATGTTCCGTTAATATACCTATAAATCGTTCAAAAGAACCTAAAATTGCTCTGTGTATCATTACAGGCTGGATTTTATTGTTCTCATCGCCACTGTACTCAAGTTCAAAACGTTCCGGCAGGTTGAAGTCGAGCTGGATCGTTCCACACTGCCACTCGCGACCGATTGCATCCGTGATCTTGATGTCGATCTTAGGCCCGTAAAAGGCGCCGCCTCCCTCGTCTATCTCATAGGCAAGTTCATTTTTATCCATCGCCGTCTTAAGGGCATTGGTCGAGATCTCCCAGACCTCATCATCGCCGACCGCTTTTTCCGGCTTGGTCGAGATCATCATCTTGTAGTCAAACTCAAATGTTGTCATAATACGATCAACAAAGTCAACCACCTCGATGATCTGCTCTTCGATCTGCTCAGCCGTACAGAAGATGTGTGCATCATCCTGAGTGAACTCACGAACACGGAAAAGGCCGTGAAGCGCCCCTGTCATCTCATGACGGTGTACAACACCATACTCAAAATACTTCAGCGGAAGATCACGGTATGAGTGCGGCTCATCTTCATACGCCTTGATGTGACCGACACAGTTCATCGGCTTAACACCGAACTCCACATCATCGATCTGCGTAAAGTACATGTTCTCACCGTAGTTCTGGTAGTGACCAGAGGTCATCCAGAGGTCTGAACGGAGCATCTCAGGACCGCGTACCGGCTCATAACCGCGTTTACGGTGTGCTTTGAAAAGAAGTGATTCCAGACGGGCACGAAGACGTCCGCCGGCCGGAAGCCAGATAGGAAAACCTGCACCGACCTCTTCACGGAAGCTAAAAAGCTTCATCTGTGCACCGATCTTACGATGATCACGTTTCTCCGCTTCAGCCAACATCGTCATATGCTCTTTAAGGGACGCTTTGTCCGCAAAAGCGATACCGTAGATACGTGTCAGCATCTCATTTTTAGAGTCGCCGCCAAGGTAGGCACCCGCGATCTTAAGCAGTTTAAAACTGCGGATAAGACCGATGTTTGGCAGGTGTGGGCCGCGGCAGAGGTCTTCAAATTCACCCTGCTTGTAGATAGAGATCGTGTTGCCCGGAATACGCTTCATCACCTCTAGCTTCAGATGGTCATCCGCAAACTTCTCTTTTGCCTCATCCATCGTGATCTCATAACGCTCTATCGGGAACTTCTTTTTGGCAAAGCCCAACATCGCCTTTTCGATCTTTTTAAGGTCACCCTCACCGATCTCTTCTTTGGTCTTAAAGTCGTAGTAGAAACCCTCTTTGACAACGGGACCGACGTAGAACTCAGCGTCCGGGTAGAGTGACTTGATGGCCTGCGCCATCAGGTGGGCTGTTGAGTGACGAAGCACTTCGAGTGACTCAGGAGAGTTGTCGAGTTCGATCTCTTCTCCGGTAATGCCTTGTGCTTCAGCTGTTAGAAGGTCGATGACCTCATCATTGTGTTTAATCGCGATTGCGCTCATACTTACATCCTCTTTCAAAGCACCCACCACTACAATAGGCAGAGTGTACATTTGAAGATATTAAAATTTGCGTGATTTTAGCGAAAAGTCGCCTTGTTTAGAGTAAAAAGTACTTAAGAAGCGACTTTTCAACGCAAAACAGCACTTCTGTAAAACCTATGAACTGCCTCTATCACCAATGGTTTTATCAATTGACGAATAAACTGATCCTTTTTTAAACCATATACGTTAAGATAGATCACTGTATATTATAAAGGTTCTCTCCAATGAATAATAAAGATTTAAAAGAGCTGCTCAAAAAAAGCAGTAACCCTGACATGCTTTCACGTCGTGATGCCCTTAAACTTATGGGAATCTCGCCTATTGCCGCCGGCATACTTGCCTCTACATCATCAAGTACGATCTCCGCAGCAGCTACCATTGATGTAAAAGGCAAGATCGTTATTGTCGGTGCAGGAGCAGGTGGCATCATGGCGCTTGCGCGTCTGCATTCAAGTTTGAAGAGTCCGGATATCACTATTATCGCACCGAATGAACTTCATATCTATCAGCCGGGGCAGGTCTTTCAGGCAGCCGGGCTCTATCTCAGTGATGACCTGACCAAGCCAAACAGCGACTTTATTCCTGATGATGTGAACTGGATCAAAGATGAAGTTGCCGCCTTCGATCCTGACAACAACACACTAAAGACACGCAGCGGCGAAGAGGTGGCTTATGACTACCTGGTCGTTGCAGCGGGCATCGACTACCATTACGACTGGATCAGAGGGCTGAAAGAAGAAGATATCGGAACGAAGGGAATTGCCAGCGTCTATCTCAGTAACATGGAAAAAGGGACAGCAGAGGGCGGTTCGATCACCTGGGATTGGTTTAATGCACTTAGCCAGGCCTCAGCCACCAGTAAAAAACAGCGTGTGATCTACACTCAACCCAACACCCCTGTAAAGTGCGGCGGAGTGTCCCATAAGATTCTCTACCTCTCCGCAGACCACCTCAAAAAAAGAGGGCTTTCTGCTGACTATACCTTTGCGACCAGCAGCGGAAAACTTTTTATTCATGAAAAAATTGCAGACTCCCTTGCCGAGGTCCAAAAACGTTACGACACCATCACCAATAAGTTCAAACACAACCTTATATCTATTGACAAGTATGCGAAGATCGCAACATTTGAGCACAGTTATGAGATCAAAGGTGCCTATGATGAAGAGCTTGAAGAGTATGACACGATCACCAAGCGTGAACTTGTCGAGTTGGAGTATGACTTTATCCATATTGTACCGCCAATGACTGCTGCCAAAGCGGTCCATGAGTCAAAACTTGGTTGGCAAAAAGGGACAGGCAAAGGGTGGCTGGAAGTTGACAGAAAGAGTCTACAACACCGCCGTTACAAAAATGTCTTTGGTATCGGTGATGTCTGTGGTATTCCTATGGGTAAAACGGGTGGAAGTGCGCGCCACCACGCCCCTATTGTGGTTGGAAACCTGCTTGCTGAGATGCAAGGTCAAGAGCTTAAAGAGAAATTCGATGGCTATACGGTCTGTCCACTGAAAGCGGGATATGGTGAGATCATCATGGCTGAGTTCAACTATGATGGACTGGCACCGTCTATCCCATTCTTAGCACCTGAGAATCCAAGTAGGCTTTGGTGGTTCTTTGACCTGCATATGCTTAAACCGATGTATTGGTATTTGATGATGCGTGGATTAATGTAAGAGAGCGTTAATAAAAAGCCAACTGCAGGGATAAAAGTTTCAGCTTAGGCCGGCTGCTTCCATGCTTTTGACTTGCGCGTCTGTGATCAACGGATCGATCACCTCTTCAAGAAGACCGCCTTGCATGATCTCATTAAGACGGTAAAGCGTCAAGGTAATACGGTGGTCGGAGATACGGTTCTGCGGGTAGTTGTAGGTACGAATACGTCCACTGCGGTCACCCGTCCCCACCTGCTCATTACGCGCAGCACTGTCTTTTGCCTGTGCTTCCTGCAGTTGAAGATCATAAAGACGGGCTTTAAGAACCTTCATCGCTTTATCTTTGTTTTTATGCTGTGATTTCTGGTCCTGGTTGGTCACAACAAGTCCCGTTGGCAGGTGCGTTATACGTACAGCCGAGTCGGTAGTGTTGACCGACTGTCCACCATTACCGGAAGCGCGCATAACATCGATCTTAAGATCAGTAGGATCGATCTCAATCTCTACATCATCGACCTCAGGCATCACCGCAACGGTGATCGCAGAGGTGTGAACACGTCCCTGAGACTCTGTTGCAGGCACACGCTGAACACGGTGGGTACCACCCTCGTATTTCAGACGGCTAAACACCTGGTCGCCTTTGATCAGTGCAATAAGTTCTTTATACCCGCCTGCATCAGACGGACTTGTACTCATCAACTCGATCTTCCACCCTTTAAGATCAGCATAACGCGTGTAAGCGTTAAAAAGGTCACCGACAAAGAGCGCTGCCTCATCCCCGCCCGTTCCAGCGCGAAGCTCGACGATGATATTTCGCTCATCATTGGGGTCTTTGGGGATCAGCAGCTTTTTGATCTCATCTTCGATCAATGGCACCTGAGGTTCCAGTTCACGAAGCTCCTCTTTCGCCATCTCACCTAACTCTGCATCCGACAACATCTCTTTGTTATCATCGATCTCTTGTAACAGTGCTTTGTACTCTTTGGTTTTTTCTACGAGTGCGAGGAGTCCGGATTGCTCTTTGGAGAGCTCTGTCATCTTGGTGATGTCTGAAGCTACGTCCGGTGAGCTAAGCAGCTCAGTCAGTTCATCATAGCGGTTCAGAACAGGGGTTAGTTTATCTGCTAACATCAAAAGGGGTACTGCCCTTAGATAGCGTTAACAGCTTGGTGAAGGCGGCTTACTTTACGAGCAGCAGTCTCTTTTTTCAAGATACCTTTGCTTACAAATCTGTGGATCTGCTGGTTAGCGATCTTGAAAGCTGCAGCAGCTTCTTCCTTGTTACCTTCATCGATAGCTGTACGAACTGCTTTAACGATGTTTTTTAGACGCGTGCGATAGAATCTGTTACGTTCAGTACGTGTTTCAGTCTGACGGATTCTCTTCAATGCTGACTTGTGATTTGCCATTTGCATTATCCTTGTTATAATAAAATTTGAGGTAGAATATTAGCTTAAATATAATTAAAAGCAAGTTAAACATCTTAGAGAACTTTGAATAAGGTATAAAATGAAATTATTTGGAACAGATGGGGTCCGCGGCGAAGCGGGAACTTTCCTGACTGCTTCACTGGCAATGAAGGTTGCCATGGCTGCCGGCATCTACTTTAAAGACAGTGCAAAGACCAACAAGATCCTGATCGGCAAAGACACCCGCCGCAGCGGCTATATGATAGAAAACGCCATCGTCAGCGGACTTACTGCCGTTGGTTACGATGTCATCGAGATCGGACCGATGCCGACACCCGCCATCGCTTTTTTAACAGAGAACATGCGTTGTGATGCCGGAATCATGATCTCGGCAAGCCATAACTCATACGAAGACAACGGCATAAAGTTTTTTGACGCGCATGGAAACAAGTTTTCTGAAGAGATCGAAGCGAAGATCGAAGCGATCTCCCGAGATGATGCAAAACTGAGTGCTGCGGCCGTCACCGGCAAAAATATCGGCAAGGCAAAACGCATTGATGATGTTATTGGACGTTACATCGTCCAGCTCAAAAACTCTTTTAACAAAGAGTTCTCGCTTCAAGGCATGCGCATTGTCCTCGACACTGCCAACGGCGCCGGTTATAAAGTCGGTCCCACTGTTTTGGAAGAGCTTGGTGCAGAGGTCATTGTCCTGCACGACAAACCAGACGGCTTTAACATCAACGAAGGGTGTGGCGCACTCCACCCGGCTGATGTACAAAAAGCAGTGGTCGAATACCGCGCCGACATCGGTTTCGGTCTTGACGGCGATGCCGACCGGATCGTAGTCGTTGACGAAAAAGGCGAAGTAGTCGACGGCGACCATCTTCTTGGAGCGTTAGGCCTCTACCTTAAAGAGAGCGACCAACTTAAAGGCAGCGGGATCGTCTCTACCGTTATGAGCAATCAGGGTCTTGAAGACTTTATGCAAGAGAACGACCTGACACTGCATCGCTCCAACGTAGGTGACAAATACGTTTTGGAGATCATGAACGCAGAGGGGATCAACTTCGGCGGTGAGCAGAGCGGTCACGTTATTATGCATGACTATGCAAAAACAGGCGACGGTCTGGTCTCTGCTCTACAGACACTGGCCCTGGTCATCAGCAGCAAAAAAAGTGCTTCTGAAGTTCTGCGTCCGTTCAGCCTCTACCCGCAAAAGCTGGTCAACCTCAATATCAAAGAGAAAAAACCGCTTGAGAGCATCGCCGGCTTAAATGAAAAATATACCGCCCTCGACAAAGCACACATCCGTCACCTTGTCCGTTACTCTGGAACTGAGAACAAGCTGCGTGTACTGCTCGAAGGCAAAGATGCTAAAGCAATGGAAACAGCGATGGATGATCTTACCGACTTTTTCAAGAAAGCGCTCAATGGCTAAATCTCTTCTTATCCTGACCCTCTCTCTTGTCGGCATCTTCATTATCGACCAAGGGATCAAAGAGTTCTTTATACTCAAAGCGATGGAGATCTACTCTCTGCCGCAAGAAGAGCTCTACCACCGCTCTCTCGATGTCTACGAGACAAGCTGCATCAATATGCGTCTTATCTTTAACTACGGCGTCGCCTTCTCCATGCTCTCGTTTTTGGAGGAGTATCTTAAGTGGCTGCAGCTTGTCTTGATCACTGGTGTCCTGGCCTATGTCATCAGCCTCAAAAAGCTCTGCTATATGATCCCTGCCGGTATGCTTATCGGTGCCGGGCTCTCAAACGTTTATGACCGTTTTATTCACGGCGGTGTCGTAGACTACATCTTCTGGCACTGCGGATTCAACTTTGCGATCTTCAATTTTGCCGATGTCATGATCGACCTTGCCGTTGTATGGCTGCTTATTTTAAACTTCTGGCCGAAGTATTGCAAAGAGAATGAAGAGACAGAGGCATTTAAATAGCATATACACAGGCTTTCTAAAATCAATTTAAGTAAGCCTAGTGTATTATTCCCATCTCTTTTACATTATGGTCCTTTAGCTCAGTTGGTAGAGCGCTACCTCGACAAGGTAGATGTCACAAGTTCAAGTCTTGTAAGGACCACCATCCACAAACCCCTATATTATAGACTTCCAAACAATTTTAAACTTTGCTATATTTATCTGAAAAATCCAATAGTCAGTAGAATGTTCAGTAAGCCCTTGATAAATGTCTATTTGACGGTCTACCAAATCACTCCATGTAAGCTGCTAATCACTTCAGGTACTAAAGCCGAAAAGAGATAAGAAGCCAAAGAAGCATAAGCAGTTACTTGATGCGGTCAACAGCAGAAACTTTGGAGAGGTGTACAATGGCTAATAAAAAATGTGTCAGGAAATAACGTGTATGGCTTAAGTATCTCATGTTTAACAAACAATGAAAATGGTCACCCAAAGTCACCTAATATCTCTTTTCGTCAGATCAGAACAAAAAAGGGCTAGTCTCTCTCTTCTATAAGCAGGTCATGGATAGTTTCTGCCGGTATCGGGCGGCTATAGTAGTAGCCCTGAATATTTTTACAGTCGTTTGCCAGCAAAAACTCTTTTTGGGCAACCGTCTCGACGCCTTCGGCGATAAGGTCAAGGTCAAGGCTCTTTGCAAGTGCAATGATCGCTCTGATAATAGCGGCATCCTCTTCATCTTTAGGGATATCAACAATAAATGAGCGGTCGATCTTTAGCGTGTTGATAGGCAGACGTTTCAGAGCGGAGAGCGAGGAGTAGCCGGTTCCGAAATCATCCACGGAGATACCGATACCCAGAGCATTGATCTCGTTTAGTTTGGCAATAGCCTCTTCAGGTTTCTGCATCACCTGGCCTTCCGTGACCTCAAGCTTCAGCCACTCCGGTCTGAAATCATAGGTCTCGATCGTCGCTTGAACCAGTTGTATAAAGTCGCGATGTTCCAACTGCTTCATCGACAGGTTGATGGAGAGAACACCGGGTTTCAACCCCTCTTCGTACCATACCGCCACCTGTTTGATAGCCGTTTTCATGACCCAGTGGTCCAGTTCAATGATCATTCCTGTCTCTTCCGCTAAAGTAAGAAAATGTATAGGCGCAAGCAGGCCTTTAAGAGGGTGCTGCCATCGTACCAAGGCTTCCAGACCGATTAAGGCATTGTTCTCTGCATCCATCTGCGGTTGATAGTGAACCACAAACTCTTCATTTTTAAGTGCCTGACGCATGCTGGTCGTCATGACAAGCCTCTCGAGTGCCAGTTCCGTCATCTCAGCTGAATAGAACTGGAAGTTGTTACGCCCCTCCTCTTTCGCTCTGTACATAGCGGCATCGGCATACTTTAAAAGGTTGCCGGCATCGGTGTCGTCCTGCGGGTAGAGACTGATACCGATACTGCTTGAGACATAGAGTGTGTGACCGTCGACCTTTATAGGCTGCTGTAATGACTCAAGAATCTTTTGTGCCAGTACGGATGAGTCTTGCGCGTTTGAGAGCTCCTCCATGATGATCGTAAACTCATCCCCGCCTAAACGTGCCAGGGTGTCCTCTTTGCGAATAGCGGCTTTAAGACGGTCGGTCACCGCCTTTAGGAGCTTGTCGCCGACAGCATGTCCCAAAGAGTCGTTGATCTGTTTAAAGCGGTCGAGGTCTATAAAAAAGAGCGCAAAAAGCGTTTTGTTGCGTCTGGCCTTCTCGACAGCCTGCTCCAAACGGTCATTTAAAAGAGTACGGTTGGGAAGCTGAGTCAGTGCATCGTGGTGGGCCTGATGCTGCAGGTTGATGCGTTGAGCATGCAGTTCGTCTTCGGCTTTTTTGCGATCAGTGATGTCCTGCGCATAGCCCACCATACCGATAGGCTTCTCTTTCTCATCTTTCAGCAGTGAGAGTGACAGCTCCGCATAGATGATCTCTTTAGACTTCTTGAGAAGACGTACGACAGTCCGGTGCCTTCCTCTCTTTTTTAAGATCGCCATGTCTTTAAAAGCTTCGGGATAGTCCTCTTCGGGATAGATGGCCGTAATATGTCTACCCAGCATCTCCTGGACTGTATAGCCTAACATGCTCTCAGAGCCTCTGTTCCAGCTGACAATGTTGCCCTTAAGATCAGTCGATACAACAGAGTCGTGCACCTGCTCGATGATCTGGGCTTGATGCGCGTACTGAAGCTGCATCTTTTTCTCATCGCTAATATCGGTGTGGGTACCCAGCATACGGACAGCTGTGCCCTTTTCGTCAAACTGGACTTTTCCTCGGTCAAGGATCCAGACCCACCCTCCGTTTTTGTGTCTCAGGCGGTGGACATTCTCATAATATTCGGTCTCTCCATTGACATTTTTATGAACAGCGTCCCATGTCTCGTCAACATCATCAGGGTGAATACGGTCGGCCCAGCTGGATACTTCGTTGGGGAGCTCATCGTCGCTGAAGCCAAGCATCTCTTTCCATCTTGGAGAGAAGTAGACAGTGTCATCCACAATATTCCAGTCCCACAGACCGTCATTGCTGCCTAGAAGTGCCAACTCCATACGCTCTGTTAACTCTTGGTTAAGCTGGACACTGGCTTTAAGGGCGTTAGAGACCTTGTTTAAATCGTTATTTTGATCATTATGCACACTCAACCTCTTAAAAATCAATCGTCATATTAGTCAAGACCCCCTGAACAGATCCAGACATTCTAAAATATCATAATTAATTATAATGAAAAATCCATAAAAAACCTAAAAAAACCTAATTTTACGATCTGTTTCCAAACGGCTTCACCATCAGGATCAACTTCGGCAGCAGCAGCAGGTCGGCGACGATGGCCATGAACATCGTCAGCACGGTCAACAGCCCGAAATAGATGGTCGGGATAAAGGCGGAGAGTACCAAAATAAGGAACCCTGTCATGATGGCAACAGAGGTGTAGGTCATCGCATAACCGATACTCTCATGCGAGCGGTGCATCGCGGCGATGTAATCCCCGTCTTTGGCGAACTCTATCTTGTAGCGGTAGAGGTAGTGGATGGTGTCATCCACCGCTATACCGACACTGATAGCCGCGATGGTGATGGTCATCATGTCCAGAGGAATTGCGCTCCAGCCCATAAAACCGAAGATGACGCTGATGGGAATAAGGTTGGCTATCATGGCGATAAAGGCGACCTTTAGCGACCTGAACAGTATGAAGAACATCACCGAAAGCAGCAGGACCATGATGCCGAGCGTCAGGATCTGGGAGCTGTAGAGGCTCTGAAGCATGTTGTTGTAGAGGACCATAACGTTGGAGAGGCGGACGTTTTGTTCCGGTACCCCGACCTCAGTGACAAGCTCCTCTTTGATACTTTTAAGCAGCTCGTCACGTCTGAGCTCATCATTTGAGTCAACGATACGAAGCGAAAAGCGGGTCTGGTTGTTCTCTATACTGATATAGGGGTCAAGGATGATGCCCCGGAACTCTTCGGGCAGTTCATTATAGAGCAGCGCCAGCTGAAAGTCGTCAAGCTCCTTGCCCTCGTTAAGAGTTCGTCCAAGTTCCAGCATGGTCCCAAGAGAGAGGACTTTGCCCACTTCGGGCACACTCTGCAGGTAAGCGTGTACCTTCCTGACCGTGTTCATCTTTTCGGCTGTGAACCAGTACTGTGCTTCATGTTCAGAGGCGCTCAGCTCCTCTTCGAACTCATCAAACTCGGCGAACTCGTCATCCGGGGCTTGACTCTCCTGCTGCGGTGCAGTTTTAACCTCCGGCGGAAAGTCGATGATGATGTCCAGCGGGGTCGTTCCGCCCAGCTGCTTGTCGATGACCGCCATCCCCTGATAGATCTCGGTAGAGGGTTTAAAGTAGTTGATAAAGCTGTTCTCCACCATCAGCTTAGACGCGCCGGAGACACTGAAGACAACAATGACAAGACTTAGAGCGATGACCAGGTTCCCGTAGCGCTCCGTTACGACGGCAAACAGTCTTGTCGGCGAGAACCTGGACTCAAAGTAGGTATAGGGTCTGCTTTTTGGCATCAGTATCACGATGGTCGGGAAGATCAGGTAGGTCAACAGCAGTGAGACCGCGATGCCGATACTCATCATCAGACCAAGGTTGATGACGGGCAGGATGTTCGAGAAGATCAGCGAGGCAAAACCGGCTATGGTCGTAATAACGGCAAAAAAGGTCGGTCTTGCCATGGAGGTCACCGTGCCCAGCACCAGTTCATGCTGCGTCGCACCACCGTTCTGACCGGCAAGCTCTCTGTAACGCACTATGAGGTGAATGATGATCGACATCGTGATAATAAGCTGCAAAGAGACGAAGTTGGAGGAGATAACCGTCACCTCCCAGCCGAACATCCCGAGCAGGCCGACGCTGGAGATGATGGAGACAGTGACGATCATCACCGGTATGAGTACCCAATGCAGCTCTCTGAACACCACCCACAAGACGACGATCAAAAGAAGCAGGACGATGATGCCGTAATTCTGAAGGTCTTTTTTGACATAGGTGATCATGTCATCGGAGATCATACTTGCTCCCCCCAAGAAGAGCGTTGCATGTTCGCGGTAGCCCTCCATTACGGCACGTACGTCTTCAATGTTCTTATGTTCGACCAGACGCAGCATGTCTCTGTGAAGTTTAAAGCTCTTCGCCACGTTCTGCAGCTCCGCTTTTTCAGCACTGCTGATCGTCTTGTCGCGCTCTTTTTGCCGCAGAGCGTCTCGCTGTTTCAGCAGTTCGCGGTAACGCTCGTCCGTCTTAAGGTTGATCATCAGCGCCGTCGTTCTAAAATCCTCGCTGATGAGATTGTTTTTGTAGATGGGGCTGTTGAGCAGCTCATACTTTGCCATGGTCCGGTTGATCTCGGGCGATTCAAGTGTCGGGATGTTCTCCAACATCTCTTTGAGGGGTTTGGCGGGGCTCTGCATCAAGGGTACGTTCAGAAGAGAGATAACAGACGCCACGCCCGGCAGTTCGTTCAGCTCATCACTGAGCCCTTTGATCTCTGCACGTGTTGTCTCCGAGAGAAGGTCCTCTTTGGGGCTGTAGGCGATAACAAGAATGTCCGGCGTCTGGTAGCGCTCGCTTATAAGACGGGCGAAGCGGAGGTCTTTGTCATCTTCGAGCAGCAGTGTCTCTGCCGAGGCGTCGACCTCCATCTTAAAAGCCTGCGTACCGAGAAAGGCCACCGCAAAAAAGAGCAGCAGCAGGATGCTTTTGGGGTATTTAAGAACAATGTCGCCGTAAAACCGTTTTAGCATCCCTGCACCTTTACCAAACTCATGATTCCGATATTTTCAACTTCTCCATCAGTATCGCAAAGGAGTCCTCTTTCAAAATACCTGCAAACTGCGTGCGATAGGTCTGAATAATGCTCACCCCCAGGATGTCGACATCATAGATCAGCCAGCCTCTGTTTTTTGACTTGTAGAACTTATAGAGGATGTCTCTTTTCTTGTTTTTGGTGATGAAATAGGTCGGCAGGTGGATCCTGCTTTTGACCTGAACGGCCTCACCGACGGTGACCACCTCATCGGTGTAGAGGTCAATTTTACTCATATAGGACGTTTTAACACGCTCTTCAAAAAGCGTACTAAAGCGTTTTCGCTCTTCGGGGGTGATCTTTTTCCATTGTGTTTTTCCAAGGCTCAGACGTCCCATCAGTCCAAAGTCAAATAGCGGCTTTATCATCGTCTCGATCCGGCTGTTGCGAACCTCTTTGGAAATTGTCTTGTCCTGGATCAGGCTTGTGACCTTGCCGATATTCTTTTTCATCATGACCTGAATGTCTGTTTTGTCATCGGCGCTGAGCAGTTGTGCAAAGCCTATAAAGGCGAGCAGTGTAAAAATGGTTAAAAGTCTGTTGTTTCGCACGATCACTCCTCGATCTGTTTTTGACGGTTCTGTTCATACAGGTCGCGTATGAACGGGTAGAGCTCCAACGCATCCTGACGCACATTGTCATACTCTTTTGTGTTGGTCGACATCTTGTTGAACTGTTTATAGCCTATGACCGCCCACCCTTGGTACATGTTGTTCACGACGTTATATTTACGCACATCCACATAATAGATCGGATTGACATAAAAGTCAACAAAGTCCCCGCTCAGGTCTCGCAGGTTCGTCGGTCCGAAAAAGGGGAGGACGATGTGAAACCCGCTGCCGACGCCGTAATGTCCAAGCGTCTGTCCAAAGTCTTCCTGGTGCGGTTCGAGTCCGAACCAGCTGCGGGCGGGGTCGAACAGTCCCAGCACACCCACGGTCGAGTTGATGACAAAACGGAGTGTCTCTGTCGCTGTGTTCTTGACCTTCAGCTGCAGGATGTTGTTGACAACGCTCACCGGGAAGTAGAGGTTCTCAAAAAAGTTGTTGACCGAGACCCGGGCCGGCTCAGGGATGTAGTTGTACCCTCTGAACAGTACCGGGTCGAGCACGTAGACATAGAGGCCGTCGTTAAAACCGGTCATAACACGGTTGTAGCCGCTCAGGGGGTCAAAGAGCTCCTCCTCTTCCGAGAACTCGTCGCTGAACGCATCGTCGGCAAACTCTTCCTCCGCAAACTCATCTTCGAAGTCATCTGTAAAACCCGCTTCTTCACTCTCGGTTGCAGTGGCATTACTGTCAGAGGCATACTCTTGTGTACTGTTTTGAAAAGTTGAATTGGAGTCGGTCACTTCCTGAGCGCAGAGCAGTGTTCCGGTCAACAAGATACTAAGCAGAAAATAATGCACTTTGCCCCCGACCCTTATATCACTCTTTCTGCTATTATAGTAATAAACGATTAGCGCAATGTTAAGGGGT
>JBDLJE010000027.1:0-26078 GCA_039714575.1 Campylobacterota bacterium | reverse complement strand
GGGTGGTACCGCCGGCCGGACTTGAACCGGCACGTCTCGCGACATCGGATTTTGAATCCGACGTGTCTACCATTCCACCACGGCGGCATGTTTGTAAGGCCGAAATTATAGAGAGGTTTTACTTAAAGTTATGTGAAATCTAAAATATTTCTCTACAACAGTATATACTCTCTATTTGCACCAATCTTTTGCTTTGCGGCCGCCATCATAGACTACCGCCAAGTCATTGTCTATAAGCATCTGTGCAAGATCTTTATCGTCCACATAAACATCCGCCACAATGCGAAAATACTTTCCGCGTTTCATGTTTCGCAGTTCGACCTTCTCTGCCCCTCTTAGCTGCGTAACGGTGAACTGTTTTGCTGCTCTGGCCAAGGTCTTCTCTTTTTGACACTTTCCGCGCATCTCAGGTGTGTCGATGCCGTTAATGCGTATACCTATTCTATATCCGATAAGTTCAGGGTACTCTTGTATGTTTGCCCGGAAAGTGTCACCGTCATAAACACTGGTCACTTCCGACACGGTGATCACACCATAGTTTTTCTTACTGATCGCTTCTGCACAAAGGGTAAAATAGAAAACAGGTATGACTAATAGAGCTATAAAGAGTTTGTTTGCGGCTATTTTCATCTGTTTTTACGCTTTATGGTATGATTTTGCACTAGTGACACCTTTACATATGGATATTGGCGTGCATAAAACACATCTCTCTAAAATACAGATCTTTTTGCTGATCATCACTCTTTTCATCATTAGCGGCTGTGCTAAAAAGGATGAGAAACTCCAAGTAGAACCAACACCTGTGCCGGAGATCACAACTGCCTATCTTTTAGAGCATCGCATTATAGCTTATGAACCCAAGTATCAAGAAAAGATCATTGCAACACTTCCCTATGAGATCAAGACCTTTGATGAGAGCTATCTCATCTATCTGGTCGCACGTCTACCCGATAAAAACGGCAGTGCCCTTCTCAAAACAAAAAACCCGCGCTACTACCTCTGGCTGGAACGAAGAGCAGACAATTGGCGAGACTTTATTGCCGTTTACTCTACAGGCGCGGCACCGCTAAAGATCAATGCCCACTACTCGGCCATCAGAGAGGGACATTACTACAAAGAGTACACCATCGATTTCACACTTCAACAGCTTCGCAGTGTCCAAGAGAGCGGGATCGATCTGATATTGATCAACAAACAAAACATCAGATCCACCCTTTCGCTGCCTAAACACTACATTAAAGCCTTTTTGAAAATGCTTGAGAAGCCTTAATGGCTGTACCGCCCTTTACCTGTAAATACAACATAGAAATCAGCAAAAAATGCTATTATTACAAGACTAAATACAAGATACATATTTGAGGTGTTATGAAAGTCCTAATAGCCATCAGCGGTGCAAGTGGCGCGAGTCTCGGTATAAAAGCTCTTCGTGCCCTGCCTAAGAGTGTTGAAAAGCATCTCATCATCTCCGATCATGCCCAGATCGTACTGGACAAAGAAGAGAACATTACGCTTCACAAAGATGAGGCTATCTGGGCCTCTGTCGCATCAGGCTCTTTCGGTATTGACGCGATGATGATCATTCCGTGCAGCATGAACACCTTGGCCAAAGTCAGTGTCGGTATAGCCGATAACCTGACAACACGTGCGGCCAGTGTGATGATCAAAGAGCAGAAGAAACTGCTTTTAGCCCCAAGAGAGATGCCCTTTTCACCGATAGCCCTGGAGAACATGCACAAACTCTCCACGCTCGGCATCATCATCGCACCGCCTGTGATGGCCTACTACTCCGAACAGGACACCCTGGAGAAGATGGAAGACTTTATGATCGGTAAATGGTTTGACCTTATCGGTATTGAAAACAATTTATATAAACGCTGGAGTGATAATGACTAGCCCTAAGATAGCCCTCTATCCCGGAACGTTCGACCCTATTACCAATGGACACCTTGACATCATCAAGCGAGCTGCCAACCTTTTTGACGAAGTCATTGTCGCTGTGGCAGACTCTCGCGACAAGAGACCTATGTTCACGCTTGATGAACGTATAAAGATGGTTGAAGTGGCTATAGAAGAGACACCAACTGCCCGTGTTGTCGGATTTGACAACCTCACTGTCGACTTGGCAAATTCACTTGGGTCTAAGATCATCATCCGTGGTCTGCGTGCGGTGAGCGACTTTGAATACGAGCTGCAGCTAGGTTACCTGAACAACTCGCTTGACAAAGAGATCGAGACTGTATACCTGATGCCGAACCTGAAAAATGCCTTTATCAGCTCATCTATCGTTCGAAACCTGCTGAAGTTCAACGGCAAGACCGACCACCTTCTTCCGCCGGAAGTACAAAAGATCATCGGGAGTATGAAGTCATGTACATTGCAATAGAAGGGATCGACACTGCCGGCAAAAGCACACAGATCGCACGTCTTGCAGAGGCCTACCCGGATGCTGTCATCACGAAAGAGCCCGGTGCGACCAGGATCGGTGAACGTATTCGCGACATTGTTCTAAGCGGTGAAGTACAGAGCGCCAAGGCGGAGTTCCTTCTCTTTTTGGCGGATCGTGCAGAACACATGCAAGAGGTGGTCGGTCCCAACCTCGACAAACTTGTCATCTCTGACCGCAGTGTCGTGTCGGGTGTCGCTTATGCGATGGTACAAGAGAGTATCTCACAGACCGCCATCTTGCATCTCAACCGTTTTGCAACGGACGGCAACTACCCGCAGACCCTTTTTCTGCTCCAATTGAGCGAAAAAGAGCTTAGCTTCAGACTCTCGCAAAAAGAGCTCGACGGCATAGAGCTGCGTGGAACAGAGTACCTGCTCGGTATTCAAGATGCTTTGATAGAAGCTGCCAAACTGCTTGAGATCGAGCTTGTCATCATTGATGCCTCAAACTCAATAGAAGATATAACCGAAGAAATTATTAACAAGATCAAGGATACTAAATGATTCAATCCCTACGCGGTATGAATGATATGTTCGCCCCGGACGCTGAGCGTTTTGAATATTTTATAGAGACGGCAACTACGATTGCCAAACGATACGGCTTCACCTACTTTGAGTCCCCTCTTTTGGAAGAGACGGCGCTTTTCAAACGCTCAGTCGGCGAGTCAAGCGACATCGTCGGTAAAGAGATGTACCAGTTCATTGACAAAGGTGAAAATGACGTCTGTCTTCGTCCTGAGGGAACTGCCGGTGTTGTTCGTGCTTTTATTCAGAAAAAGCTGGACAAACAGGGCGGGATCCACCGCTTTTTCTACCATGGGCCGATGTTCCGTTACGAGCGTCCGCAAAAAGGGCGCTTACGCGAGTTCCACCAGTTTGGTATAGAGAGTTTTGGTGTGGCCAGTGTTGTTGAAGATGTCACGCTTATTATGATGCTGGTCGACATTCTTGATGCCTTGGGCATTGGCTATAAACTTGAGATCAACTCACTGGGTGACCAGAACTGTATGCCGGAGTACCGTACCAAGCTTGTCGGTTTTTTAGAGGCGCATGAAGAGCATATCTGTGAAGATTGTGCACGACGCAAGGCTACCAACCCTATCCGCGTACTTGACTGTAAAAACGGCAGCTGTCAGCTCATCTATGCTGATGCCCCTAAACTGATGCAGAACCTCTGTGAAGATTGCGAGAGTGACTTTACACTGTTAAAGCAGCTTCTCGACGAAAACAATATCGCCTATGAGGTCAACACCCACCTTGTTCGCGGTCTTGACTACTACTCCAAAACAGCCTTTGAGTTTGTCAGTGACGAGATCGGCTCACAGTCGGCGATCGCCGGCGGCGGCCGCTATGACAGACTGGTCGAGTTTTTGGATGGTAAAGAGACCCCCGCCGTAGGTTTTGCTATCGGTATAGAGCGTCTGCTGGAACTTATCAAGATGCCTGAACCTAAACGCAGCGGTTATTACATCGGTACCATGGATGACGAAGGTCTTCCACTTATTATGAAAGCAGCACAGGCCAAGCGTAAAAGCGACAAGGTCATCGTGGAGTACAAAAGTAAAAACTTCAAGAACCACCTCAAGGGTGCCGACAAGGTCAATGCCCGTTATTGCGCTATCATAGGTGAGAACGAACGCAATGACGGTACGGTCTGGGTAAAAGACCTGGAAGCTAAAACGGACAAGACGATACCTCTTAACACATTTTAAAAAGGGTTTACGATGATACACAGTATTTGGCTGTTTCTCGGAGATTTTGCAGAACTTATTTTAAGCGTACTGTTCATTGCAGTAATCATACTTTTTGTCTATGATAGATATATTCAGAGAAAACACTCCCTGCTGATCAACTACCCTGTGATGGGCCGTTTTCGCTACCTTTTCGAACTCCTCCGTGAACCGATGCGTCAGTATTTCGGTGATGAGACCTTCTATGAGTCCCGCGACAAGGTCGACTGGGTCTACACCGCAGCAAAAAACAGACCGAACTTTATGTCATTTTCGATCTCACAGCCCTTTTCCGGTGCACGTTTTGTGATGAAACATACGGAACATGTGCTCAATGACAACGAAGTCTCTCAAAATATGTCCGTCACCTTTGGCGAAAAGCGTGAAAAGCCTTTTATGGCGAACTCCCCTATCTTCCGTTCTGCCATGAGCGACGGCGCACTGAGCCCGGAAGCTGTTCGTGCATTTACACTGGGTGCAACGAGCTCCGGATTCCCGCTTAACACAGGTGAAGGCGGACTTACCTCAAACTACTTCTATACACATAAACCGGACTTGAACAATGCAGGTTATCTTGAGATCGTAGCGTCAAAACCTTTGGCAAAGTTTGTCTACAAGGCGGTCTCATTTGTGTCAAATCATGCCTTAGGACTTCGATTTTACCGCAGAATGGTGTTGAATAAAAAAACGAACAACACCTATATTTATGATCCGGGTTCACATACTCTGTTTCGTGTGAACTGGAATGCCCCGCTGGAGAGCTTTCCAAAAGAGGTTCCTGCCGACATGCCGGACCTTACGCTGCAGATCGGTTCCGGACTCTACGGTGTTCGCGACCATGACGGCAAATTTGACCCGCTGCGTTATGAGAAGACAATGCGTTTTTGCAAGATGACGGAGATCAAGATCGCCCAGGGTGCCAAACAGACAGGAGGCAAGATCATCGGCAGCAAAGTTACGGCAGATATCGCCTACTATCGCGGTGTTGAAGAGGGCAAAGACCTTATCTCGCCAAACCGTTTCCCTTATGCCGACACGATTGATGAGCTTATGGACTTTATCGGCGAGTTGCAGCGTATCTCTAAAAAACCGGTGGGTGCCAAGATCGTTGTCTCAGACATGGTCAACCTGAACAAGATGGGTGCCCTTATGCAAGAGCGCAAAGCTGCCGGAAAACCGATCCCTGACTTCCTTACCGTTGACGGCGGTGACGGCGGAAGTGCCACTGCACCTTTAGAGCTGATGGAGTCAGTCGGTATGACGACCAGCAATGCACTTTACATGCTCGACACTGTCTTACGCAGCCATAACCTTCGTGATGACATGCGCATCATTGCCAGCTCCAAGATCCTGACGCCTGATGACGTCACCATTATGCTCTCTCTGGGTGCTGACGCAGTAGGTATTGCCCGCGGATTTATGATGAGTGCCGGCTGTATCCGTGCCCGTGTCTGTTCCGGTACCGGCGGCCACATCTGTCCTGTCGGTATTGCGACACAAGACCCTAAAAAACGGGCCTCTTTTCTTGTTGTCAAGCAGGGCCGAGAGATCGCCAACTACCATAACAACCTCATTAAAGGGGTCAAGACTATTCTTGCCGTCATGGGTAAAGCAAGCATCAACGACCTTGAAAAAGAGAACCTTACCTATGTCAACCGGCAGGGGCAGATCTATTTTAATATTAATGAGCATTTTGAGAAGAAGTTAAGGTACTAGCCGATGAAGAACTACGGTATTGATATTTGGGGTAACGATAATTTTATTATCAAAGATGGTGAGATCTGTATTAATAAAGGAAGCCAGCCTTCTCTCTTGGAGATAACACAGGACATCCGAAACAGTGGTCTTCGCGGACCTATCATCCTCCGTTTTCCCCATCTTATCGGCAAGCAGATCGACAACCTCTATGCAAACTTTGAGCGTGCTATCAATGAGAACGACTATACAGGCTCTTTTAATGCCGTCTTTCCTCTCAAAGTCAACCAATACCCGCAAGCAGTAAAGTCTATCATCAACTGTGGTGCATCATACAATTATGGACTTGAAGCCGGTTCCAAAGCAGAACTTATCTTAGCCATTGCACAGACCCCTATCGGTTCACCTATCACCGTTAACGGTTTTAAAGACACCGAGATGACCACACTCTGTTTTATGGCGACACAGATGGGCCATAACATCACCGTGACACTGGAGGGTATTGGCGAACTTGAATCTATTATCGAAGTTGCCAACAGCTCTAATCTTAAGATCCCGAACATTGGAATTCGTGTACGTCTGCACAGTACGGGTTCCGGTACCTGGGCAAAAAGCGGCGGTATGGATGCCAAGTTCGGTCTCACGGCTACAGAGCTCATAGAAGCGATCACCCTGCTGAAAGAGCACCGACTGATCGACTATTTTTCTATGATCCACTTTCATATCGGATCGCAGATGGAAGAGATCGCACCGCTTAAAAAAGCACTGCGCGAAGCGGGCAATATCTATGCTGAACTGAAGCATATGGGAGCTGTTGGGCTGACAGCGATCAACATAGGCGGCGGTTTGGCTGTAGAGTATGCCCAAAACGAACAGCACCGTCTTCGCAACTACTCACTGAGAGAGTTCGCGAATGATGTTGTCTATGTCCTGCGCGAGATCATGAATGCCAAAGAGGTCGAGCACCCAGACATCTTTACCGAATCAGGCCGTTTTATTGTCGCTTCGCATGCCATACTGATCACCCCTGTGCTTGAACTGTTCTCACAGGACTATCAGGAGAAATCACTCAACTTCACAGATACTAATCCGCCTCTTGTCGAAGAGCTGCGTGAGCTTAACAGCTTGCTGCAACAAGAGAACTGTATTGAGTATATGCACGATGCCTTAGATCACCTGGAATCTCTCTTCACCCTTTTTGACCTGGGCTATATCAGTTTGCAAGACCGCTCAAATGCAGAGATACTGGTGCATCAGATCATCAAAAAGTCACTGCATATGATGAGAGGTTCGCCTACGCTTGAGCTGACCCGGCTTCAGGAGCGGTTGCAAGAGCGTTATCTTATCAATAGCTCGATCTTTCAGAGCATGCCGGACTACTGGGGTCTGCAGCAGCAGTTTCCGGTGATGCCGTTAAACAAACTGGATGAGCCGGCTATCCGCGCGGCTTCACTTTGGGACATCACCTGCGACAGTGACGGCGAGATCCGGTTTGACCCGAGCGCCCCGCTCTACCTGCATGATGTCGATCTTGATGAAGAGGAGTACTTTTTGGCCTTCTTTAACGTCGGTGCTTACCAGGAGACACTGGGGATGAACCACAATCTCTTTACCCATCCCAACGAGTGCAGTGTCGATGTCACTGAAAATGGTTACACACTTCACAACATCGAAGAGTCGCAAAATATCTTGGATGTTTTGGATGATATCGGTTACGACAAATCACAAATATTAATCCAACTTAAAAATAATTTGGCAAATAGCAGCTTTACAACAGAAGAAGAAAAAAGTGATACACTTCAGAAACTGGAACTTTATCTATATCAAAACGGATATTTAAGAACAACAAACTAATACTATGATACGATAGCAATTCATTTTTTCGTATTTATAAAAGGCAGCACTTGGCACTATTTTCTGAAATAAAAGAAGATTTTGTAAACGTTTACAGGAACGATCCTGCGATCCACAGTAAAATGGAGTTTCTCTTCAACTATCCCGGTGTTTGGGCTATCGCCTGGTACCGTATCGCACACCGGTTCCATCGTGGCGGTTTTAAACGTATGGCTCGTATGATAATGGGGGTCAACCAGTTTTTTACCAATATCGACATCCACCCTGCTGCACGCATAGGCCGTCGTGTCTTTATAGACCACGGCATCGGTGTTGTCATCGGTGAGACCTGTATCATTGAAGATGATGTTATCATCTATCAAGGTGTTACACTCGGCGGTGTCAGCCTGGCAGAGGGAAAACGCCACCCTACCGTCCGTCGCGGTGCTGTTATCGGTGCAGGTTCGAAGATACTTGGCAACATCGTCATCGGTGAAGAGGCAAAGGTCGGTGCCAACTCTGTTGTTGTACGCGAAGTACCGGACGGTTCAACGGCTATCGGTATCCCGGCCCATGTTATTGAAAAAGGGCGCGACAAAGACCAGTTCAGCCACAATAAACTGCCAGACATCAACAAAGAGCTATTTGAATATCTACTTAAACGTGTCGCCGTACTGGAGCATATCTTGATGGAAGACAACAAAGAGCTGCTTGACGAGGACCTCAAACTTGAGCAGATCTACGAATCATTCCTCAAAGCGATCAAGACCTAAAGAGCACCTTCTAATATTGCGCTCTGACAACCGGTCGCATCACGATGACACTTTTAAGACGTCTGCCTTAAGGGCACCTCTAAAAACCCTAGTCAGCCTCAGAGGGCAAAAGAGATGTGAGGTTTTTAGAGGTGCCCTTATACAAATAATCTATTTTCCTAATAATATTCTCATTCAACTGATGCTATAATTTCACTAATAATTTCTTCATATATCAAGGATCGACTACATGTTAACTAAACGTATTCATACACTTTCAGAATCAATTACCATCGCTGTGACAACACTCGCGCAAGAGTTGCGTGCACAGGGTAAAGATGTCATTAGTTTTTCTGCAGGCGAACCTGACTTCGGTACACCACAGGTCATTAAAGATGCTGCTATCAAAGCGATTAACGACGACTTTACAAAATATACAGCCGTTGACGGTATCCCTGCTCTTAAACAGGCCATCTGCGACAAGCTCAAACGCGACAACAGCCTTGAATACGGACTTAATCAAGTTATCGTCAACAATGGTGCAAAGCACTCTCTTTTCAACCTTATGCAGGCAACGATCGAAGAAGGCAACGAAGTCATTATCCCTGCCCCATTCTGGGTCACCTACCCTGAGCTGGTTCTCTACAGCGGCGGGACACCTGTTGAGATCGATACAGACGATACCAGCGGTTTCAAGATAACACCTGAGCAGTTGAAAGCGGCAATAACACCAAAGACTAAGATGTTGATCTTGACGACACCATCAAACCCGACAGGTGCTGTCTACTCAAAAGAGGAACTGACTGCACTTGGCAAAGTCCTGGAAGGTACAGACATCCTTGTAGCGAGTGACGAGATGTACGAGAAACTGGTCTATGAAGGTGAGTTTACTTCTGCTGCAGCAGTCAGCGACGATATGTTCAAACGTACGATCACGATCAATGGTCTGAGCAAATCTGTGGCTATGACAGGCTGGCGCTTTGGCTATATGGCTGCAGCAGATGCCGACCTTATTAAAGCGACTAAGAAGCTGCAGAGTCAAAGTACATCTAACATCAACTCTATTACGCAGATGGCAGCAATTACGGGTCTGGACGGCAGCGCCGATGCTGACATCGAGATGATGCGTAAAGCCTTTATGGAGCGTCGTGACGTTGCTGCCAAGATGTTCAACAGCATCGATGGCCTTTCAGTACTTGTGCCAGACGGTGCATTTTACCTCTTCGTCAACATCAAAGAGATCTCCAATGACTCTTTAGCATTCTGTAAGCGTCTTCTTGAAGAGGCAGAAGTTGCTGTAGTTCCAGGCGTAGGCTTTGGTTCAGAAGGTTACTTCCGATTCTCATTTGCAACAAGCATGGAGAACATCGAAAAAGGTATTAAACGTATTGAAACATTTGTAAAAGAGTACAATTAACTGCTCCAAAAAAAGTCTACATTCACTCTAAAACTTACAGATTTGGTATGAGTTGTGCAGGACGTGAACCCGACAGCGTGCTAGTGCGCGTGGAGAGGTGAACTCCGGTGCAAAGCATGCCGAAGCTGTAAGTTTTAGTAATCTTCCCCGTCATCAGAATCATCATACTCAAAAAGTTCATGGGTATCGATACCATTTAACTTTTTCATAACACTGCGGGCGAATAGATAATCGGTCTCTTTGGCCATAGCGTGACAGCTTATACACTCAGGGATACGTCCTTCATACGCCATCTGTGTACCGCTCTCGTCATATACACCGTACCACCAATCACCATTTTCACTGTCATACCCCTCTTCCATCTTCACCATAATGACAAGACGGGCGAACTCTTTGCCCTCCGCATCACGATAAAGAGGTTTAAAGACCTCTGAGCCCACAGGAAACACCGGTTTGATCTCAACATAGGCATCAACTGCTCTCTCATTAAGGAGTATCTCTATATAGGCGTTGTGGGCATCTGACTCCATGACCCCCTTCGTTAGGTCATAGCTCTTTTTCCATTTGGGAAAGACCATGACACGTTCTTCTTTTGTTTTAAAAAAGTAATAACCCGATGAAACGATGATCATAGCGATAACAATACAGATATAAACGCAGCGTTTCATAAGATATCCAAATATAAGATTGATTCAGTATAAAACAGGTTTACTGTGATAAAGCTATAAGATTTTATTTAAAATGATTATTGATGACAGATAGATCTAAAGAGAGTCGAAGTACATCTGCACCATTGAAGGTGCAAGAGAGATTATTTCAGTTTTTGAAGGGCTTCGATGACAGCGTCAAGGTTTCCCAGAGGAAGGTGTACTTTCCACTCCGGTTCTTCTGCATTACCCGCTAAAGAGATACCGATACTGGCAACTGTATTTGAATCTGCACCATATGGCTCTTCGATCTTTGAAATAGAGATCACACCGTTTTTAGTCCCTTCCAGTGGGAGAGTTGTTTCTAAAGTCATTTTTCCGCTCATCAGTTTTCCTTATTGTTAATATGCAATAGTGTATCTCTTTTTTCTTGAAGAAATATTATGTTTAATAGAGGTAAGAGAAAAGTAAGAAGAAGTATATAAAGGGGTTCCGAAGAAGGTGAAGTCTTGACTAAGACTTCAAAAGACGTGCTATTTTGATCTGCAGTTTCAACCACTGTTTCTGCTCCATTAGCGGGAAACCGCCAAAGGTCTTGCCGCTCTCGGTAATACTTTTTGTCACACCGGAACGGGCTGCAAAGTTTGTGAAAGGTGCTATCTCCAAGTGACCTGCAAAAGCGGTCTGTCCACCGACAACAACATTACGTCCCAGCTTCGTCGAACCGGCAACACCCGACTGGGCCACCAGCACCGAGTACTCACCGATGACACAGTTGTGACCGACATGGATAAGGTTATCCATGCGCACACCCTCTTTAATAAGCGTTGTACCGAAAACAGCCCTGTCAAGTGTGACGCCGGCACCTATCTCAACATCGTCTTCTATAACAACATTTCCGTTTTGATAGAGTTTGGTATGTGTGCCCAGTTTTGAAGTAGCAAAACCAAACCCGTCGGAACCGACAACGGTATTGGCATGAACAATACAGTCTGAACCGATAACGCAATCATGATAGACAGAGACATTGGAGTGGATAATGGTATTGTCACCGACCACCGCACCGCGACCGATATAGGCACCCGGCATGATCGTACAGTTTTTACCGACAACTGACCCTCTGGCCAGGTTAGCACCCTCTGCGACCAGTGTACCCTCACCCACTACAGCCTCTACAGCGTCTGGATCCAACAGCGCAGGTGCAAAAAGCTTGCTTGCGTGTGCGAGTTCCATATAGGGGTCTTCAACCACGATAGCGATAGATGTCGATGGTACATGCTCTGCCATATCGGCAGTGACAAAGACAGCACCTGCCTTGGTCGTTTGCAGTTGGTCGACATATTTTTTATTTTGGAGAAAACTCAACTCAAAAGAAGAAGCGTCACTTAGTGTATTGAGCGCAGATATAGTAATAGAGGGACCATCATACTCAGTACCTATCAGTTGAAGCAACTCGGTTAGTTCTATCATCTATTCTCCCTCTGTTTTAGCGTTCTATCGCAACCGTACCGCCGCGAACGATCTCGATCGGGTGGAAACGTTTGATGGCTGTTAAAAAGTGCTCAATCCGCTTTGGCTCGTCTGCGACCATAACAATGATCGTGTCAGTACCGACGTTGGCGATCTTGCCGTTATAGGCATTAGAGAGCACAGAGATGTCACTCAGGTTCTCTGTGATTGGGAACTTGACAAGCACCATCTCTTTTTCGATCATCTCAGGTGTATCACTTACACGCAGAACCGGAATAAGTTTATGAAGCTGCTTCGTGATCTGCTCGATCACACGTACAGAGCCCATAGTGACGATCGTCAGACGTGAATACTCACTGTCGGGGATCGGTGCGACTGTCAATGAGACAACATTATAGCCGCGTGCTGAAAAGAGCCCTGAGATACGAGAAAGTACACTCGCCTCATTCGCCACAATAACAGAGATTACTCTTCTTTCATCTTGCATTATGACTCCTTCTTGTTTTCTAATAACATCATGTTAAACAGTGATCCGCCTGACGGAACCATAGGAAGAACATTTTCTAAACGCTCAACACGTACATCGATCAAAGCAACAACGTTTTTCTCAACAGCATCGTTGAGTGCCGCATCGAACTCCTCTTTGGTCTTGACCACATAACCGACACCGCCAAAGCTCTGTGCCAACATGACAAAGTCGGGCTGTGTAGAGAGATCTGTCTCCGAGTGGCGTTTGTCATAAAAAAGCGTCTGCCACTGACGAACCATACCGAGGTAGTTGTTGTTCAAGATAATGTTAATAACCGGTAGTTTCTTCTCGACTGCTGTCATCAACTCCTGGATGTTCATCAAGATCGAACCGTCGCCTGTAAAGTTAATACTGACTTTGTCCATAGCACCGCGTTTAACACCGAGTGCAGCCGGGAAACCAAAGCCCATTGTCCCAAGACCGCCGGAACTGATAAATTGGCGAGGACGGCTGAACGGATAGAACTGTGCTGTCCACATCTGGTGCTGACCAACGTCAGTAGAGATGTTGGCATCATCACCAAGGATCTCACCGACACGCTCGATACACCACTGTGGTTTAAGACGGTCAGTATCTTCAAAGTACTGAAGAGGATGAAGTTTGTCAAAGTGTTCTACTGTCTCCAACCACGGTGTATAACTTGCAGAATCAACCTTCTCTTTAGCAAGCCCGATCATCTCAAGAACAACACCTTTGACATCACCGACGATAGGATAGTCAGCATGTACAAGTTTAGAGATACTTGCCGGGTCAATATCAACATGAATAACACCCGCGTGTTTAGCAAACTCAGAAAGCTTACCCGTTACACGGTCGTCAAAACGTGAACCAAGAGCGATGACCAAGTCTGTCTCACTCATCGCCATGTTCGCTGCGTATGAACCGTGCATACCGAGCATCGAGATAAGAAGCGGGTCTTCATGATGCAGTGTACCGCGAGCCATAAATGTTTCAACAGCAGGGATACCCGTCATTTTGACAAGTTCACGGACTTCATCAGCCGCGTTAGAGTTGATGATACCTCCACCAAGGTAGAAAAGAGGACGCTTCGCTTCAGCAATAGCATCAACCGCTTTTTTGATCTGACGTTTGTTGCCCTTGGTATGAGGTTTATAAGTAGGAATATCTACACTCTCTGGATAGACAAACTCTTCGATCTGCGCCGTGACATCTTTAGGGATATCAACATGCACCGGACCGGGACGACCAGTAGCAGCGATATGAAATGCCTCTTTCAAGACACGCGGCAGATCTTTAGCATCCGTGACAAGGTAGTTGTGCTTTGTACAAGAGCGGCTGATACCGATAGCATCGATCTCCTGAAATCCATCTGTACCGATAAGACTCATCGGAACCTGACCAGAGATAACGACCATAGGAATAGAGTCCATAAATGCATCTGCAAGACCCGTCACCGCGTTGGTAAAACCCGGGCCGGAGGTGATCATCGCGACACCGACTTTGCCAGTGACCTTAGAGTAACCCTCTGCTGCGTGTATCGCAGCCTGCTCGTGACGTGTCAAGATGTGTTCAAAACCATCTTGCTTATAGATCTCATCATACACGTTCATAATCGCCCCGCCCGGGTAACCAAAAACAGTATTAACATTCTCGGCAATCAATGCCTCAATGACCATCTGCGCTCCGCTGATCTGCATAGCGTCTCCTCAATAATGTATTATCTCAACCAAAACCGGTTGATTCTCTGGCTCCCCAGAGATAAAAATTCGCCTATTATAGGGTATTAAAGCTATATTTTTTGTTAAATTTTGGGGTGGATGTTTCTTTCAAATTAAATTAATATTTTGTGGGTTTTAAAATTACCATTTTATTTAATAAATCATCTGTTTAAATATTTAGAATGTAAAAAACTTTTTCTTTTATCTAGCTTCTTTTATTACTTCATATCACTAGAATGTTACTTTTCTTCTCTGCTCGTACAGAGAAGAAACCTAACGAAAAGAAGAGAGTACGAACGCGGGTACAGTTACATATAGATACATCATATATTTGGAGTCACGAAACCCCTCCGGCTATTTGCACTGCACCAAGACGCAGTAACAGCGAAAGCAAGTCCCAATTCCATCAAAAGCTTTAGCTTTTAAATTCTAATAGATGCGTTACCTCTTGCTCTTTATTCGTGGCATCTGCAAAGCTGACTGGAAGGAGAGATGAGCGTTAAGAAGAGATCCGTTAAGTAAAAGCCAACTGCTTGGCTTTTATAGGGTTGGAAACAGAGTTGATATGCGAAGCATCAACGCCGTAGACCTTTTGTAGTAGCGAGTTAGTCGTTTTTAGCGAGGGAACGAGTGTAAGGAAGGCACCCGATAGCTATCGGGCTTGAAGCCGTCGCGAGCGCTTTTTGGTTTCGTTTTTTGCGAGTAAAAAAGGAAAGAGTGTAGTCAATAAAGTCTCATTATAAATAACATATGAATAGTCAAAATAGAGAAAAGGCTAACTATTTCGGCAGTAGTCTATCGCGACACCTTCGCGAACCCCGTCATCGATGACAACCGCCTCACTAAACCCCAAAACATCATAAAGCTTCTGCACAATAATGATCCCGGCAAGAATAAGACTCTCACGCCCTACGCCAACGATCTCGGCACGTTTCTCTTCACTCAAGCCCATAAGCCCGTCAAGAGCCTGCCGTGTACCGTCCAAAGAGAGTCTGTAACCGTTGATCTTGTTAACATCATAGTCTTGATAGTTCATTCCCAGCAGGTAGGCTGCCATCGTTGTCGGCGTCCCTGCTGTAGCAACAAAAGAGAGAGGTTTTTCTACCTCTGTATAATAGTTCTCTACATAAGAGATGAGCTCTTTGAACTGCTTATCCAAATAGGTATGGATATCTCTCTCTTCATCACAGATCTGCGCTGTTGTCACGATACCTATCGGAAAGCTTCTGCTCTCCATCTTTCCGTCTTTGTAAAAGATGAGCTCTGTTGAACCGCCGCCGACATCAATAAGTACAAAATGGCTGCTCTCTATCTGCAGTGCTTTCAGACGCGCTTCTACCGCGATTAATGTATAGTAAGCTTCATCATCAGTGTTTATGATCTCAAATTCTACACCGCTCTGCTCTTTTATCCTGCCAATAACATCATCAGCGTTACCCGCCATGCGCATGGCTTGGGTGGTCACAGCTTTGAGCATGTTAGCATTAAAGTCCAGTGCCTTGTCAGCTTCTTTGAGCGCAGCAACAACTCTCTCAACCGCACCATCACTGATAAGACCGGTCTCATGCATCTTGTCTGCTGTTTTAACTATTCGTTCAAAACTGCGATTGAATTGCTTGGCTTGACAGTCATATTTGATACAGCGAAAACTGTTTGATCCTAAATCAATTGCGATCATTATAAAGCCTTATAGGAAGTCGATGGCAATGCCATCAGCAAAGAAGTCGTTCTAACGAAACGCGTTACTTAAATAGCCGTTGTCGTGCAGGGTCTTAACAACCTCTTTTTGGTGTTCATCACCCTTCGTCTCAAGATGAATGGTCACATTTGCATCACCATAATCAAGATCGGCAGAGGTACGATCATAAGCGATATGGACGATATTGGTATTAAGATCCCTTAAGAGTTCTGTTAGGAACATCAACGATCCCGGTTTGTCCACCATGGTTACCGTAAGTTTCAACTTACGATGTGACTTGATAAGACCTTTTTCGATGATCACCGAAAGCAGTGTCACGTCCACGTTCCCGCCACTCAGAACAACTGCCACCTTTTTGCCTTCAAGGTGCGGCAGTTTTTTATGTAGAAGAGCCGCGACACCGACTGCACCGGCACCCTCGACCACAAGTTTCTGTTTCTCTAAAAGAAAGAGTATAGCACTTGCGATCTCATTGTCATCAACCGTGATAAACCTATCGACACTCTCAAGTATGTAACCGAGTGTTATTGGGGAGCTATCCCTTACTGCAATCCCGTCAGCAATAGTACGTACAGAGAGTGAGTCAAGAGGTGTTTTAGCATCGTAAGAGTTTTTAAGTGCCGGTGCGCCAGCCGCACTGACACCGATCACCTCGATCTTAGGGTTGATCCCTTTAACAGCCGCAGCCACACCAGAGATCAATCCACCACCGCCGACAGGAACAATAATGGCATCAAGGTCATCTGCTGCTTCTAAAACCTCCAAGGCAACAGTACCCTGACCGGCAATGACCTCTTCATCTTCAAACGGATGAACAAAAACAAGACCGTTCTCTTCACCATACTTTGTTGCATAGGCATAGGCCTCATCATAGTTGCTACCAGCCAAGATCACTTCTGCACCAAAATGACGTACACCGTTGACCTTCGTCAGCGGTGTAGAGTCAGGCATAATGATCACTGCCTTAATACCAAAGTGCTGCGCCGAATAAGCAACACCCTGAGCATGGTTCCCTGCACTGGCGGCCACAACACCTTGAGTACGTTCAGCATCACTAAGCGAAGCGATCTTGTTAAAAGCACCACGCAGTTTAAAGGCACCCGTCATCTGCAGGTTCTCTTTTTTCAAAAAGACCTCTACTCCGCTCTCGCCGCTTAAAAACGGTGCGTACGAAAAAGGTGTGTGGACAACGACATCTTTAATACGCTGATGTGCTTGTTGTATTTTTTCTAATGGAAACAATTTTTATCCTATAAGTCTTGGATAGTCTATCTTCGGACAGTGGTTCTGAACCACTTTCATGCCAGCTGCTTCAGCTTTTGCGGCTGCTGCATTGTTTACCAGCCCCAACTGTCCCCAAAAGACTTTGACGTCACCACGCTCGATACACGCATCGGCGATCGCGTCAAATGCATTAGGCTTGCGAAAGATATCGACCATGTCGATCTCAAAAGGGATCTCGGCAAGAGAACGGTAGACCTTCTCACCCAAGATCACATCCTCTTTCGGATAGACCGGAACGATCTTGTAGCCCTTGCTTTGTAAAAACTTGCCAACCATGTTACTTGCTTTTGACTCATCCGGTGAAAGTCCCATAATAGCAATTGTCTTCACACTCTCCAAGATCTCTTTGATCCCTTCATCGTTTGAGTTTACTGTCGGGAATTCGCACTCCATATGGCATCCTTTTACATTTGTATTTCGCGATTATAACATTTTCTCCTGCCCAATCCTATAGAGTGCAAAGTCATATTTGACAGGGTCGGTTTCATCAAAGGTTCGCAGTGTCTGCGTCAGCTCTAAAGCTGCTTCAAGGTCATAGCTCTTTCGTTGCAAGAGACCCAGCTTTTTGGAGACGCTAAAAGTGTGTGTGTCGAGCGGCATGATAAGATCTTTTTTGTCGATCTTGCTCCATAGACCCATATCGATATTGTCTTTTCGTACCATCCAGCGCAGGTACATCATCCAGCGTTTCATCGCTGAATTCCCTTTTGTATTATGTACCTCTTTTCCCACTAAAAAGCTGTATCCCCTGCTCTCATAGGGATTTATCTCTTGTATATGATGGATAACGCTATTGAGGCCTGATAGAACACTATCTTCTTGCCTGTAGCCTTCATAAAAGAGATTTTCAAGACTGCTCTCTTGTTTCAAGCGACGCAGCGTTCTAAATATCGCAACAACATCTTCGCCGTTTTGAAAACGGTAATAATATGACGAAAACTCTTTTTCTATCTGAGATTCAGAACCGTCTAAAAGAGAAAAGTCCAGAGAGTAGAGAAACTTAATAATGCTGTCGGCTCTGCCATAGCCGAACAGTGCACAGATAAGGGCTATATATTCATCCCTGTGTTCTCGTGCGGGCATTATGGGGTCTGGACGGGAGAGGTGGAGTTCATCGAGGCTGTTGCGTTTAGCGGCCTCTCGGTCTAAACGTTCTTTGACAGCCTCAAGTTCTTTAGTCATTGCAGGTACCTAAAGTTTAAACGATTCACCCAGATAGTGTTTGCGGACATCTTCATTTTCACCGATCTCTGTACTGGTACCTGAGGCAAGAAGAGAGCCGCTTTTAATGACATAAGCCCTGTCGCAGACGTCGAGTGTCTCACGGACATTGTGGTCGGTGATCAGGACACCGATATCATATTGGACCAACTGGTGAATAACCTCTTGAATATCATTGACGGCAAGCGGATCAACCCCGGCAAAAGGCTCATCCAGCAGTAAAAAACGCGGTGAATTTATCAGTGCACGTGCGATCTCGGCACGACGTCGCTCGCCCCCTGAAAGAGAGATACCTTTACGGTAGCGGATCGGCTCGATATTGAACATGTCCAGCAGCTCTTCGATACGTTCATACTGTGCTTTTTCACCTTTTATGTTGACCTGGGCCGCCACCATCAGGTTCTCTTCAACCGTCAGGTCTTTGAAGATCGATGCTTCCTGAGGAAGATAGCCTATCCCTTTGATGGCACGCTGGTGAAGCGGCATCTGGGAGATATCTTCGCCATCCATAAAGACCTCGCCGTCTGTCATCTCCACCAGTCCACAGATCATATAAAAGGTCGTTGTCTTTCCGGCACCATTGGGTCCTAGAAGTCCAACGACTTCACCGGAACTGACCTCCAGCGACATCCCGCGGACGATCTCGGTACCTTTGATCGTCTTTACAAGGTCTTTGGCTACTAAGTTATGCATTCTCTATCCTATAGATTCTTCTGTTTTCATCTGATTTCGTTATTTTAACGTTAATTGCCGGTATCTGCGCACTTTTCAAAATTGTTGCAAGCGATTCATCACCCCACTCGATTAAGTGATAACCACCTTTTTCCAACTCCTCAAGCATACCCAAAGAGAGGAAATGGTCAAGCCCGTGATTGTAGATATCATAATGAAAAAGTCTCTCACCGTAACACTGCTGCAGTGAAAAAGTCGGTGAGGTCACGGCCTCATCTAGACCAAGGTACTTCGCAAACGCCTGAGTTAAAGTTGTCTTCCCTGCAGCCAGTGTGCCTTGCAAGATAACGACACCGCCCTCAGGTAATGCCTCTGCAATCGCTTCACTGACGTTCTGCAACTGGTCAAGCGAACACGTTAACTCTGTCACAGTTTTTGGCTCACTTGAATGATCTGTTCAAGTTTTGTTTTGGCTCTGCCGCCTAAAAGTGCCTCTTTCGCGATCTCCAGACCGTCTTGAATGTCACGCGCTTTGCCATCTACGATGAATGCGTTAGCCGCGTTGATCATCACAATGTCGCGTTGAGCATCCGTTGCTCTGTTATTAAAGATGTTATGCAGGATCTGGGCGTTCTCGTCTGCATCGCCGCCGACTATAGATGCCAACGGTTGGCGTTTTATCCCATAAGCTGTCGGGTCTATCTCATACTCGATAATACCGCTCTCTGACACACGCGCAGCATAACTGATGTCTGAGATACTGATCTCATCCATCTTCTCACGTGAGCTGACTACCATTGCCGACTTTACATTGTTGATCTGAAGTGCCTGTGCGATCTTAGGGACAAAGGCCTTGTCAAAGACACCCAGCATGATCTTCTCAACACCTGCAGGATTGGTCAAGGGGCCAAGTACATTGAAAACAGTCTTTTCACTGATACTTTTGCGTACCGGCATAATGAACTTCATAGCCGGATGATGGTTCTGTGCGAACATAAAAGTAAAACCGCTCTCTTCCAGCAACGTTGCACTCTGCTCTATACTTAGGTCAAGCCGTACACCCAGAGATTCAAACATATCGGCACTGCCTGATTTTGAGGTGATTGAACGGCTGCCGTGTTTTGCTACATATGAGCCCATAGAGGCACACAGAAGCGCCACTGTCGACGAGATGTTAAAACTGCCGATCTTGTCACCGCCCGTGCCGACGACGTCTAGCAGTTTGGGGCGCAGCTCTTCTGAGACAGGCAGAGCGATAGCATTTGAACGCATTACCGTGGCAGCAGCGGCCAATGCTTCTACCGGCGTGTTCTCATCGAGTTTCATCGAGATCAGAAACTCCCGCATCTGAGCATCACTCATCTCGTGATTGAAAAGTGATGTAAAGGCCTTAAACGCGTCATCATAGTTCATGACAGCTCCTTGATATATTTATCTTGTTCTGCTTTGGGTGTTGACTTGGTCGTCGGAATATCAAGGACTTCGTACTTCTTCGCCCCTTTAAGATAAGCGATGGTGATCACACTGCCGATCTCGACGTTCTTACTCGCTTTAACCGCTTTGTCGTTTATATAAACAACGCCTGAACTGATCATGTCTTGTGCAACGCTGCGGCGTTTTGTGATGTTTACGGCATTTAAATATTTGTCTATTCTCATCTGTAGATACTTTTTAACCCGGATTATACAGTAAAAAATACGAGCTAAAAAGTCTGTGAGACTACGCACTCTCTTACTGGGAGTTCAATACTTTCAATGTTTTTTCAAGTATCTTTCTATAATTCTCAATAAATTTCGGCATACTCGTACTTGAGAGGCTGGACTGATTGATCTTTTTGGCAGCAACAGCTAAGGCATAAGCTCCGATATTGGCACTTACACCCTTAATATCAAGACTCATCTTTTTTAATGCCTGTGTATTTTTATCTTTGTAAAGTTTTTGTAAGTCTATATCAGAATCTCTATATAGTTTCATAAATTCACTGACCAACTCTTTATAGAGTTCAATATCTCCGCCGCAACGCTCCAGTCCCTCTTCGAATTGATAGAATTGATCCGGTAAAGACTCTTCTACGACCTCTTCGGCAACAGGATGAAGCTTCAAGTACTTGTTAAAAACGGAGAAAAGTTCCGGTACTTTGATCGGTTTTTCCAATCGGTCGTCCATACCGCTTTCTTTCATCTCTGCGATCTCATCAGGCATCGTATTGCCTGAGAGTGCAATGATCGGTATATGTGCCGTCTTTGGTGAGGCCTTAAGCTGTTTTGTCGCTTCATGACCATCCATGATAGGCATATGGACATCCATCAAGACAAGGTCATACTCTATGCTGCGTGCCATAGCTACAGCAATATTTCCGTCTTCTGCCGTATCAACCTCTATACCACTGTCTTTTAGAAGGCTGCTGACTACTTTTTGGTTAATAACATTGTCTTCTGCGACCAAGATCCTCGCCCCGTCAAATACAATGAAGTCCTCTTTCTTTACATCTTGTTTTTGTGTACGTTCGATCACGATACGCGGCATAGACGTTGATGGAGTGCTCTCATTATCACCTGTAACAGGCAGTGGTTTGACCATCTCTTCATCACCGTAAAAACCGACTAAAAGGTCAAATATGTTTTGCTGGTTGACAGGCTTCATCAAATGACTGTCTGCCAGTTTCTCCACAGCATTTGCGTTACTGGTAAGATGGAGCATACTGCCGACAATGATCACTTTAATATCCGTACTTGTTTTTAACGGATGGATCTGCTTGATAAGATCAAACGTAAGCATTTTTTCAGAGATAAAGAGCATATCATAGCTGCTTAAGTCCGGTGCCATCAACTCCATATCCGACTGAGTAAAGATGTCAACCTCATTATGGAAATACTCAAGAAGTTTTTTCATAGCAGTTGCTGCATTATCGTGATAATCCACGATCAAAATACGGCGGGATTGATAGGCATGATCAGGCAAGCGGTAATGACGTTTCTCCTCTGCATTAACCTCTTTAAGCTCAAGTACAAACGTAAATGTCGAGCCTCTGTTCAGCCCTGTCGAGACCAGGATCTCTCCACCCATCATCTCTACCAGTGCTTTTGAGATCGAGAGTCCCAACCCGGCACTGTTGTTATTGTTGATCTGATAGAACGGTGTAAAGATCTCATCGAGTTTGGTCTCAGAGATACCCACACCGGTATCAATGACCTCGAACATCAACTGAACTTCCTCATCTGCCTGGCTTAGGAGCTTGACATGCAGTCTTACTTCGCCTGCATTGGTAAACTTGATCCCGTTTTCAAGCAGGTTGGTCAAGACCTGACCGATACGGAGCGGGTCACCGATAATTTGAGGCGGTATGTTCTTCTCGATATCAAAGACCACTTCAACATCTTTTTTCTCAATACGTTCCAACACCGACTGCACGACAATGTCAAGTAGTTCGTTTATGTCAAACGGCTTTACCTCGATCTCAAGTTTGTTTGAACGGATCTTCATAAAGTCAAGAAGGTCATCAACGATCGCAAAAAGCACTTGACCCGACCCCCGAATGTTACGCAGTTCAATAGTCTGTTTATCCGTTAGGTCAGTATCGCATATTTTGTCGGTTTTACCTAAAATATCTTGTGCCGGGTTCTTGAGCTTTCCAGACATCCCTTCCATCAGCTCTTCTTGCGCTACTATCGACTCTTGATACTCGACATTCGCACTGCTGAGCTCACTGTTTGAACTATGTAGCGTAGTGATCTTCTCTTCAATACTTTTTATATGCGCCTCTGATCTGCGCAGACGAAGAAAAAGGTTGATCATAACGATCACTAAAAAAATGATCCCTGCCGCAAGATATATTGTCAATGACGAATACGGTTCTTGGTCTGCCTCGACATTGGCAACGGCGCTTCTTGATGACGTCTCAGAAGGCGCAGCGTCACCATTCACCGGCGCATCAGCACTCACGTTTTGAGAAGAAGCCGTCTGCTGCGGAAGATCGCCTTTTGCATATGCCGCCAGCAGGCTGTTAGAACGTACTTTTGAGACAAAGGCGTCATGGTAGACGATCTTGACCAACTCGAAAAGTTCATTCACAACAGCTTCACTCTCTATAGGCTCTAAAGCAACGACCTCATACGGCCCCGACTTTCTGATAACAAAATTAAAAGCATGTTCAGCCTGCAGAGTCATAATACGTTTAGAACGTGTCGCCCACGCTTCAAGTTCCTCTTTTTGAACGAGAGCATCTTGAGGAATTAGATAACTTCCGATAATGATCGTTTTATGCAGTGTTGACTCTGCTGCAAAAAGTGGTGACAGAAGTACTAAAAAAAGAACAATAAAAAGGTGTTTCATATGTATTTGCCTAGGTACGGGATAACAGAGGTTTACACCTCTGCAATGTCTGCTAAGATAGATTTGAGTTGTGAGTGGTAACGCTTCAACAGTTTTGGATAGTTCGCAGAATTACCGTCGAGGATAGCCTCTCTAAACTCTTCTGCCGTCTCAGTAAGTTCAGCCGTACCGATACTTTCGCCGATACCTTTAACATCTAAAAGCAGTGCTTTCGCTTTGTCAAAGTCTTCATGCTTGAGCCATAGCTCGATCTTCTCATCTGAATCATGATAGAGCGATTTGAACTCCGCAAGGATCTCATGATAAAGCTCAACATCGCCGCCAAGCAGCTCAAGGCCAAGCGAGTTGTCCAGGTGGATCTCCGGCAGTTCTTCTCCGGTATCGTTAAGACTATTCGGATCAAAATAACAGTACAGGGCTTGATACAGCGCTGCGACCTTAAGCGGTTTTTCCAGCTGCTCTTCCATACCGCACTCACGCATTTTTCGAATATCATCCGCACCGGTGTCACCGCTTAGTGCCATGACCGTAATATGGTTGTAAGCCGGATTTGCACGGATCTGACGTGTTGCTTCAAGCCCGTCGATGCGCGGCATATGTGCATCCATCAAGATGATCGGGTAGTTTGGGTCCTCTGCCAGTATCTCTAAACACTCTTGCCCGTCATTGGCAATCTTAATATTGATCCCTGAGTCCTTCAAGAGACCGACAATGACTTTTTGGTTAATAAGATTGTCTTCAGCGATCAGAAGACGCAGACCTTCAAACTCTTTGAAACTGTCTTTGGTAATAGAGGCAATATCCCTATTGGGCTCGCGCAGTTTATGCTTAACCTCACCGACTGAAACTGGTTTTGCAACAGGTTCAGGCGTGACATCAACTTTAGGTTTAGGAGCCGCTTTAGGTGTGACCGCTGCAACAGCTTGCTCTTGTTTTTCAACAGCTGCTGCCTTGGGTGCAACAGGTTCTTCTTTGACCGGCTGCGGACTTTCTTGTGTATCGCCGTCCATCTCTTGTTCAAGCTTTTGAGCCTGTGCATACATCTCTCTAAGCTCTTTGTCCGAAGTTTTTTTCGGTTTTCGTATAAACAAGAAGAGCAGGACCAGCAGTGCCAATGCACCTGCTCCATATAAGAGATACTCTGTTTTAAAAGGCAGTTCAATAGAAGTCGACTCTGCCTTAACAGGTTTATCTACGACAACCTCTTCAACATCATTTTCTTCAACAGGCACCTCAATGTGCCCACCACCCTGCTCCAGAGCGACCGCATTGTCTAATATCTCTTGTTCCTGGTCTACTTCTTGTTGAACCTTAGCGTTGAGCATCTCTTCTTTGATACAGTCAGTACACACGCCTGCTCGTGCATTAGGGTAGTTTGTTTTGACCGTTTCCAAGACATCATTCAGGACATCGTCGCTTATGAAAGGTTCGATGCTGACAACATAAAGGCCACTCTCCTCTTTTACTTTATAATCAAATCCGTGTGCCAACTCTAAACTGACCAGCTTTGAACTGTTGTCCATAAAATCCAATAACAGGCTTAATTGGAGATCCGCCTCTTGTTTGCTTTTGAACTCACCCAGAACGATACTTTGTCCATCTTGGAGTTTTTTAGTTTTTGACGTCTCTTGCGTCGATGGCGCAGCACCCAGCGGAGCAGCAGGAAGGGTTGCATACGAACCCATCAGCAGTGTAAATAGAATGATAATACTTTTGTTCAAACCGATATCCTTAGACAATATAATCAAACCCTTGCAACAAATAGTATTTACAAATTTCAAAGTAGAAAAATGAGACCATGTTCAAATGTTTAATCAAAAACAGCGTAACATAAAATCATAAAATCAAAGTTGATACACTGTTTAAAAATGCTACAAGACAACCTAAACAGTATAAATTGTTTCATATATCATAAAGTCTTATGCTACAATAGTCGCAATTAACCAGAAGGTACGTTTATGCAGATAAAATATGTAGGGCCAAAGCCGCTTATTTCTAAAACCGGCATCAGTTTTGATTCGCAGTATGATGACAGATACACCTACCTTAATATTACCGTCCAACTTTTAAAAGCACTGGACAACGAATACTTTAAAGACAAGACCTATTACTATGCCGTAGACAGCAGCCGTCTAAAAGACAGTGATATCATTGATGGTCTAAAAGAGTACTGCAGCGACCTCGAAAGTATTGTGCAAGAGAGCATTAATACCGAACAAAAACTGATCGATGATGAGCTTAAACGGGCAAAAGAGAACAGTTCGATCTCTGAATCCGAAACAGAAGCCCTTGTTAAAAACATCAATATGATGCAGGACTACCGTCTGCAATATGCGACGAACAAGGCGCTTTACGGCTGTGCTATCCAACATCTTGCCGCACATGTCAAACAAGAGCATATCGACTATGTTGTCGTACCGATGTTCCAACGTTTTGCAGCGGTACTGCACTCTATTCAAGATGAACTGGCCAATCAGAACTTCCCAATCGACACAAGAATGGACATTTTTGAAGAAGATGGAAAGCTGATGGCAAAGATGGAAGTAAGAAATCGCTAAAACGATAATATTTAGCGTTAAGTAAAGATGGCGAAGCTCATCTAAAAGGTAATTTCAACCAAACCCGAACTGTAAAAACTTCAGATTTGGTGCAGATTGTGCAAAATGTTTGCCC
>JBDLJE010000026.1:0-26291 GCA_039714575.1 Campylobacterota bacterium | reverse complement strand
CACAGGCTTACAGCATTAGATATGCCGCCTTTCTCACACAGTACCGTTACGCCATGGAGTACATCGCTTTAATGGAAAACGACCCCGGCATGCACACCATGCTGAATGAAACGGTTCCCGAACTCGGGTTGCAAAAAGACCGCTATAAAGCGTTGAAGTTTCGTTTTTTGAATGTCATTACAGGCATAGAGTTTGCCCGCCTCGACGCCTTGTACCGTTTACGTGCCAAAGGTGCGCCATCAGCTCTTGCCGTGGGCATTGAAGAGGACAGCAGAGCCATATGGAAAAAGGGCAGCGGCGAGGGGCCGAAAGCTACCGCGAATAATGCCGTAAAGATCGCTCAGGACACCGGCTTCAACGTCTTCTTCCCTGTACAAAAAGAGGTCTCTGAATGGATGGGTGACGTAAAGATCTTACGAGTGAAACGTTCATTGATCAACAAAGATCAAATAGAAGAGATAAAGTCCCTGCTGCAGCCTGGAGATATTTTACTGGAGAGACGGGAGTGGTACTTGTCTAATGTCGGCCTGCCCGGCTACTGGCCTCATGCAGCACTTTATATCGGAACCCCGCAAGAACGTACGGCCTATTTCAAAGACAGCTCCATAGCTGAGCGCTACGCAGAACATGACGGAAACTTTGATGCCTACTTAAAGCAGCGTTTTGCCAAGGCCTATCAGAACAGTCTTCTGCCGCAAGAGTACGGTCGCACACCAAGAGTCATCGAAGCGATCAGCGAAGGGGTCTCGTTCACTACTGTCGAGCACTCCGTCAGTGCTGATTCTGTCGTCATACTTCGTCCGCGACTAAGTAAAGCAGATATTGCTCTCGCTATTGAGCGCGCCTTTCATTACAGCGGCAGACCCTATGACTTTAATTTTGATTTTTTGACAGACTCATCACTGGTCTGCACTGAACTTGTCTATAAGGCTTATGAACCAAAACAGGACTATGCAGGCTTGACTTTTCCGCTGCAAGAGATCGTCGGTCGCAAAGTAAGTACGGCAAACGACATGGCACAGATGTTCGACGAGCAGTACGGCAAGTCAAACCAACAGCTTGACTTCATCGCCTTTTATGATGGCCACGAGTGGCAGAACAGAGCCATCAAGTCTAACCTTAAAACATTTCGCGAGAGCTGGAAACGCTCCAAGTGGTTTATATGGGTACAAAAAAATCCGTAAACAGCCTCTGAAAAGGCTATGCACCGAATCTAATTACGTACTCTGCTACTGCATAGGAAGTTTGTAGTACTTCCATGCCGGAAAGCCGTCACGGTAGTAGTAGATCTTGCTGTAGCCCCAGGCCGTCATCTTTACGATCGCTTCGGCAGTCAATGAGCAGCTTACACCGTTACAGTAGACCACGACAGCCGCATTTTTTGCTGCCGCTTTTTGTATGTTTTGCGGCGTCATGGCACCTACATACAGATGGTGTGCACCTTTGATCATGCCGGACGCTATAAACCTTTTCGGCCGTACATCGATGAACGTCGCCCCCTGTTGGTAAAGTGCATACGCCTCTTTCGAATCAACCAGTTTGGAACCGTCCACATGAAGCGGCGCAGTGTAACCGGCATAAAGCGAAACGGTAAAAATGGTCCAAAAAAGCAGAATAACTCTTTTCATATCGATCCTTTTGCCTATTATAATTTCTATTACGTATTTCAATACTTAAAAACAGCCATTTTCCGGACATAAACTCTTCAGTAAGGATTTTAATAGTTTCAGCGTGTAAAATACGCCAACAAATTACAATTTAGGATTCCCTATGTCAGACTCTATCGAGATCATATCATGGAATGTTAACGGCATACGCGCTGTAGCAAATAAAGAGGCACTTAGATGGATCGATGAACGTCAACCTGACATTCTGTGCCTGCAAGAGATCAAAGCCCTTCCCGAGCAGATCCCTGACGACCTGTTTGAGTTGGAGTTCACAACACTCAACGTCAACAGCGCTGACAAAAAAGGGTACTCCGGAACCGCATCGTTTTCGATGATGGAGCCGGAGTACACCCACAACCGCCACGACATCGATCTTGCCCGAGAGGGGCGCATTGTTGAGCAGGACTACGGCGACTTCGTACTTTTCAATGTCTACTTTCCAAACGGTCAAAAGGATGATGAGCGACTGGCACTGAAGATGAAATTTTATGACGACTTTTTACACTACTGCAATGCACTGCGAGATGATGGAAAATCCATCATCATCTGCGGCGATGTCAATACGGCCCACAAAGAGATCGACCTTAAAAACCCCAAAGCAAATTCCAAGACATCCGGGTTCTTGCCGATAGAGCGCGAGTGGATGGACAAGCTTGTTGAACACGGCTACATCGACACCTTCCGTTATGTCCATGGCGACAAAGAGGAGGAGTACAGCTGGTGGTCGTACCGTTCAGGCGCACGTGCCAAAAACGTAGGCTGGAGGATCGACTACTTCTTTATCTCCGACGACCTGGCCGAAGTGCTGGAAGATGCCTTTATCTTACAAGAGGTCACCGGTTCCGACCACTGTCCTGTCGGTATCCGTTTAGCCCTATAATAGTTATTTAGGCAGGCTGATACAGAAGCAGGCACCCTCTTTCGAATTGCTTACGCTCAACCGACCGCCGCAATGCTCTTCTATGATCGTTTTGCTCATGTAAAGTCCCAGACCGCTCCCCTTGTCCTGCGGTTTCGAACTAAAATAGGCATCAAAGATCCGCCCCATCATCTCCTCCGGCACACCGCCTGCATTGTCACAGACCTCAAGGTAATGCCCCTCTTCATCACTGAATGTTTTGATCGTAATCTGCGCATCGGATATTGCTCTCTCTACCAGAACATCTTCGGCATTTTTAATGAGATTTAAAAGTACCTGCTTGAGCTCATTAGGGTAGCTGTTCAACTGCTCACTGCTTTTCAACTCAGTATTGATCGTGATCTTTTTATTTTCAATAAACTCCCTGACGATCTTAAGCGTGCTTGACACCACCTCTTTTAAAGAGGTCGGCTCTTTCTCCTTGGTGATCTTGAAAAAGTCCCTGAAGTCATCGATGGTCGAAGAGAGATGCTGTGTCAGCGTGTTGATGGTATCGATATGTTTTTTGCTTGTCTCGTCATCCAGCGTGCCGAATTCTATTTTTAGATCCATATCGGTCGCTGCGGATGAGATAATGTGCAGCGGCTGCCGCCACTGGTGGGCGATCATGCCGATCATCTCGCCCATCTGCGCCAAACGGGCCTGATGCATAAGCTGAATGTCTTTTTCCGTGTTTTTTCTTACCTCTTTTTTCACACGCTCTTCCAGTGCCGTGTTAAACGTCTTCAACTGCACACTCAACTCAACGATCTTTTTGAGTTTAAGATAGTAATCCGAACCGGTAGCTGTTAAAATCGTTATTGTCACTACACTGGCCAATGCTATGATGAAATGAGCGTTGCCGCCATAATAGACAAACGAGCCGCTCAGCATTAAAAGCGCAGTGCCGACAAAAGCGATATAGACATGAAAGATCGAGCCTAGCGTTGTTGTCGCTCCGGCGATCAAAGCCAGCAAGATCGCCAAGACATAGAAGGTACTGACTTCCGGGGCATACATAACAGCCAGCCAGCTTGCCGACCCCCACAGCAGCCCGCTAACTGCCGTGGCCCCAATGTTGTAATTCATATACTGTTTTTTCAATACGCTGTTTTGTTTGGTGTATTGCTCTAGCTTTTTAGCCAGATTGACACGCGTAACCGACAGAGAGAACTGGGCTAATATCCAGATAAAGAGTATATAAAAGGGGACATATTCATAAAGTAACACTGTATAGACTGACGCAGCGACCAAAGTGGCGATCAGCACGCCTTTTTGTATCCCTTTTGTCATCATAAAGATCAGCTCTGAAGGGTGCTCAAACGAGCGAAAACTGGTAAATACACTCTCAACTTGCATCTGTTCGACCTTGACTGAAATAAGGCACTTTTCCGGCCCTGTAACAGAGGCGCCTTTACACATAGTATACAATACTAAATGTTTAAAATAGTTATAAAAGTGGCGGAAGCGCTTCTAAATTTTAAATTACTTTGCTTTTGGACGAAATGCTGTAATAACGCTATCGTCACATTCAAGATAAGGTCCCTCTATAAGGTCGATACAGTACGGAACGGCAGGAAATACCGCATCAAGACATTCGCGAATGGATTTTGGTTTTCCCGGAAGGTTTATGATCAGCGACTTGCCGCGGATACCGGCTGTTTGACGGGAAAGAATAGCCGTCGGCACATATTGGAGCGAGACTTGACGCATCAGTTCGCCAAAGCCCGGCATCATCTTTTGACAGACATTTTCCGTCGCTTCAGGTGTCACGTCACGTAGAGCTGGCCCTGTACCGCCTGTCGTAACGACGAGGCAGCACCCGGCGTCGTCACACAACTCTTTCAATGTCTCTTCGATCATTGACTGTTCGTCAGGAATGCAGCGGTACTCGACTTCAAAATCACTCACAAGGTAGTCATTCATGGTCTCTTGAATGGCCATACCCGAAATGTCTTCATAAATTCCGGCACTCGCTCTGTCTGACGCGGTGATAACACCTATTTTTATCGCACTCATATATTATTCTCCTTGTAAAAAATGGTTGGCTTTTTTAACCAATGTAACCGTGGCAAAAGGTTTAAAAAAGGCATACGCCGGGCCGACATCACTTATCTTGTCCAGTCCGCCCAGATAGACCTCGATGCTCGTGCCTCTGTCTATAAGTTTCTGAAGCTCTTTTTCACTCCACTCATAGGTCAAAAGCTCTTCAAGCTCCGCTGCAGTGTGCTTAGCATACGTGACCTCTTGGACGTCATATGGTAAAAAGCAGTTCTCTGTAAATTTTCTCAGATAAGCCTCACTGCTTTTTTGGTATCCCATTAACTGAAGTCTTTTGAACTTCGAACTTCTGCTTTGAAAAAATGCAGGAGAGAAAAGCTGTAGTTTGTCGACACGTGTTGTACTGTTGAGCGCCTTTTTAAAAGCTTTGATCGCCCCATAGCTGAATCCGCTGATGACATATTGGCCGTTGTCTATGATGGCATCAAAAAAGTGTGCTTCGTCTTGAAGCGCAAAGCCGTGAAAGTAGATCAAACTATCAACTCACCTATATGCTCTTTTGTAATAGACTCTTTCTCCATCAAGACTTTCTCGATCGCAGCAATAGCCTCTTCAAATCGGGAGAGTTGACTTTTGGTCTCTTTATACAACGTATCCAAAATAGAAACATCCTCATTTGCCAAAGCAACTACACTCTCCCCCATGCCGTATTGCGTCACCATCTCCAAGGCGAGCTGTTTAGCCTGCTTAAGGTCATTTTGTACATTCGTCGCATGTTCATCAAAATAGAGGTCGCAGCCGGCCATACCTGCCAGCAGGACCTTGATACGCGCTTCGATCTCACTCTGGATCATCGGTGCGCCCATCTGCGGCTTAATGGTCTCCGAGGAGAGCATCACCTTCTCAAAAGGGAGCTTGTACGTATAGGCAAGAACAGCTTTGGCAGCCAGATAGCGCGCTCTGAACTGCTTCTGCTGAGGCGACAGAATAGCCAGTTTCTTTTTACCGTAAGCAACCTTGTCTTTGACCGCATAAAAGTGTTCCATCGACACCTGCATGGCCTTCTCGCGCAGAGCCAAAAGCGCCGCTTCATTGACCAGCGTTGCAAGTGATGCCCCGTTAAAACCGACACTCATCTGTACGATCTCATCTGCGTTGGCACTGTTTGGTACCTTCGAGAGATACTTGTTGATGATCGCTTCACGCTCTTTAGGTGTCGGAAGCTCGACAAAAACGCGTCTGTCAAAACGCCCTGCACGGAGCAGTGCTGCATCCAGCACCTCTATTTTGTTTGTAGCGGCAACAACGATGACCCCGCTGCTGTCTTCGAAACCGTCCATCTCTGTCAAAAGCTGGTTCAGTGTCGCTTCGCGTTCGTCGGAACGGTTGCCGTCACGCTCTTTACCTACGGCATCGATCTCGTCTATAAAGATAATAGACGGTGAATTGTTTTTCGCAGCAACAAAAAGCTCGTGTACACGCTTGGCGCCCATACCGACATAGATCTGTACAAAAGAGGCCGCGCTCTGGTAATAGAACGGCACACCTGCTTCAGCGGCAACCGCTTTGGCGATCATTGTCTTACCTACACCCGGAGGCCCTACAAGCAAGACACCTCTCGGCATACGGGCACCAAAGTTCTTAAAACGTGATGGGTTGCGTAAAAAGTCGATGATCTCCTGCAGCTCCTGCTTCACATCGGCAATGCCCCCAATGTCGTCAAAGGTGACATCCGACTCTACCGGAGTGATCCCCTCTCCTTCACCGCCGATTGACGTTGATGCAGCCGCAAAAGGAAGAGCACTTCCGGACTCTCCGCTCTCCCTTTTCATCCAGTAGCGCAGACCGTAAGAGAGTCCGCCCAGTGCCAATAGTGCGAGAATGATTGTAAGAAGAACAGAGCTGTCACTGTCGACTTCAACGCTGTAGTTTTTAAGCATTCGAGGTGACACCTGACTGACAGGAATACTGTAAATTTTATCTGGTGTTCTAATATAGTAGGTCTCTTCACTCTGCACAATACTTTGTATTTTTTTCGCTTTGACCAGCTCAGAGACCTTGTTTAAAGAAGCGACTTGCGAGGTGTCGCGCAAAAGTGCAAATGCGACCAGTGCCAAGATGATTCCGGCAGAGACGACAAGAACAACACGGTTCTGTTTAGAATTGAACATAATTACCACCTTTTTCTACACTGTAATTCTCAACACTCAGCCAGTTGCCTGCAAGATCATGAGGCGAATCGATGACGATCTTGTTGAAAAACTGGTCTAGCCCATGATAACGTCCCTCTTTTTCACTCTCGATCAAGACCTCTAGCGGAAGATGCGCGAACTCTTTTCTAAAGGCAAAGTTGTTTTGATCGACCAGATCTGTCAACTCTTTCAGACGGGCCTTTGCAACGGCACCATTGACCTCGCCTTTCATGGTAGCTGAAGGCGTGCCGTCACGCTTGGAGTACGTAAAAGCATGCACATGGGTCAGAGGAAGGCGTTTGAGGTTCTGCATCGCCTCTTGCCAAAGTTCTTCAGTCTCGCCCGGATGACCCACAATAAAGTCCGTTCCTAAAGCAAAACCTCTCTCACGAAGACGTTGAAAGAGCGCGATGTCGTTTTCAAACTTGTTACGGCGGTTCATATGTTTTAGCATCGTCGGAGAGGTGTGCTGCAAGGCGATATGCAGATGTTTTTCAAGCCATGGCTCATCCAGCAGCTCTTCAAAAGCATCACTGATCTGGATCGGTTCAAGCGAGCCCAGACGAATACGGCGAACCCCGCGGATCTGAGACATCTTTTTAAGCAGTGAGGCCAAAGTCCGCTCTTCTCTGTGACCATAAGAGCCGACATTTGTTCCCGTCAGGATAAACTCGCCAAAGCCGTTGAAGGCCAGTGTCGAGACCTGTTCAAGGATCTTGGCCTCGTCCATCGAGCGCGAATCGCCGCGAACATAAGGGATGATACAGTACGAACAGCGAAAGTCACACCCCTCCTGGATCTTGATAAAAGCGCGGGACTTTCCGACAAACTCTTCGACAATAGTGTCATCAACGAAGTCAAGATCACCCAGCTCGTAAAAGCGCTCTTTCTCTTTTAACAGCGTATTGATCTTGAGCTTTTCAGACTGACCGAAAACACCAAAGACTTTTTTGTTGTCAAACAGAGACTCACCCTTGGTATGGGCGCCGCACCCTGTCAAATAGACCTGCGCATTGCCCGTTTTTTCGACACTGTTTATGTAGCCGCGCACCCCGACGTCCGCACCATTGGTCACGGTACAGGAGTTAACAATGATAATGTCGGCCTCGGCCTCATTCTCGGTGATATCAAAATCTTCCAGGTTGCTCATCATCACCTGAGAGTCAAAAAGGTTGGTACGGCAGCCAAATGTTTTTAGATAGACTTTTCGCTTTACACTCATAACGTCACCTCTCCCTGCTCCGGAGGTTGGGACGCTCGTGGTCTGTTCATCGTAAGGTTGAGCTGTTGTGTCGGATAAGCGATGGTAATGTCATCTTCTGCATTGAACGCATCGACAATGTCGGTCGATATGGTACTTCTGAGCGTCAAGGTAGCATAGGCATTCGTTAAGTACCAGACACTGACATTAAGACCGTTAGGCTCGATGAACGAGAATATCCTCGGCTCTACATTCGTGTTTTTCAGACTGTACTTATGGCGCAGTTTGTTCAGCTGTTTACGTGTTATGTCCGTATAGCCTTTTGAGTATTTTCTAGCGACCTCTCTGACAATATGCATCGCCTTTTTATGGTTGGAATCGAAGGTGATCGTTATGTCGATACCGTCCCAGACCGTCTTTAGTGAGTCATGCGAGTAACTGGCGATCATGCGGGTAAAGACATAGTTGTTCGGTACAAAGATAATACGCCCTGCCCGTCTGTTGTCCAGATAGGTGGTCAATGTAATATCTTCGAGAATCGTCATACGGAGCAGCGAGATATCCATGATGTCACCGACATACTGCATGCCGTCCATGTCAACACGGATCCTGTCACCGACATGGATCGAACCGCCCAGAACAATAACCAGCCATCCCAGCATCGACATAAACCAGTCTTTCATCGCAATAGCGATACCGGCTGAGGCAAACCCCAGCACGGTAACAAGGTATGAGACATTTTCGATGTAGCTGAAAAGCAGAATGATCATGATCAGAATAAAGTTACCGAAATTAATGACCTTGTTCGCCATATAAAAACGGTCATTGTCAGTAATATACTTCTTGCTCATCATCTTCAGGAAAAAGGCCAGTCCGAGCAGGAAAAGTATGATAAGACCGATCTTGCTGAGTTTATATACTTGTATCTGTACCTGTTTGTTGACCTTAATTTCGATCTCTTCAATACGTTTGTCGTAGATGTTGGCCGTGATCTCCAATATCTCTTGTGCATTGGTAAACTTGTCCAGACGATGTGTAGTCTCACTGAGTTCACTCTCATAACCGCCATTTTGATGGATGACTTTTAAGTTACGAAGAAGCTCTTTTTTCTTCTTAAGCAGAGAGATGACCTCTGTGAGTTCAACGCCTTGTTTAACATAGTCAACATAGATCTGTTCCAGGTGTTTGACAAATGAGATAGCAGTAAAAATGTCGAATGGGTTAGAGAGAACCGGTATATCTTCGATCTCTTCGGGCTGAAGAAGCGTAGCAAACAGAGTCTTACCCTGCTGTCTGTCCAGCAGCTGAAACTGTTCTGAGAGAATCTTCTCTTTACTTTTCAGATCTTCAAGTATCTCAGTGTCAGCAGTACTCTTTTTGCGTTTTTTACTGAGTTCATTGATCTTGGCCTGGAGGTCTACAAGATCATCGCGTACCTGTGCATAGGCTAAATGCGAGCTGTAGTTTTTCTCCCAGACATTGTCTTTTGTCAACAGCAGTTTGATCTCGTCAAGTTCATCCTGAAGTTGTGCGATAGCATGCATTCGCTTTTCACGGATAAGACGTTCATTCTCAGCGATCGAGGCTTTGATCAGCAGCTCTTGCGCTATACGGTCATCGTCATTGACCTTGGTGTCGGACACTGTTGCAGCAGGCAGAGCCCAAAGGGACGCCTGAAGCAGAACAGCCGTGATAAAAAGTCGTAGGCTAGTTAACTGCATATTGTTCTAACACCTTTTTAATAACGGACTCATCTATCGCATCCGTGATCTCCACACCGCCAAGAGACTTGGGAATGATAAACGTAATGGCGCTGTCGGCACTCTTTTTGTCCAGATAGAAGGTCTCATAAAAACTGTCAACGTCTTTGATCGCATAGCTGGTCGGCAGTCCATAACGCTCCAGGAGCGACTTGACTCTCTGCGCTTCATCTTCGTTCATCCAGCCGAGTTCAACAGCTGTGTCGTTTGCCATCACGATGCCTATAGAGACCGCTTCACCGTGCAAGAAGCCTCTGTAGTTCGTCTCATTTTCGATCACGTGTCCGAAAGTGTGCCCGTAGTTGAGAGCCGCTCTGAGACCTCTCTCCTTTTCATCCTGGGCAACTACCCATGCCTTTGTCTGTACCGACTTGGCTACCGCGTCAGAGAGCTGTTTTTCATCACTGAGGTCAGCCTTTTCCAGCCAGGCAAAGAAATCAGCATCAAAACAGACGGCCATCTTGACGACCTCGGCAACGCCTGCTGCAAATTCGCGTTCAGGCAGCGTTTTCAAAAAATGGGCATCTGCATAGACGGCTTTGGGTTGATGAAAAGCACCGACAAGGTTTTTGCCGTACTTGTTATTGAAACCTGTCTTGCCGCCGACGCTGGCGTCAACCTGTGCAAGCAGCGTTGTCGGGATCTGTACAAAATCGATACCGCGCTGATAGATACTTGCCGCAAAACCGGTCATATCACCGATAACACCGCCTCCAAAAGCGATCAACAGCGAGTTACGGTTAAAACGCGCTTCGAACATCCCCTCTAAAATAAGCTCAATACTCTGCCAGTTCTTATACTCTTCACCGTCAGGTACAGTAATGACATGAACCTCTTTGGCATTTATCTTTGAGGTTAAATAGTCGAGATGAAGTGCTGAGACAGTCGGGTTTGTCACAATAGCGACTTTCGTCTCAAATCTAAGCTCAGGCAGTGTGTCTATAGTTACTTGGTAGGAGAGATCGATCTCTTTTTTGAGGTTGATATCGATGGTCATTTATGAGGTCCATTATATTTGCAAATTATAGTAATGATAATACTTTACTGCAACTTAAAAGACAGTGAATAAATGAGAGCTTGCGAAAGCTTTTTACCGGGTGTGCAATCCAGCGCACATTACAGACTAGATCTTGATCGGGATAAAAAGCTGGTGATAGCGGTTGAGACGGTGATAAAGTTCTTCAATGTCCGTAGAGAAGATCGTCGAACTTTTACCCTGCAAAATGTTTTCGGTGAAGGGAATACACTGCAGAAAGTTTTCACGTTTTGAGAGTTTGCGGATAGGATTGTCGTTATGAAAATTGATATGAATGTTTTTAGAGAAGATAACGGAGAGATTGCGGTAGTGCTCGATGATCTCATCTTGCTCACCGCTCTCTTCATCTTCGTTTTTCAAAAGCTCAATGTTGTATCCCATCTGTGAAGAGAAGTCAAAGACAGTGGTCGAGATCTTCTCAAGGTCTTTGTTGTCGTTCAAGACGATCACGGCATCTTTGATCTTCTCCATAGAGCGTTTGGCCAGAGAGAGTACCGGTACATTGGCATCAAAAAGGATCTCGCGCATCTTATCTTTGTCGAACATGTTGGATGAGACCATAATAAGACCGACATCGTACTGTTTGACATCGTTTAAGACCACATCGTCAATATAGCTCTGCTGGTAGTCTATATCGATGACAACGTTTTCACTGCGTCTGCTTTTGACACTCTCCAACAGAGCAAGGTCACTTGGGTTACAGACCTTGATGATGAGACGGTTACTGAAGTTCTCATGCACTGCGATCGCGTTGTCGACCAGATGAATGATCTCGTTCGGGTCGTCTTTGATCATATCGACAAAAAGGTAGAGGTTCGTTCCAAATGGCTGCGGGAATTGGCCGATCTCTCGTTTAATGGCGCGGTATACGGAGTTAAGAACTGACGGTTCTCCAACCAGAAGAAGCTGATCATTCGGGTGGATCATCTTTCTGTCATCAGGCAAGATGAGCTTGCCCCCGCGATAGATCCCGACTATGCGCCAGTTCTTCTGTTCGATCACTCCGACATGTCGATAGACGAACGAGCTTCCGAACGGGACCAGTACATCCATGATCTCACCCTCGCCCAGACCGACGTTCTGTGCAACGACCGGCACATTGGGCAGATAATCGAACATGTGCGACGCAAGGATCTCCGTGGTGTTGATCTGCACGACATTGTACTGTTCAAGGTCCATCGTCCAATGATCGATGGTAATAATACGGAGCTGTTTTTTACTGACGCGTATATTGGCAATGGTGTTCTCTATATCCAAGGGGTCTTTCATGGCAATAAAGACTTGAACAAACTCCATCTTCAAGACATTGGAGAGTTTATACAGACTGGTCGGATCAAACTCAAAGAACTTAAAACGCGATGACGGCGCGTTTTCATACTCGACTGCCTTCGTATGAATGACATAATAGAGATTGTCTTTTGCAAAGGTATCGATAGCACGCTGGACAAAGTTATGTCCAATTTTACTATCGCTGATAATCAAGATCTTTTTCATACACACCAATCTAAGTCTATTTTTGTAGTGTGATTGTATCATATTCGCAGCGCAGAGAAAGGAATGTGGTAAAATCACATCATTATATTAACCCGGAACATAGAATCAAGCCGGATTGTACTTTTGGAGACCTATGGAATTCACCCTCGAAGCGATGAGCGGTAAGGCTCGCGCCTGTACCATTAAAACAGAACACTCAACCATTACAACACCTGTCTTTATGCCGGTAGGAACCTTAGGTTCAGTCAAAGCGCTGGACATGGCGGACATGCACGACCTTCTTGGCGCGGAGATCATTCTTGCCAACACCTACCACATGTACCTGCGCCCCGGAGATGAAACGGTTAAAAAAATGGGCAAGCTTCACAAATTCACCACCTACCCTAAAAGCTTTTTGACCGACAGCGGCGGTTTTCAGGCCTTTAGCCTCAGTGACATCTCCAAAGCTGACGCAAACGGCATCGAATTCCGCAGTCATATCGATGGGTCCAAACACTACTTTACGCCTAAAAAAGTGATCGACATCCAGCACAACCTCGGTTCAGACATCATGATGATCCTGGATGACCTTGTTGCCCTCCCCGCAACACAAGAGCGTATAAAGCTCTCTATAGAACGCACGACACAGTGGGCAGAAGAGTCCATCGACTACTTCCGTCAAAAGCAGCAAGAGGGTGTCGGTGTCGAGCAGAACATCTTTGCCATCATCCAAGGCGGTACCGACAAGGCTTTTCGTACCAAGTCGGCAACAGAGCTTTGCAGCCTTGACTATGACGGCTTCGCTATCGGCGGTCTCTCTGTCGGTGAGTTGAATGAGGAGATGTACGACACCGTTGAGCATACCGTGCAGTATATGCCCGAAGAGAAACCACGCTACCTTATGGGCGTCGGAACACCTGAAGACCTTGTTGAGAACGTTGAGCGCGGCATTGACATGTTCGACTGTGTCATGCCGACACGCAATGCCCGTAACGGTACTCTCTTCACCTCTTTTGGCCGCATTAACATCAGAGGTGCCAAGTTTAAAGAGGACAGCGGTCCTATTGATCCTGAATGTGATTGTCTAACCTGCAAGCGCTACTCTCGCGCCTACTTGAATCACCTCTTCCGTGCCCGGGAGATCACCTTCTTCCGCCTTGCGACCATCCACAACCTCCACTACTACCTGAACTTGATGAAACAGATGCGTCAGGCTATTTTAGAGGACAGGTTTCAAGAGTTCAAAAAGGATTTTTATGCAAAACGCAGCTAAAACACCGATGACCCTCGGTGTCAACATCGACCATATCGCCGTACTGCGCGAAGCGCGCAAGATCAACGACCCTGATCCGCTTATGGCACTGGCCATCTGCGCCCAGAACGGGGCGGACCAGATCACCATCCACCTTCGTGAAGACCGCCGTCACATTCATGATGAAGATGCCAAAAAGATCATCGCCTCCTCGCCGCTGCCGGTCAACTTGGAGTGTGCTATCGATCCTGAGATCATCGATATTGTCTGTGATTTAAAGCCGCACCGTGCAACCCTTGTTCCTGAAAAACGTGAAGAGGTGACAACCGAAGGCGGACTTGATGTTATCGGTCAAAGCGACGCTGTTGCAGAGGCGATCGAAAAACTGCACGATGCAGGCATAGAGGTCTCTCTCTTTATAGACCCTGCCATCAACGCCGTAGAGCAGAGCCACGCCCTTGATGCCGAGATGGTCGAACTGCACACCGGCCATTTTGCCAACATCTACGCCATGTTGAACTCGGCCCTGCCGCACTCTCACCACAGCATCAAAGAGCTTGAACTGCCGCGCGATGAACTGAAGGCCAAACTAGAAGAGTCGATCAAAGCTATCAGAGAGAGTGCTGAACACGCTGACTCTATCAACCTTGAAGTCGCTGCAGGACATGGGCTTAACTATCAAAATGTCACATTGATGACAGACATCAATGCTATTACCGAACTCAACATCGGTCAAAGCATCATAGCCCGCTCTGTCTTCAGCGGTCTTGCTTCTGCCGTCAAAGAGATGAAACAGCTATGTCTACGCTGACCCGTCCCCGTGTTGCTATCAGTCTTGGTGACATTAATGGCATCGGGATAGAGATCGCGCTTAAAACACACCAAGAGATCTCCAAATTGATCGCTCCTGTTTATTGTATCAACGAAACTCTTTTACGTAATGCCTCAGAACTTCTTAATATTACGGTACCCGACGGTTTTGAACTGTCCGAAGTGGGCGATGCCGTTGAGATTGAACCGGGTCTGGTCTCTGCAAGGTCAGGTGAGTTCTCTTATCACTCTTTTTTACACGCCATCGAACTTGCCAACGCTAAAGAGGTCGATGCTATTGTGACACTCCCGATCCACAAAGAGGCATGGTCTCTCGCAGGTGTTGACTACAAAGGCCACACTGATATGCTTCGTGATATCTTCAAAAAAGATGCCATCATGATGCTAGGGTGTTCAGAGATGTATGTCGCTCTTTTTACAGAGCACATCCCTCTTCAAGCGGTGGCAAGCACAGTGACTCTCAAACGTCTTACAGGCTTTTTAGAAGACCTTCGCCACGCTATCGGAGACCATAAAATCGCAGTATTAGGTCTAAACCCTCATGCCGGAGACAATGGTGTACTTGGAAATGAAGAGGAGATCATCACTGAAGCTATCAGTTCTTTAAATGAAGCCTTGGGTCAAGAGATATTTGTTGGACCCGTTGTCCCGGACATCGCTTTTACACCCCATTTCAGAGAGCAGTACACCTACTTCGTCGCCATGTACCACGACCAGGGGCTTGGGCCGCTCAAAGCACTCTATTTTGACGATAGCGTCAACATCTCTCTGAACCTGCCTATTGTCCGCACCTCCGTTGACCATGGAACCGCATTTGACATCGCCTATAAGAGTAAAGCCAAGACCCTCAGCTATATTAATGCTGTCCAAGCCGCTGTAGAGTTGATAACTAATAGGAGTCTGTAAAAGAGCTGTCTTCAAATAGCATTTTTATTAACATATATAAATATTAGTGATATTTATGTGACATCTTTCTCCTATAATATTATCATAAAAAGTAATTTCAGGAATCGATTATGATCAACCCCTTAGAGTCCACAACCTATCTTATCAAAGTGCAGCAAGCAGTACTGATCGACAACAAAGAGTGCTGTTATGATGAGATCATCGCTCAATGTACCGATCTTGACGAAGCGATCGCTTTGGCAAACACCATCAATGGAAAAATAGAGAAGCATATAGAACCGCTTAACAACTTCATAGAAGAGTCTTTAGAGAACTACAACTAGCCACTTAAGGACAACTCTTTTTATCTTGACCTAGTGTCGGTTATTTATATCTTATTAACCTTGTATGTCTATACTTAATAGATATAAAGGAGAGTAGATGTTTTCCAAACCCCATATTTTCAGCATACATAAAACTGTTTTTCTTTCCGCAATAGTAACACTTAACCTTAGTGCGTCTTCCATCACATTTAATGACGCCGCCGAAATCTCACAGCGTACCATGCCGGCAAACAAGCAGACTATCCTCTCTTACAACAGTGCCATCAAAACAGCGACCAGATCGATCGTCTACATCTCAACGACACAGCAAGTATCCACCAAGATGCAGCAGATGCACCCGTTTCTTAAAGAATTTTTTGGGCGCGGCAGAACTCCACAGCACTCTGAACCGCGGCAAGGTCTCGGCTCGGGCGTTATCATTACTGACGACGGTTATATTGTCACCAATTACCATGTCATCGCAAATGCTGATGCGATCACGGTGCAGGTCAACGGCAACTCTACCGCCTATAAAGCGGATGTTGTCGGTAAAGACCCAAAGTCCGACCTTGCCGTTATTAAGATAGATGTTCAAAAGAAGCTGTCACCTATCTTAATGGGACGCTCCAACAATTTAGAGATCGGTGATGTCGTTTTTGCTATCGGCAACCCTTTTGGCGTCGGTCAAAGTGTGACACAGGGGATCATCTCGGCTCAAAACAAAGACAGCGTCGGTATTAACGAATATGAGAACTTCATACAGACCGATGCTTCGATCAACCCGGGGAACTCGGGCGGTGCTTTAGTTGACAGCCGCGGTGCCCTTATAGGGATCAATTCGGCCATTATGACAAGAAGCGGCGGTAACAACGGCATCGGTTTTGCTATCGAAGTGGACATGGTACGCAACATTGCCAAACAGCTGATCGAGAGCGGTGAGATACACAGAGGCTATCTTGGCGTCTCTATAGGTAACCTGACAAAAGAGCTGCGCAGACTTTACAAAAGTCCCAAAGGGGCCATGATCATACAGATAAACCCTGATTCACCCGCTGAAAGATCGGGCTTGCAGCGCGGCGACCTAATCACCAAGATAGACACGAAAGAGATCGACAGTGCCTCTGCTCTTAAAAACATCATCGGGCGGTACAGACCCGGAAGTATCGTTACCCTCACCTACGAGAGGGACAGAAAACTCTCTTCTCTCAAACTAAAGCTGGGTGATCTCAACCAGGAGGCGCTTGCAGTTCAAACAGACAGTGCCTTGCTTGAGGGCGTGCAGCTTAGCGACCTAGATAGCAAGGGACGTTACAACTACCGTATTGCTGATGATGTTGAAGGGGTTTTGATCACAGAGGTAGATGTCAAAAGTGAAGCCTACAGCCAAAACATACGTCAAGGCGATGTCATCATGCAGATCGAAAAAGAGCTTGTTCCTGATATCGCGACACTGAAAAAAGCACTTGCCAAGCATAAGGGGCAATATAAACGCATCTATCTTAACCGTGACGGCCGCATCTATGTCACCGCGATTAAATAACTTTGTATATAAAAAGACAATAAATTGGTGTTTTACAAAACGTTAACGGCAAAAGGATCACTTCTCTTTTGTACGCGTTTTAACAAACATCTCCACCAAAGGGATCACCGCTTTGACAGCGCTAAAGTCACGGTTGAAGATAGAGCTAATACCGCTGCTAACCTTTGAGAAGCTCTCTCTGATCTCTGAAGCTTCCTGCTTGATGTCGTCAAATTCACCGGAGAGCTCTTTTAGAGCGTAGTCACGGATCTCATGGATGGCTTCTGCTTCACTGCCGAGTTCCTGACGCGATGCCAGGACAAAGAACAGTATGGCCAGCACAAGATCGATACCCGTTAAGATAAGAGCCGCATGCATCGGTAAAAAGCTCTCTACCAGGTATAGGTATGCCGTGACATTCAGCATCACCAGGGTTGCTAAAACAGCCAAAACAGCGATGGTCGTCAAAACGACTTGACGTCCCTTTTTACGCATCTCCAGCTTTAGAAGTGCTTTTTCACTGCGAAGCAGAAGGTTGAGTTTATTGCTTAGTTCTCTGTTCATCACAACTCCCTATTTTGAAAGAAAGATGCGACCGAAAAGTGCACCCACTGCAAAGATCGCAACAGCCGTCACCGGCGACATATTCTCGTAATCGTCTTTCATTCTGTCAACAAGCTCATGGACCTTCTCCTCAAGCTCGCCTTCCATGCTGTGCACACCTTCGACCAAGGCGTCAAGAGCAGCATCTTCTTCAACTTCTTCGGGAACACTTTGCGCATCCTCTTTTTTCAGACGTTCCACCTCTTCACGGAGAAACTTGATCTCCTCTGCCATACTCATCTTTGCCATAATGTTTTCCTGATTCTTCAGATTCTTCTTTATTATACTACATTTAAAGGCGTCCTTGATTTAGCGCTGGAAGAATGTTATCAATAAGCACATATTTTTATTAAATAGTCTACAATTGACAGATGCAAACATCTAAAGATTTAAAAAAGTTTCAAATAGCAGACACTCTCTATTTCAATACAGACGATAACGGTCTCACCAAGATCATCATAAAAAACGATCATTCCAATGCAGAGATCTATCTGTACGGCGGTCATCTCACCCATTTTCAGCCAAAAGGCGAAGCAGCATTGATCTTTGATGCTGAAAAAAGCCGTGTCACTCCGCCCAAGTCGGTACATGCCGGCATTCCTATCTGCTGGCCGTGGTTCGGTGTTCATCCGACTGATGGCACCAAGCCCCAGCACGGTTTTGCCAGAGACAAAGCGTGGACGTTGAAGAGCACAAAGGCTTTAGACACAAAAGAGACAGAGGTCGTCCTTACACTTAAAGACGACACCCATACACAGACCCTCTTCCCCTTCTCATTTGAGCTCGAACTGACCTTTACCATAGGTCAAACACTCAGCATCGCTCTCAAAACCACCAATACGGATGAAAACAGCTTTATCATCACCCAGGCACTGCACACTTACTTTGCGGTCAGTGACATTGACACTGTCTCTATCACAGGTGTTGAAAGAACGCCCTTCATCGACTACACGGACAACAAAAAACAGAAACATGAAGAGGCCGCTTTGCAGATCTGCCAAGAGGTGAACCGCGTGTATATCCCGACTATTTCCAAGTGTGTTATCGTAGACAAAGGGTTAAAAAGAGAGATCATCATAGAAAAAGAGGGCAGTGACTCGACCACCATCTGGAACCCTTGGCAAAAGAGCGGCATCCACGACCTGCCTGAAGAGAAGTATAGAGAGTTTGTCTGCATAGAGACGACCAACGCCTTGCAAGACGCGATCTTTTTACATCCCGAGACATCTCATATCATTGTCCAAAGAATATCAGTTAAAAAGTTATAGCTCTTCTCAAGTTATGTAACGGCGTAAAGCATTTTCAGCATTATTTTTTATGACAACGGCTGCATAGCCCCATAACGGTTTCACTCTGAAGCAGGAAAGGCGCATTGGAGACATGCGGATTGTGACAGCTTATACAGCTAAGGTCTTTTCCTTTTCGAGAAGGGTCTTTTACACCGTGTGTCGGGTGCATGGAGCGTGAAAATGTCTTCACGATATGTCTGCCTTCAACTTTATCTTTATGACAACCGGTACAAAGCTCCCATGTAGGCTTTCTTAAGTAAAAGGCACTGTCGGATGCATGTGAGTTATGACATTTGTTACAACGGCCGGAGTCTGCCGGCTCATGGTCGAAACGCTTGGTCTTCCAGAGCTTCTCTTGTTTGTCGTGACACTTCAGACAGACAGGAGCTATGGGGTCGGGAACGGTGTATTTGCTCAAGTTGGCATCGTCATCGTTAAACACACCGGTCTCTCCGTTATGGCATGAGGTACAGAGCCAGTTAACGGCAGGAGCATGCGCATGCTGCTTGACAGTGATCATCATATGACACTGATAACAGTTTGAGGTCGAAATATCCTCGAAAGCGACCCCTTCAACCTCATTAACACTCATGTCATGGCATTTGGTACACACCTTTTCATTGCTCTGCGTATGAAAAAAACTTCGTGCGTACAGGTCTGGCGGATAACGATACTCTTTATGCACTTTTGATGTTAAAAAAACCCTGCGATGCAACTGCTGTATGACCGCATCACCTTTGTAAGCACTGATGGTCAAGTTGTTCTCTCCCAAATGCAGTGGAACATTTTTACAATAGTGGCTTCGTGTGTCATTAACCTTGATCGTAAATGTCTTGTTTGCGTCTGTATTGATAACAATAGAGTCGACAGCACCGCTCTGAGGCGCTATGACCAATGACACAAGTGCCTCTTCGTTGATTACTGCCTCCATAGCTGGATTAAGTATTTGCAGTGCAGGCTCTTCAGATCCGAAAAGAGAGCTTGAGCAGAACCCTGTTAACAGTACGGCAGTGATAAAACGAAGGCATATTCTCATCGGTTTTCCCTCTCTCTTCTCTTTTTCTTCTTCTTGTTCTCCTCTTTAATAAAAAACTTCTTGCTTGAAGCATGAGGTGTATGACAAGAGACACAACGCTTTTCAGCACTTGCTCCGGCACAAGCCGAACCTTTAAGCCTTTGTGCCTTCACATGCTTATCTTGATGGCAGCCTAAACAGATCTGGTCAGACGGCTTTCTCACAGACATGTTGTAAGGCGTCGAGTGCGAATTATGGCACTTGTTACAGCGGCCGGAGTCCAGGGGTTCATGTCGGTATCGGGCCTTTTTCCAAAAATCGCGGTTCTCTTTGTGGCACTTGAAACACAAGGCGTTCACAGGTTCGGGAAGCAGGTACTTGGAGCGGCCTTTGTCCTGTGCATTATCGCTGCCGACCTCGCCGTTATGACACGAGGTACAGAGCCAGTTCACTGCAGGAGCATGTGCGTACTTCTCTCTTGTAAGCTGCTGATGACACCCGTAACAGTTAGACTCCGTCACATCGATAAAAGCAACACCCTCTTTTTCATTAACGCTCATATCGTGACAGCGTGCACATTCCGCTTCGTTCGCATCGGTATGAAAGAACTGTTTCTCATAGATCTTTGGCGGATATTTATACGCCTGATGTATAGGCGATGTCACATACAGACGCCGGATCTGCTCATCGACCAGAGCATCACTCTTATAAGAGCGTATCGTGATCCTGTTCTCACCCAGTTTTAAGAGGATCGTTTGACAATAGACTGCTTTTGAACGGTTAACGTCAAGACTCTGCTGCCCGGTTGAGGCGATGACTTTGACCGCATCAACACGTTCGGGGTCAACACGTACAATAACGCTCAATGTCTGTTCATGCTGCAACAGGTTGTCCTGCGGTGAGACGATCGTTACAGGAAGCTCTTCTGCCGATACACTGAGAGAACTAAGGCATAGCAACAGGATAAACGTTAAAAGGTGACTGCTTATTCTCATTTTCCGATCCCTTTGGGGTCAAGACGGTCATACTCAAACTTTTTATGACAGGCAGGCGCACATGATCCGCCGTTGTCGGTCTCAACAAAGCGTAACGGGAACTTGATGCCGTTAAATTCCGTATAATCACGTATGAGGTGATTGTATTTCGAGGCGTGCTCATCATGACAGGCACGACAGCTTCTGCCCTTTCTGTCATTGACATGCAGGTAGTGCAGATTGACCTCGCCGTCACGGAAACTGGTTATCTTATGGTCCTTAGCGAGAATATACTGTTTGGTAACCTTCTTCTGCTCATGACATTTGAAACAGAAGAACTCTTTGTTGTCGAAATTGTCATAGAAGTTTTTCGTGAACGACTTTTTCAATATACTGAAGTTGTTCGACCCATGCGGATCATGGCATGCGGCACAACCGCCCTCTTTGGCGACATCTTTGATCGGTCCATGCCAGTTCGGGTTCTCTTTTAGATGCTTTTTCATGTTTAGAAGCATACCGCCGTCTTCATCTGCCTCGACCTCTTTGTCATGACATGACAGACACGTAGAGACCTGATCTTTTCTCAGCAGCATCTTATGCTTCGTCGCATGCGCGTCATGACACTCCAAACAGCGTTTTTTACTGGTATTGACACCACCGTGTTTATATTCTGAATGCTTGACCTTTTCCGAAACATCATCATGACAGTCTAGACAGAGGTCCATCTTGCCATCAAGATCAAGAAGCATTTTGTGGTCTGCCGTATGCGCGTCATGACACTCTAGACAGCTCTTCTCAACGATCGGCTCATGTTTTACCGACAGGTTCATGTTGACAAACTGTTTTTTCGCCTTGCCTTCAAAGGTACTTTTACGGTCATGACACTTCATACAGAGATCATTGACGGAATCCGCTTTCAAAAGCCGCTTGGTATTGGACTGATGCGGATCATGACAGTCCATACACTTGCCGTCTTTAACCGGACGATGGTCAAACTTTTTCGTGTAACGTGTTTTATGACACTCGTAGCAGATGTCTTTGATGTTCTTTCGGATCAATGCACCGGGTTTATTGATATTAGGAACGTGACAGATCTGACATGCCCCCATCTTAAACGGTTCATGCAGATACTTTTTGAGCGGTTTGAACTTTGCCGGAAGATCCTCCAGCTTCACAAGTTTTGCTTTTTTGGCACGTGCTTTATTATGTGTAGGCCTCTCCTCTTCTCTGATCTCGTCCGCTTCGATCTCCATTGGCGCGATTCTGACCTGCTCCTCTTTCCTCTTGTCTATGGTGCTTTTCATCTCAGACGCGATCTTGGTGATGTTGAGTTCTCTGAGCTCTTTGTCCGTAAGCTCAATATTGCTGTAGTCATGACCGGAGTGCTGAAGGTTGTACGCTATTTTGCTCATAATCGTCCAAAAACGGCTAAGCTTATCTCCGACGCTGTATGTTTGAAAGAAGAAGACCCCTCCTCCAAGCAGTAACAGAAGAATCACTATTTTAATTACGTTTTTTTTCATTTCATTACCTTATCACTTAGTCACTGCCATATCGAGCTGACCGTACACGTCAATGCGACTCTTGGAATTCACCCACCGGGCACTCTTCTTCCGTTACTTTCTCACGGATCAACTTTTTACGGTCGGCATGGTGAGGATTATGACACTTGTTACAGTCTAATGATGCCATAACTTTATCGACCGCTTCGACAGGTTCATGACACTTATAACAGAGCTCCGAAACGGTATGCGTTATGATCGCTGCCGGTTTTGAGCGCTTTGGCGCATGACAGATGTTACACGAGCCCATGTTGAACGGCGGGTGCCCGTACTTTTTAAGCGGAACAAACGCCTTTGGCAACTCACTCAGCGCCACCGTCTTGGTACTGCCCGTGTTTGCTTTTATATATTTTGCATCCATCTCTTCAAGAGAACGGGGGTCTCCATGTGATGCATTGGCTAAATTCGTCACAATATTTACCGTGATAGTTCCAAGACGTGCAAGTTTTGAACCGGCATCGTTAACAGCCAGTATAATAAGGAGAAGAACGACCAGACCCGCGGCGATTGCCGCTTTTTTATGTTTCATATTCATTTTCATCTTCATCCTTATTAGTGTCCGTTTTTATTAGCAAAGACAACTTCGTCCGGTGCAGGCGGAAGATGTTTTTCAAGCTGGTAATGCCCGACATGTTTATGACAATCAACACACTTGGCATTCTCTTTGCCGTTATGGCCTTCAACCACCAGCTTTTTGGCAAAGTATGCTTTATGCGCGATAAATGCCTTTTTATTCGGTCGTGTTCCCAGAAGAAGATTTTCATGACAGTGCAGACATCCTGAATCATAGACCCAGTTACGACGCTCTTCACGACGCTCATGCCAGTCGATCTTGGAGGTGTCGTGCGTACTCTCTACCCACACGTCCCATATCCCTGTCTTGACCTTCTGGACCATATAACCCATCGTTGATTCATGAGGGAGGTGACAGTCGGCACACGTCGCCATGATCCCGCTGTCACCGAAACCGCCGTGAACACTGTTTCGATACGCTTCTGCCATCGGCTCCATTGAGTGACATGAGCCGCAAAAGTTTACATCCGAGGTGTGCTTAACTGCGACAACCGTCACAAACGATGTGCCCATACCTACCACAACACCAGCAACAATCAACCCGATTACTACCCATATTCCAAGAGGGAATCTCTTTTTTGTCTCTCTTTTTGGTGCAGGTGTATTTGTATTTGTCTCTGTCTCCATGTAAATGTCCTTCCTTCTTTTGCCAAACGGCACTGTTTATATGAAAAATATACTCCTTTTTACAAATATTCTTTATTAAAATTAGACGAAACATAAGAAAATAAACTAAATTACTACATTTATGTATTACTTATCCGATTTTTACACATATTTATTATATAAACTGATAATCTACTATTAATTTTTATGATAGATAATTCCGAAAATTCACTGCTGTGGCTTCTTTCAGAGAGAAGTAGAAACAAACATTATAATAAACATAAGCAATAATTTTATCACTTGATAGAGCTTTAATATAGGAAGTTTCTGCATAAGGATCAAAAGAAAATATGATTGCAGTTTAAGGGCCATAAGTATTTATGGCTTGAAGAGAGTAGTTGTTAGTACTTTTTATTGGTGTTTACAAGAAGGTCGTCTTTACTGAGGTCGTCCATCAGGCTTTTGAGGTTTTTCAGCGTAAAAAGTCTAACACCCTCGCCTTTCTCTTTTTTAAGCTCGTTTGAAAAGCCGCTTTTTGAGAAGACGACAAAGATGTCAGGGTCAAGTTCGGCCTTGGCACACTGCTCTTTGAGCTTTGTCAGTTCACTCTTTTTAGCTTTGGACTTTGAGTACTTGCAGATGCCGGCGACGATCTTGCCTGATTTCGTCTTAGCCAGAATGTCGATCTCGTTGTTTTTGTCCCAGTACGAACCTATCTTGTCGATGCGGTCCTCTTTGAAACTCTTTTTAAGCAGCTCCATCACCAGTTGGTCGTAGAGAGGGTCGGAAAAGTCCTGTTTCATGTTTTGAAGGCGTGTTTTGACCTCTTTGTAGTCACCGTCTCTAATACCTTTATAGTATGGAGAGATCGACGAGAACCAGAAACGCAGAAATGGCAGCGTAAACAGGAGTTTCTCTGAGACCTCTTCTCTGTCGTTAACCGGCTGGGCTTGAGACTTTTCACGAACAAGCAGGTCGTTCTCGACCAGAAAGTCTATAGAGGCTTCGCCGTCCTGGCGGGAGACATTAGCCCGTTTAAAGGCGGAGTGTTCGCGTCTGTCGCCTATGGCAAGACCGCTCAGGAGTGCATGATGGGTCTTGTCGCTCTGGGTGATCTTGGCGATGTCGGCATGAATGTAGCGATAGTTCGTTAACACTTTCTCTTCAATAAGCTCATCAAGAGGCTTGGACATATCAACCCTCCACCCCATGCCGCCAAAAACGGCAAAGTACTCCACGGCACCCTCAAAGTCGGTAGCGTTATTCTGAAAACAGAAAGAGCGGAATTGTTCTAAGAGTGTCGGATGTTTTGCCATGAAGTAAGACCTTGAATTGTTTGCAGCATTATAACCTAATACCGTTGCAGCGATATCTAAAGAGACACGATCGCTACACAATGAACTGTTAGATTGTGACATTCAAACAGAAGAGACCTCTACAAGACTAAGAGATCTCTCTAAGGAGTTCAGAATGAAAAAGTTACTTCTCACAGCCCTAATGATTCTAGGTGTCTCGTCCATGGCTTACGGCAGCCATAATAACGCACATAACGGTCAGAACCGCTACAACAAGGTTCAGTCTTCGCATGTACTGCACAGAAAGCATAAGCACCATTTTGTAAAGGTCGTGCGTTCTATACCTGTATATAAAGAGGTCGTCACCTACCGCAACTGCCATCCAAACCACAGAAGGGAACTTTTGCGTGCATCGAAAGGCCCCCTTAGCATTGTCGTCAACCGACATCACCGGCACTCAAAGCATTGTAAACATGTTGAACAGCGTTTAACCGGCTATAAGAACATCGCTTACTGGCGCGGTGAGAAGATCGTACGTTTCAGCGACAGACCGCTTCGAAAGATCCGTGTGATCTATAAACGTCACATTCTGGGTTATGCAAGGCACTAGACGTCGTCTTTAACACTATAGGCACCTATAATGCGTCAGCACCCTTTTGTGTCAACATCAAGCTAAACCCGTCTTCTTGGGTCTCAAGGAAGCCGCTGTATTCAAGCTCGTTCATCGCGGTTTCCAAAACATCATCCTGTTTTTTATCCAGGTTTTTAATAATGTTTTTAAGCACATCCGTCTTGGTCATAACATGACCGGCAACCGCTTTCTGTTTTTTAAACCACAGCATAAACATCTCTTTGACCTCCTCTTTATAGACGGTCTCCAGTGCACTCTTTTTAGACTTTCTTCGTTTGATCTCTTGCGCTGAAAGTCCGGCCTTTTTCTTTGGCGACGGCTTTCGGTTCTTAGCGGATGGTTTGATGCGTGTTCCTTGTTTTCTTTCAATAGCCGCATTGTATACGGTTTTACTTTAGGGCACCTTTCTACCTCAGACCATCTTTTTTTAACTGCATTCATAGCAGCATCTAAAACACTGTCTCACTGACACCAACGTTCTTATACCACCTTATTTGATGACAACTTAAACCTGACAATGCTGTATAATAGGACTATCGCACGTAAAGGGGAACATTGTGAAAGCTCAAGTCATTGGTGAGATATTAAAAGAGATGGGTGGAATGTCCCCGATATTATAGACACAAAATTAGCTAGTTAACACCGCCTTATTTTCAACCTCTTCATTATATCTTTTTTCAAATTCATTGGGAGAGATATATCCCA
>JBDLJE010000025.1:0-26948 GCA_039714575.1 Campylobacterota bacterium | reverse complement strand
TCTAACTCTTTATTGGTGCACATTTTATACAACTTAGTCTTAAATACGAGCTTAATAGAACGTATGAAATGATGTATATTATTGTTATTTTATTACAAACTGTCATTTTTTTAAGTATTTACTCCTCAATAAGCGTAAATTATCTCTATGGACATATGCACTTAGTGCGGATAAAGGACTTTATTGAACACTTTGTATAGTTAAATGCCGATTTAGGACTTTATATCTCAAGGTGTTCTTTTTACCGGAGGGTGTCATGAAGAAAAAGTTACTTGATATTACTAGAGACAAAATACGTTTGAAACATTACAGTGTAAAAACAGAGTTGAATTATGTAGGATGGATTAAACGCTTTATACTCTATCATAATAAACGGCACCCTGTTGAGATGGGGAAGTACGAAATAGAGCAGTATCTGACACATTTAGCAGTAGATAAAAAAGTTTCTCCTACTACACAAAACCAAGCATTCTATGCCATTGTGTTTTTATATACCGAAGTCTTAGGCATAGATATGAAAAGCCAAAACATTCAAGCTTTACGAGCACAAGAGAGAAAGCATATACCTGTCGTATTGACAAAAGAAGAGGTCAAAGCTGTGTTGGCTAATTTAAATGGTACATATGCACTAATGGCAACGTTGATGTATGGATGTGGCTTGAGAATGCAAGAGGTGTTGAATTTGCGTGTGAAAGATATAGATTTTGGTTTTGACAAAGTCTACATCTTTGATTCAAAATCTATAAAAGATAGAACGTTGCCACTCCCTCAGAAATTAAAGGCACAGTTAAAACAGCAAGTTGAAAAAGTAGAGCAGTTGCATAAAGTGGATATAGGAGCCGGGTATTGTTCCGTATATATGCCACATGCTCTTGAAAAGAAATATCCAAAAGCTAAATTTGAGACAAAGTGGCAATATCTTTTTCCGCAACGAAATGTTGCTAAGGATTTTAGAAGTGGTGAAACACGAAGACACCATGTTCATGCTCAGACACTTGGACGTAATATTAAATTAGCCGCACAAAAGAGTAATATTCATAAGCGTGTGACCTCTTATATATTTAGGCACTCTTACGCCACGCATCTGTTGCAGGCAGGGATAGACCTTCGTTCTATTCAAGAACTGCTTGGACACAAAAGCGTTGAGACAACGATGATTTACACGCATATTGTTGCCGAGATGAACAAGAGCAGGGTGGTCAGTCCACTGGATATGTGAAACTTTTACCTTTTCATATTATAGAATTTGCTACACTACGCCCATGAAAAACAATATAGTACTAATCGGTTTTATGGGTGTGGGCAAAGGCTCGGTGGCGCGGGAGATCGTGCGTCAGAGCGGGATGGTGGCGATAGACACCGATGACATCATCGAGAGCATGGAGAACCGCAGGATCAAAAAGATCTTTGCAGAAGAGGGCGAGCCCTATTTTCGTGCCTTGGAAAAGCGAGTGGCTAAATGGCTTCGTGTCAGTGTTGACAACACGTTGATCTCGACGGGCGGCGGTTTTTACAAGGTGCCTAAAATCCATGAGGTCGGGACAGTCGTTCTTTTGGACGCACCTTTTAAAACGATCTTTAAACGTATTATCGACCATCCGAATGCACAAAGAAAACTGAAAAAACGACCACTTTTTCAAGAGGTCGCCAAGGCAGAAGCACTTTATGATGAGCGCGAACCGCAATATCGAGCCGTTGCAGACATCGTAATCGATGTAAGCGGCAAGGATTATGAGACAATTGCCAAAGAGATATTGAAAAAAACCGGTCAATAGTTACTATTAAATGGTACAATCACCGTAGAAAAACAAGGAATGTAAATGCGTAAAATAGTTTTAATGGTAGTGATGTTGTCATCAGTGCTTTTTGCTTCACCGATCAACTGGGAAAAAGATTATAAAAGCGGTGTGGCGAAGGCGACCAAGCTGAACAAGCCTATGCTTTTTATCTCGTCACGTCACAGCTGCAAGTACTGTGTCATCCTGGACAAGACGACATTGATAGACCCAAAAGTGGTCTATGAACTTAACCGCAACTTCGTCTCGGTTATCTCTTACAGTGACGAAGGCGACTATATGCCAGAAGAGCTGTGGCGTCCCGGAACACCTGCTATCTGGTTTTTGGATGAGAAAGGTGAACCTCTGTTCCAACCGATCATGGGTGCAGTCGATGCACAAAACTTTCTGATGGCTGTTGACATCGTCAAAAAAGAGTATGTCAAACGCCTGAAATTAAAAGCGCGAAACACGACCATAGCACCTAAAAGCGAGAGTGCTGCAGCACCGGCTAAATAGTCTTTTTAAAGAGACCTCTCTGCAGCGATCAATGCTGCAACCCCATCGTGCATGTCCTGCACACACTCCACTTCACTGACACCTAAACGGCGACGATTACTGATGTCAAAGACACCGCCTTCGCTCTCTGAATGTTCACCGTGTATACCGCGGATCTGCAGATGGTGTCTGTCGGTAATGCTCTTAAAGAGTTCCATCTCCTGAGCCAGTTTGGGCAGTCTGATGTGGACACTCGCGCGCATAGCAGTACCCAGGTTTGTCGGACAAGAGGTGATGTAGCCGAGGTGTTCAGAGTAGGAGAAACGGATGCTTTTTTCTATCTGTTCTATAGCTGCGACCAAACGTGCAAAGACCTCTTTGATGTCGCCGCCCTTTTGCATAGAGATGATACGCAGCTGGTCCTCCTCGTTTATCCAGACCAAAAAGCTTTTTGCCTTGTTGTGAAAGATACCCCGGCCGCTCGGCCAGTCACGGTTGAGACCGGCTGCTTCCAGGTACTTGTCTCCCGCCTTAAAGAGAAAGTGGTCTTCGATAAGCTGCTGCTGAACCTCCGGTTTCATCCCTTCAATAGGGTAGTACTCACCGCTCAACTCCCCATCCAGAGCCAGCAGTGCCGTTGAGACCTGCCTCTCGACCTCTTCGCGCTGCTCTTTAGAGATACCGGGGCCCAAAGGCATCTTGTCAAGGTTGCGTCCGACTCTGATTCTCGTCGAGAGGATATAGCTCTTCTCAGGGTCAAGGTCTGTGGCGACCAACCTCTCTGCATCAAGGTCGCTTCTGTGCATCTCTTCAGTGCCAAAGCCGTGGTAATCTTCAATAATGGGGTCAAAGAGCGGTGCAAAAAGATCATATGACTCCTTCCCCCCGGCATAGACACCGATAGAGCTGTCGGGGTTCTGAACACCGGAGTTGATGGCTTGCGCAAGCGTGAAGCCGTTAGCTGTTTTTGCATCTTTGAGCTTCTCAAAAATCTCTGGTGTTAAATACTTACATAAAAGAGAGTGACACTCTTTTGGAAATTGTGGAAAGCTCCGCATTGTCTGCCTTTAGTAATTGTTATGAAATTATACTCTTAGAACGAAGACAGCAAGCTAAAATATGCTCCACTGTTAACAATAAATACGTTAGTATAAACAGAAGTTATAAAAGGTGTCGGTCAAAATGAAAAAGAAGCTCATAATTATCGGTGGCGGTTACGGCGGTATCCGTGCTATGCAGGGTTTGAGCAGTGTCAAAGAGCTTGACATCGTTTTGATCGACCAAAACCCCTACCACTACCTTCAAACCGAGGCTTATGCCCTTATCGCCAATGAGGTCTCACTTACCGATGTGACAGTTGACCTTGTCGCCTTGTGCAAACGGTATGAAAATACAGAGTATAAAAAAGCGGCTGTACGGGAGATCGACCTTATAGCCAGAAAAGTAAAAAGTGATGAGCTGGAGCTGGACTTTGATTACTTGATCATCGCAGCTGGCAGCCGCACTGATTTTCCAACCTCTATTGCCGGTTTAGAACAGTACTCTCACGGGGTCAAGACACTGCAGCGTGCTTTTGAGTTTAAACAGCAGTTTGAGTTTCAGCTGTATGAACGTATGCAGAGCGAGGAGGACCTCTTTTGCAAGGCCTTTAACGTGGTTATCGGCGGAGCAGGGCTGAGCGGTGTCGAGATCGCGGCTGAGATGGGTCACTACGCCAAACAGTTTATTCATGACAATCGAATGCTGTGCGAAGGTATTCAGATCTATCTTATCGCTTCTCGAGACAAGGTGCTGGACGGGATGCACCCTTATATGCAGTCGAAAACAGAGAAGTGCCTTGATGAACTGGGGGTGAAGGTCCTTTACAATACACGTATAACAGAGGTAAAAGAGGATGCGGTCCTTCTTGACAACGGTACCCGTATCGGCTTTGACTTCATGATCTTTGCCGGGGGTGTCAAAGCGTCAGCGCTGGCACACTCTCTGGGGTGCCCGCTCAACAAAAAAGGTCAGGTCAAAGTAGACGAGACACTGCAGGTAACGTGTCATAAAAATGTCTATGCCATTGGTGATGTTGCCGCGCTGGTGGACCTGAGCGGAAAGGTCATCCCGGCAACAGCCAATGCCGCAGAGCAGTCGGCAGGTGTCGTTGTGAAGAACATCAAGGCACAGTTGAAAGGTGAACGCCCTCAACAAGCTTTTATAGGGTTGCAGGGGATGATGGTCGCCTTGGGCGGGCGAAACGCTGCAGTGGTGCTTTTCAACACCTTTAAGGTCTCCGGGCTCTTAGGACATCTGCTGAAAAAAGCGATTACATGGCGATATAAATACCGCCTTGACAGCCATGCCTTGAAGGCATATGAGATGATGCAAAAAGAGCTGAAACGTTAAACCTGCAGCCTCACCTTGTATACGACCATTATAATCAAAATCGGGCACGTTGGTCTGTGTCAAAACGCACAGAAGATTCAGTTGAAGATTTTTTGCTATAATTGCGCTAAATTTAAAGAGGCAGACATCTACCTCGATCGAGACAATAATATGATTTTTACAAAGACAAGTGACGCAGACTTTAACGAACTTTTCAGTGAACTGCTGGAACGCGGCAAGATGGACATCGAACATGTATCAGGCATTGTCGGCGGTATCATCAACGAGATCAAAACGGACAAAAACAGTGCGCTGAAAACGCACATCGCCAAGTTTGACAACTGGACACCGCAAACAGATGCCGACCTTAAGATCGATACGGCGTCAATGGAAAAAGCGTACAAAGAGCTTAATGCAGAACTTAAGTCTGCACTACACCTTGCCTATGACCGTATTAAAGTCTACCATGAAAAGCAGCTGCCGAAATCATGGTTCGATACGGAAGCCAACGGTACGATCCTTGGTCAAAAAGTGACAGCCGTTGACAGTGCGGGTCTCTACATCCCCGGCGGTAAAGCGGCGTACCCGTCATCACTGTTGATGAACGTCATTCCTGCACAGGTCGCAGGGGTTGAAGAGATCATCGTCTGTACTCCGACACCGGACAACGAGCCGAATGCACTTCTGCTTGCGGCCTGTCACCTCTGCGGCGTCAGTGAAGTCTACAAAGTCGGCGGTGCTTCTGCGATCGCGGCGATGGCGTACGGTACAGAGACGATCCCTAAAGTCGATGTTATTACCGGTCCGGGAAACATCTTTGTGGCAACAGCAAAAAAGATGGTCTTCGGCGAAGTGCATATCGATATGATCGCAGGACCGAGTGAGATCGGTGTCCTTGCCGATGAGAGCGCCAACCCAAGCCATATGGCGATCGACCTTCTTTCACAAGCGGAACACGACGAGATGGCATCATCGATCTTGATCACACCGTCACTGAAAATAGCAGAAGCAGTACAGATCGAGATCGAGAACTGGCTGCAGAAGCTGCCGCGTCAAGAGATAGCACGCAAGTCTATAGAAGAGCGCGGGGCGATCATCATCACGGAGAGTATGGATGAAGCCATCAAGCTGATGAATGAGATCGCACCGGAACACCTGGAAGTGGCAACGAACAGTCCGTTTGAACTGCTGCCAAGCATTAAACACGCAGGTGCGATCTTCCTGGGTCACAACACACCCGAAGCTATCGGTGATTATGTAGCAGGTCCTAACCACACGCTGCCGACAGGCGGAACAGCGAAGTTCTACTCACCGCTCGGTGTTGAGAACTTTATGAAAAAGTCGTCGATCATTGCCTTTTCAAAGACGGCTATTGATGAGGTCGGTGAAGCGTGTGCGTTGATCGCGAACACAGAAGGGCTGACAGCGCATGAGCAGTCAGTTCGTGTGAGAATGAGCAAGTAGGTCTATCTGTCCATCTCTTTGATGAGATCTTCTTCACTGTTAATGTACTTTATATCAACAACAACTTTATCTTCTAAGATCACAAGCATTACCGCTTCGACCTGAGCTTCATTTTTATAGACTTCTGCCTGCTCTTCGTCTTCGATGACCAAAATAGGGAAGTCGTTAGATGTTAACATCGGCAGAACAAAAAAGCTGATGATAGCCGGCATGGCGGAGACGTCTGCCACATACAAGGCATCTCTCTCTTTTAGATAATCGGCTTTTTGTGTCGCCAGATAATCTTTGACAATATGGCTTGATGCCTTTTTAAACGTAAAGATCACTTTTTTAGTGGTGGAAGTGATGTTATGTTCTACATCGAACTGATCGTTTAGACTTAACGGCTTTATGGGTTGACCGACAATAACGGCTGCATAGGTGAGGGTTGAGAGGGTTATTAGCAGGAGTAGTTTTTTCATGGGAGAATCTTACCTGAGGAAAGTAAGTATCTGCTTACAAAAAAGAGAGCCGGGGCTGATATAAGGTTTTGAAGAAAATAGGGGGTGAATTGTGGAATTGATGGCAGTAGAAATGACATATAACAATTTTCAATAATTAAGATGTTTCACATATATCCCTTATTCTTATAGTAATTATTAGTATTCCTTTTTTGCACACTACATCAGATTTTTATCAATTATTCTTGAGCTATTTAGTATGAGTTAAAAATTATTCGGGTAGTATCAGCCTAGTGTAAAGCCCTATTTTGCTAATTATAAGCACATCTTTTGATGTGTATTAGTTGGCATAATAATCGCTATTACTTTTAATATCTGGCTCAAGGAGAATAGATGAAATTAGGTTTCCTCGTTGACTTACACCTGTGTATGGGTTGTAAGGGATGTGAGATCGCTTGTAAGGTAGAGAATGAAGTTCCTCTGTCAACATGGCGTCTTCGTGTTAAGTATGTAGATGTAGGTACGTTCCCTGAAACAAAACGTACATTTACACCGCTTCGCTGTAATCACTGTGAAAACGCACCGTGTGAACGTATCTGTCCGGTTAGTGCACTTCACTACATCGAAAACGGTATCGTTAACATCGATAAAGAGCGTTGTATCGGTTGTGCAGGTTGTATTATGGCTTGTCCATACGGTGCGATCTATATCGACCCTGAAACACAGACTGCAGACAAGTGTACATACTGTGCACACCGTATTGCATCTTCAATGATGCCGGCGTGTGTTGTTGCATGTCCGGTTGAAGCGAATATCTTTGGAGACATTGAAGATCCGACTTCAAACATCTCTAAATATATCATGCAGAACAACGGTAATGTTCAAGTCCGTAAACCTGAAAAAGGTACAAACCCTCACCACTTCTATGTCGGCGGCGGTAATGTTACACTTAACCCACTCGCATCATTCCGTCCAGAAGGTCATGACCTGTTTGGTAAGATGACAGCAAAAATGCCGCTAGGAGGTCACTAATGGTACATGAAACTTTAGCAGCAACCAATGCGGTTGTGACATTAGACGTTGGACTTACCGGTGTTGTATGGCCTTGGCTTGTAACAGTCAATATGTGGGCGAAAAGTATCGGTACAGGTGTGATCTTCATGCTTTTCTACCTGCTTAAAAAGTACCCTAACGAAGCAGCGAGCTACCGTTTCCCTATTACAGTAGTGTCACTTGTGTTTATTCACCTTTTCTTGTTGTTCACACTTGCGGACCTTCACCAGCCGTTTAGAATGTGGCACATCTTCTTTACGCCGCACTTTACGTCGGCGATCACGGTTGGTGCATGGATGGCGACGGCATTTGTCGGTCTGCTTTTCCTTCTTGCATTCCTTTCGTTTATCAAAAAAGACGATGCGGCGTTTGACAAGACACTGCTATGGGTAACGGTTCTTGCGATTCCGGTAACACTTTATACGGCAGCACTTATGTCACAGTGTACAGCGCGCGAGATCTGGCAGATGCCGACTGAGTCAGCACAGATGATCCTGGCAGCGACACTTTCGGGTTCAGCAGCGGTTCTTTTGATGGACACGTTCATGAACAAGCTTTCTGCAGAAGCAAAACGTGACTTGGGCATCGTTCTTGCTTTCAGTGCACTTGCGGCATTCACTATGTACATGGCAGAGTTGGTTTTCGGACCGATGAAAGCTGAAGAGGTCGCAGCGGTTATGGGTTACATCTCTAGTGGTGGCGAGTATCAAACAATGTTCTGGGTTGGTCAAGTAACTGCTTATATCGTTCCATTTGTATTAGTGGTATTAAGCATTGTCAACAAAAACCAAAACATTCTTAAATTAGCAGCTATCCTTGCGTTAGCTGGTCTATGGGTCGTCAAACATGTATGGCTGATGATTCCACAACTACTACCTATGAGTTAAGAGAGGATATCAATGTATTTAGAAAGTAGAAGAACATTTTTAAAAGGCGCGGCATTTACAGTTGCCGGCGCTGCAATTGCAAAGGGCGTTTTTACAACAGACGCTATTGCAGAATCGGTAAGTGAGAGTAAGTTTACCAACACACCTGATTCACTATCTTTTTACCCGCCGTTAGATCAGTGGGATGACTTTAAAGAGCTTGACGGTGAAGACTGGAAGCGCGGCGGTATCGACCGTCACGGTGTTCAGAGCGAAGAGAACCCTGACGGTATCTACGTTAATGATTTTACGATCGTTGCAACGGCATGTTCAAACTGTGAGGCATCTTGTGGTCTTACAGCATGGATCGATAAAAAGACGTTCACCGTTAAGAAGTACATGGGTAGCCCGTTACACCCGGGTTCTCGTGGACGTAACTGTGCTAAAGGTTATGCGACACAGTCTCAGATGTATGATCCGGATCGTCTAGCGTTCCCTATCAAGCGTGCGCCGGGCTCTAAGCGTGGTGAAGGTAAGTGGGTCCGTACGACTTGGGACGAAGCGATGACGACCATCGGTAACAAGATGAACGAAACACTTAAAAAAGGTGATGAGCTCTCTAAAAAATCGGTAATGTTCCACGTTGGTCGTCCAAACGAGAACGGTTTTACCGGTAAATTCTGGCAGACGCTTAACACGGATGCATTCAACTCGCACACAAACATCTGTTCATCAGGCGGTCGTACTCCGACTATCCAGTGGGCAAATGATGACCGTTCTTCACCGGACTGGGCAAACGCGAAACTGATCTTCCTTAACTCGTCTCACGCAGCGGATGCAGGTCACTACTTCCAGCAAGCAGCGGGTCACATCGCTGATGCACGTAAAAAAGGTGCCAAACTTGTTGTTATGGACCCTCGTATGTCAAACTCTGCCGGTATGGCAGACCTTTGGATCGCATCGTGGCCAGGTACTGAACCGACGATCTACCTCTATCTTGTCAACAGAATGTTACAAGAGAACAAGGTCAACAAAGAGTTCGTTCGTAAATGGTTCAACTGGGAAGTTATGATGGACAACGAGCAGTACCTGAACTTCATGGTTGAAAAAAAGTACATCAAAGCAGTTCCGAAAGAGAACACTTTTGAGGCATACCTTGAGATGTTGCAAGAGATCTATGCACCATACACACTGGAGTACGCAGTCAAAGAGTCTCACGTACCTGCTTATAAACTAGAGCAGCTTTACGAGATGTTCATCTGGGCTGATACTTCTATCAGTTCATACTTCTGGCGTGCAGCAGCTGCGGGTAACCGTGGTGGCTGGACTTCTGGTCGTACAGGTTTCTTGGCACTCGGTCTTCGCGGTGCTATCGGTCCTAAGGGTGGTACGTTCTTCCACCACTGGCACGTTATCTCTGTAGGCGGTAAAGGCGGTTCTGCAACTGTTGGTCAAGGTAAACGCGGTTCTGAGATCCCTAAGGTCGATGTTTGGAATGAGCTTTCATGGCCGCCTGAGTGGCCGCTCTCTACTTATGAGATGTCATATCTCTTGCCTCACCTTCTAACAGATGTCGAGTGGCAGAAAAAATGGCAGGCTAAAGGTCTTAATGTACCGACTAAGCTCTCTGTCTGGATCCCTCGTATGTACAATCCTGTATGGATTAATCCAGACGGTTTCCGTTGGTTGGAAGTCCTTCAAGATGAGTCTAAGATGGAACTTACGTTCAACCTCTCTCCAGTATGGTCTGAGACAAACTGGTATGTTGATTACGTACTTCCGGTGGGTCTTGCCGGTGAGCGTCACGATCAGCACTCAGAAGCGACTATGCCTGCTCGTTGGACATCGTTCCGCCAGCCGGTAATGCGTGTTGCACTAGAAAAAGCGGGCTGGAAGCCTAAAAACCCTGCCCGTGCTACACTCGAAGCACACATCAAAGCCGGTCTTGGTGAAGTTTGGGAAGAGAATGAGTTCTGGTTCGACATGGGTGTTAACTACATCGATCCGGACGGTTCTCTCGGCATCAAGAAGATGTGGGAGTCTAAAAAGAACCCAGGTACGCCTGTTACGATCTCTGAGTGGTATGACGCGGCGTTTGGTGACAACTTGCCGAACCTTAAGTCTACTGCTACATCAGACACTCGTTACAAAGATGCCGAGTTCCCGGTATATGAGTACATGAGAGACCACGGTGCATGGATGGAAGAGAACAACATCTACTCTGCACAAGAGCGTGAACTTGAATATGACGGTGAAAACCTTATCTCTCACGGTCACAAATATGACAAACGTACACTTCAGAAAAATGAGCGTACGGGTGTAATCACTGCTGATGCGCACGGCGATGCTTGGAAATATCCGGAAGGTCGTAAGCCTATCGGTATCGAAGTTGACGGCAAGATGATGGAAGGTTTCGCCACTATGGATAAGAAACTTGACTTCTTCTCTGAGTGGTTCGCTTCTGATGAGTGGAAATGGCCGGAGTACGCGATTCCTTTCTACCCGCGCAGTGAAGAAGAGAAGAAAGAGATGGTTCACATTACTTCTCACGTTAACCATATGTACATGACGGAAGAGAACTCGTATGCATTGAACACGGTTTTCCGTCTTCCATACAACATTCACACACGTTCTGCGAACTCTAAACACCTTATGGAGATCTCGCAAAACCATGACCCTATCTGGATCTCGACTCCGGATGCCAAGCGTCAAGGTTTCAAACGCGGTGATGCTATCCGTGTTGAGATCGTGGATTCTGTCTCCGGTCTAAGCTCTGGTTACTTTGTAGCGATGGCTGTACCGACGGAGGGTGTTCTTCCTGGTACGCTTGCATGTTCACACCACGGTGGTCGTTGGAAACTTAAAAATGCTGTGACGATACCTAATGGTGTAACAGACGGTAAAGTCGACGGTCAACCGGTCGCTCGTAACATGAACGATCCTAAGTTTATGGCTGACTCACCTGCAGCCGCAGGTCGTGAAGGTCAAGAGATCAAGATCGAAGATTACGAGGGCACAAGCGGTATGAACAGCTATGGTGTTCCTACAGCTGAGTTGGTTATGGATGGTAAGAAAGGTCTTATGCGTTATGTAGAAGGTATCGTACCATTCAAATCTGAGCGTTTTGCAGATTACAACAAAGACAGTGATAATATCTGGTGGGACGGTCTTTCCGGTTCATGGCAAAATGCTGTGGCGCCGACACACCCGGATCCTATCTCAGGTATGCACTGTTGGCACCAGAAAGTTATCCTTAAACCTGCAGAAGCGGGTGACAAGATCGGTGACATCTATGTTGACTACGAAAACAACTTTAAGACATACCAGGCGTGGAGAGATGAGCTTACTCGTCCTCTTAATGCGACGAACAAATGGCGTCGTCCGCAGTTTATCAAGCGTCCTTGGGTTGCTCTTTCCGAGCAAGCTTATGCGGTTGATATCAAAGACGTATAGACGTAACTCTTTTTCGCAAGTAGGCTTTCAGCCTACTTGGCTAAAATTCCTCCCACTATAAAATCAGGATTACAGACTACATGGAACAGACACAAGCAAGAAGCAATATCTACGCACTACTTTCAAGAATACTTATGCAAGAGCTCGACGAAGCGATGCTCGATACTATTAAAAATGATGACCAGATCTTAGAGTTTTTTCCAAACCTCAAGAAATGGGAAGCACTGAGTACTCTTAAAAACAGTGAACTTTTAGGTGAACACCTGAACCCTGACTTTGTCAACATCTCGCTTCTGCACCTTATCCCTTACGAAACGTTTTATACCCGCAGTGATCAGAAGATCGAGACAGGCGGGGCGAATCCGGTTACTGACATCTACAGTGAGTATGATTTTATCGTTGATTATGAAGCAGCGCGTGTTGTCTCATCTGACCATATCGGTGTCGAGCTGGAGTTTATGCACAGTCTCTGCGAAGCACAGATGAAAGCGATGGACGCAGGCGACACAGATGCTGTCAAAGAGCTGTTCGAAACACAAAAAGAGTTTTTAAACAAACATCTTCTTCAGTGGGCGCCGCTCTACCTGATCAATGCAAAGTTCGAGTCACGAACACCGCTATACTATGATGCATGTGAGATGGCACTGGAATTTATGCTTTCTGACAACGAATTAATCACTGAAAGTCTTGCTGCTGCATAATGGCTGCTATCGCTCTTAACCCTTCTGCCTGTGTCCGTTCTCTTGCCAAGTTCAGCGAGTGTACCAAATGCGAGGTCATCTGTCCTACCAACGCTATCGTCATTGACGGCGACCTTCCGGCTATCAACTTCTCTCAGTGTGTCGCCTGCGGAGGATGTGCAGGGGTCTGCCCTTCTGAGGCACTTACGCTTGATGACTTTAGCCCGACAGAGTTCTTTTTTGAGTTTGCCTCGGACGAAGAGTCGCTTATCTCTTGTCGTAAAAATGTGCCTTGTATTTCGGTTCTGAGTGTTGAACACATCATCGGTCTTGCTTCATTAAAAGGGGGAGTCACCTTTGATATGGGTCACTGTGACGGCTGTGATATAGCGCACACCTGCAGACCTCAGATCGAAGTGAATGCGGAAGAGGCGAACTATGTTCTTGAGGCGATGGAGAGCAGTGCCGCTGTTGTGTTGGAAAACATGGCCTATGTGCCGCAAGAGGGGGTCGAAACTCCAGACGGTGAACGCCGTGACTTCTTTCGTGCCTTGACCCTTAAAAATGCGGCAACGGCAAAACATAAGTTTGACAGAGAAGTGGAGATCGCAACAGATGAGCTGGTGGAACACACCATCACCAACGACAAGATCGCACTGTTGAAGCAAAAGGGTATTCCCGATAAGCGGAAACTTCTCTTTACGGCACTTAAACGTGCAGAGAAGCCGTCGACCTATCATGTGGTTGACGCCACGGAACTTAGCTTTACCTCGCAAAAACTCTTTGACGAAGAGAAATGTACAGCGTGTCAGATGTGTTATCGTGTCTGTCCAACGGGTTCATTGACCTCAAATATACGTAATTCCAAGATCGATTTTGACCCGTTTTTATGTATAAAGTGTCATATCTGCCATGACGTGTGTGAACCGGATGCATTGACACTTTCCAATTCGTACAGCATAAAAGAGTTTTTTGAACCGGCTGTTCAGAACCTTGTTGCCTTTGATGTACGCAGCTGCAGTGAGTGTGGACGTCTTTTTGCCTCACTCAACGGCAAGAAGATGTGTTATCAGTGCGAGTGTGAAGAGGAAGAGGCCAGAGAGTTATGGGGTATAACGGATGATATGTAAGGAGCAAGCATGAGTGTTGAGACGATGAACGAGTCTAACAACATAGGACGCCAGACAAAATTGTATGGCTACATCGCGGAAGAGGCGCAGCAAAACCGCCTCTCAGTCAGTATAAACCGTCTGTTTAAAGCGGCGGGCGATGATGCGATGATGATCCCGATGAACATCCGCGAAGATGATTTTTATTTTACTCTATCCAATATGCGTGATGCACAGCTCAACGGTGCATTTATCGGTCCGGAGTATCAGAAAAACGCTTCTGAGATCGTTGACAGTCAGAGTGAACTCTCCACGGCCTGCGGTGTGTGTGACGTGGTGACGGTGAAAGAGAAAAAGCTTATCGGTGATTTTATTGCGATACAATCTCTTTTTGAGTTGCTGGATGAAAAAGGTGCTAAAAAGATCGCTGTGATCGGTGCGGGCGCTTTAGCAAAAGCAATAGCAGTTGCGAAAAGCGATTGTGAACTGTTCTTTTATCATGAGTACATCGAGTCATTGATGAAGATGAGCGAGACGGTGGAGATCGATATCAACCGTCTCGCAAGTGGTTGTGACCTGAGCGGTTACGATGCTGTTATTGACGCCTCGACGATAGAGTCGTTAGCGATGGTAAGTAAATTGCCGTCACTCTGTGTTGATCTAAAAAGTACTAAGCATCTCTCTGCACTTCGCCAGAGGGCAAGTGAGTTGGGGTCTGAATATATGGGCTATGAAGCACAACTCGAGCGTTTGACGCAAAACGCATACAACTATATAAAAAACAGTTAGAAGGAAACAGTTATGATCAATGGAAATATGGACGAACTAAGAGCAGAATTTGACAAATTTGTACAGGACAAATGTGTAACGGATGAAGCGGGCAACCCTAATGATGACGATAAAGGCGACGCGGTCGATGAAGAGCCGTATCCGGCCTTTGTAGATGAACTTCAAGAGAAGCTGCTTGCACCTGTCAACAGCGGTGTTTACCTCTCTCGCGTCGACATTAAACGTGTTGCGGAGGGTATTGACGAATCTCTGCCTATTAAAGAGCGTGACAAGATGCTTAAAGCGCTTTTCCGTCATATTACGAACCGCAAGTACCTGGAAGATACATTTGTAGAGTTTAACAAGCACCTGAACGGACGTGTCTTGATCTACACGGAACTTGCAGAAGCATTCCCGGCATCAAAAGAGATCTTTGAAGACTATATTGCAAAGGTCAAAAAGACGCAAAAGATGTTTGAGCAGATCGTTGCGGATTACGAAGAGATCGAACCGACGTTTGATCCGATGATGATCTAATCATCATCTGTTTTCCCAGGCAGAGTTGAAATATTAGAAGTAATTATATACAGCGACTACTACTTTTAGATGTATATCCGTGCTGATTAACAAAAAATAGCACAAATTCCCCTTTACCCCTAGCCAAAGAGACTTTTTTTTGCTAAAATTACGCTTATGAGACCTATTGGATATTTAGTATTAATTAACAACGAACACCCGGACACTATCGCTTTTGACAAAGAGCTATCACTTTCTATCGCTAAAAAGCTAAATGCTAAAGCGATGAAGTATGTAGAGAAGCATTACTCTGAGCGCCTCAGCGCATCAGAGCTTGCAAAGATGCTGGCCTTTGACAACACAGAGACGCGCGAGCAGGTACTTGACCGTTTGCGTACAGAACTAAACGACTTCTGGAAACTTACGCTCTAAAACATGAGCATGCTCCGACTTCTCAAAAAGAAGTTTTTACTTTCATAAACTTTACATTAACAGATAAATACGAAGAACTATCAAACAATATTTATAGCTTTTGATTAACCAAGTGTATACCTTTCAACTCTATTAAAACTCTTTGACATAAGCATAACTGTAATATGAATTTCTTCATGTTAAGGTTCAGATTACTACTAAATGTTATATGCATGACATGTGTTAATATTCAACATTATTAAGCAGGCATTATGTCATTTTTGTCTAGTATAATTAAAAGGGTGAATTTATATCGATTTTTACTCTATTTTATTTTAATAAACAAAGGGAGATATTATGCAACCATATTATCGTATTATTATGAAACCGCTATTCGCTGTTTTATTGGTTTTTGGATTGGTCGCTTGTAGTGACAGTACTAGTGATAGCGTTGGCTCTTCGGCGCCTCAGGCTTTTTCCTCAGTCTATGTCACTGATGCAGTAAACCATAGTTTGAAAGCATGGGACTCTGCGCAAACGGTCAATGGCGATGTCGCCCCGGATCGTAATGTGAGCGGACCGGATACCGTATTTAATTCGCCATATGGGGTTGAGTATGATTCCAGGTCAAAATCCATAATTCTTATGGACGACGGCGTGCAGGCAATTGTGATCTTTGATGGTGCTCTAAATGCAGACGGTAATGTTACACCGTCACGGATTATTAGCGGTGGATCTACATTGTTAAATGGCGGCTATGACCTGGTGCTGGATGAAGGGCGCGATCTGCTGTATGCGACAATGGGCGGTGGACTGTTAGTCTTTGCAGATGCCAGTACAGCTGACGGAGATGTTGTACCGGTCAGGGTTATCACCGGTGTTGACGTTCCAATGGGGGGCAATGATCATCGATTGGCTCTTGATGCGGGTAATGATCGTCTTTATATTGCTGAATACAGTAATTCAACTATTTTAGTCTATGACAATATCAGCACCAGAACAGGAAATTCTGCGCCTGACCGTGTGGTGACGTTAAGTGCCAGTCCTTGGGGAATCGCGTTGGATGCAGGGAGAGATATTGTGTATGTTAACCAGTACTCTGGTGCAACGATCGACATTTTTGACAATGCCGCAGAGATGAACGGTACTATTGTCCCTGACCGCAGTATTAGCGGAGGAAATGTTGTGATAAACGAAGGTGCCGGTATGGTATGTGACCCGGTTGCCGACATGCTTTATCTTACGACAGGTGACGGAGTTCAGGTTATGGTGTGGCATAACGCGTCGACTGTGACGGGAGATATAGCGGCCGATCGAGAGATTTCAGGTGCCAGTACTGGACTTGGTCGTGCGGTGGATATTGTTGGTATAAACTAGGAATAGTCTATAAAATGTTGGGCGTGTAGTAATCTTGTCACGCTTAACTAACCGTTAGTTTATTGTCACCGTACGCTAGTTTAAAACTATGCACTTTCAGTGCAAGGCTTTAGCTGCTACACATCTCTAGATAAATCGTCATTCTGAACTTGATTCAGAATCCAGCTCTATGACAATGGAATTGTCATCTGCATCAATGATGCAGTGGATCCCAAATCAAGTTTGGGATGACGGCTAAGGAAGAAAGTGGACTTTTAGTCCACAATATAAACCTCTGTACTTTCAGTGCAGAGTGGTTTAGTTGCTACTACCATTTTATAGCATGGATTAAGAGCACAGCATTGAACGATAAGGTAAGGCTTAAAAAGACTATCTGTTCTTTACAGGTATTCAACCACCCCAGAGATCAAAATACCCTGCCAAATAATAGCTGTTACGATTCCGGCTGCGATTCCCGCTAATACATCATCGAACATCACGCCGTAGCCGCCCGGTGCTTCTCGGTCGATCCGCCCGATGATAGAGGGCTTTTTAATGTCAAAGTAGCGAAAGAGGGCAAAACTCAAAACAATCTGGATCAACATGCCGTTATCAAGCGTTAGAAGTTCATTGAATGGTGTAAAAATACCTGGGGCAATGGAGAGTGCCAGCCACATACCGACCAGCTCATCGATGACGATGCGGCCGTCATCATGCGTGTTTGAGGTCTCTTGATACCTGTTCACGGCTTTTACACCGACAAGTGTTAACAGCAGAGCTGCTAAGAACAGGGTTTGCGGTCCAAGGTAAGCTAAAATTGCTACACCGATAGGCAGGGAGACAAGTGTACCGACAGTACCAGGTGCTTTCGGTGCCAGGCCGCTATAAAATACGGTGAGAAAAAACCAATTCATAAAAAATCCTCTTTGCTTAAGTTAGTGAAGTTGTCTGGTAGAGCTTCATCAACTCTTCATAAAAATCTTTTTCAGTATGCTCCTCAAGCAGTCCTGTGACCGGCATGATGTCATAATAGAGCTTCTCAAGGTTTTTAAAACGATCGGGAAAGAGACGAGACAGGATGATAGCCGCGATCTCCTTACGCATCAACACAGCGGGCGGGAGAAGCCCCAGCTTAATAAGCTCCAAGATCGAGTCAGAGTGGTACGAGATGTGGTGATGCTGACCGTGCGGACAGGTCTTGGTACTTACCAGTGTCGTACACTCGTTGCAGTAGACATACTCTGAGGCGATGTCCACTTCGATGTCGAGACCTGTCAACTTGTCAATAATCGACTTGTTGGTGTTCTGCTCATAATACATCCCGACACCGGCATGGTTCTGGCCGATAGTCAGACGGTTGCAGCCAAAGTTCTTGGCAACAATAGCATCAATGATGATCTCATTATAACCGGCGAAGATGTAGCTGTTTTCCAAAGGTATGACAACAACACGGTTAGTCGGTAAAAAGTTCTGTACAAAGTAATTAAGTGTCTCATAACGAAGATCATATTGCAGGTCGGAGTTGTTGAAAGGTTTGAGTAAGAAGATGACAATAAGGTCTGTTTTGTCCAGTGCTTGACGGATAAGACGTTCATGTGCACGGTGAAGAGGGTTGGCACCCATCATAATAGCCGTGGCATGCTGCGCGCCTACACGCTGTTTAGCGATCTCGATCTCTTTTTTTCTCTCCATGATAGGATCGAGGTTGATCTCAAACTCACCGCTTACCGCGATCTTGCCCAGGCGTTCGTAGGTCGATTTGACACCGGGGTGCTCGAGGTTGTCCGTTCCGTAGATCTGGCGAACGCGCTCTTTAGGGTTGATCTCAAAGACCTCTTCGACGATAAGATGACCGATCTCTTGTTCATCACAGACAAGGATAAGTCTGTCACCCTCATTCGCAGCAGCCAAGACCTCTTGATTGATCTTCCCGCTTGGTGCTAAGATAAGGGGAAAAGGGAAGACTTTTTTGTTGTACGTTCCTGTCTGCAAGACTTCAATGGTCTGCTTTTTATTCATAAGAGAGATGACAGGGTAGAGCAGCCCAGACTTAACGAGGGCTAGTGCAGAGAGCGCCTCTTGGTCAATGAAGAGGGTGTTATTTTTTCTTGATGATGCCATATTTTTTTCTTTTCTCCCAGAGACTTTTACGAGAGATCCCTAGCTTTTTAGATAGCTCTGTGTCCGGGAACTTGTGTTGATAATTTAACACAATATATTTGACATAGTCTTCGATAGGGAGGATATCACCCTGTTCGAAGACGTTGTTGTCACTTTTTATCTCAACAACAGTGTAATCCATCTCTTCATCAATACTGTCCGTACTTGAGACGATCGCCTCACGACCTTCGATCAGTTCAAAAAAGGCTCTCTTATCACCTTTTTTAATAGCTTGAAAATCATTTGCGTAGATCAGTGTGCTTGCAGATAGTTTTTCGATCTCACTAAAGGCGTCATTGTGTGCCAATGAGACAAAGTGAAGTGTCTTGCTGTGGATCTCTGCATATGAAAAAGCAAAAGCATCCGTATATTTTTGAAAGTTGCTGGAGATAAAGATCGGCACTTCGATCTCTTCAAGGTTCTCATCGATGTTGATGCCGTTGAAGACATGTTTCAAGTAACGCTGGTAGGTCGAGTTTTGACGTTTTAGACGCTCGTAATCCTGAAAGTGCTCGATCTTGCGGATAAGCTCTTCGATCATAAACGGTTTGAGGATGTAATCTTTTGCGCCGGCACTGAGAGGCTTGGAGACAGTGTCGTTTGAGATGTACGAGACCATCAAGATAACAACGGCATCTTTGTACGCTTCAATAACAGGATAGATGTCTTGGTCGTTGATGTTCGTAGAGAGAAGAATTACATCGTAAGGGATGCGTTTAAGAGCGTCTTGTGTAGAAGAGCTCATGTCACAAGAGTGACCCAGTTCGCCAAGTTTTGCAGCGATGCTCTGTGCTAAGTAGATCTCATTTTCAATAATTAATATACGCATTTATTTCTGTGTCCAATCATAGTAGTTTAATGTTGCCGTTGCCATTACGCCAACGCCTTCTTTTCGGCCGATAAAGCCCAGTTTCTCTGTTGTGGTCGCTTTGACGTTCATACGGGCAGCAGGAATGTGCAGCAGCTCTGCCAGTGTGCTTCGCATCTGTGACTTGTAATCACTGAGCCGCGGTGTTTCCGCGGCAATAGTGATGTCTGCATTGAGTACAACAAGACCGAATTGGTGGAGTCGAAGTACAGCGGCCTTTAAAAGCTCTTTTGAGTCGATGTTCTTGTAGGTGTTGTCATTGTCGGGAAAAAGCATCCCGATGTCACCGAGTCCGGCTGCGCCTAAAAGTGCATCAATAAGGGCATGGATAGCAACGTCTCCGTCACTGTGCGCTTTGAACCCGTAATCAACATCGATCTTGACACCGCCAAGGAACATCTTGCGTCCATTTTCAAATGCGTGTACATCAAAGCCGTTTCCGACAAGGGTTGCATTCGAAGGTGCTTTGATACATGGTAATTTTGTCAGGTCATGGATATAGGTGATCTTGTGGGCATCTTCTGAGCCGTCAATAAAATAACGTGAACCGCCATTTGCAACGACAGCAGAACTTTCATCCGTAAACTCTTCATTCGTATCAAGCGCTTTTTTAACGGCACTGGTGTTTGAAAGCTGAGGGGTCTGAATGCGTTTGACCATGTCGCGGTCGATAGTGGTGTTATCATAGACGATAGTGTCATTGACACTGAGTGCCGGTACGATCACATCGGCCAGATCTTTATCTTTAATGAGTCTGTGGATCAACTCTTTATCGATACAGGCTCGGGCAATATCACTGACAAGAACATAAGGCGTAGTGACCTTATCAAGTGCGTTGTTAAGCGATTGTTGACGCGTTTTACCGCCTTCTACAAGGGTGTAGTCGCAGAACTCTTTCATAAAAGGAACTTCCTCTTGATGAGCGACAATTATAATGTTACCAAATAACTCAGTCCGTTCAAACTCTTCTGCCGTAAATTGCCATAAAGGAGCGTGGTTTATGCGTAACCACTGCTTTTTAACAGGCAGCCCGAAGCGACTAGAGTTCCCAGCGGCTAGTAAGATCAGTGTTATATCAGACAAAAACACTCCTGTTTCTTTAAAACTGTTACGAAATTATACACATCAAAAGCTTTCAGTTGTCTTGTGTTTGTAAAATAAGTAACAATTCGTAACTCATTAAAGGGTCAAAAAAAGCTGAAGAGAGATATATCTTATATAGAGGAGACCTACATTATAATGTCACCGAAAAATACTAAATATTAAGTGCAGTTGAAACTTTTTGACTTACTTTTAGAGCGGTAAGGCTTTTTCAGCCTTACGGACTATATTACGATTATTATTTGAGAGTAAATAGTGAAGAGATTCACTGTTGCTGTCGCATGGAGAATAGATTATGAGAACAGAGTGGTTAGAAAAACGTAAAAACGACAAGACCCCGACACAGATGTACTATGCCAAAGAGGGTATTATTACTGAAGAGATGGAGTATGTCGCAAAATTAGAGAAACTTAGCCCAGAGTTGGTTCGTAGTGAAGTCGCACGTGGTCGTTTGATCATCCCTGCCAACATCAACCATGCAAACCTTCAGCCGATGGCGATCGGTATTGCGGCAACATGTAAGATCAATGCAAACATCGGTTCATCTGCGATCGCTTCTGATGTTGAAGGCGAGATCGAAAAGATCCAGGTCTCTCAACACTACAAAGCTGACACGGCAATGGACCTTTCAACCGGTGGTGACCTTGATGAGATCCGTCGCGGTGTTATTGATAATGCACACATCCCTATCGGTACCGTGCCTATCTACCAGATCATTGCAGACTGTAATGACCGTATCGAAGACTTGAACATCGAAGTGATGCTGGAAGTTCTTGAACGTCAGGCAAAGCAGGGTGTTTCGTACTTTACGATCCACGCCGGTTTCTTGTTAGAGACCATGCCTAAGGTCGCAAAACGCAAGATGGGTATTGTCAGCCGCGGCGGTTCGTTAATGGCAGCATGGATGATGCACTATCATAAAGAGAACCCGTTCTATACAGCGTATGACGATATCCTGGATATCTGTGCAAAGTATGATGTCTCTCTTTCTCTGGGTGATTCACTTCGTCCTGGTTGTTTGGCAGATGCCTCTGATGATGCACAGCTGGGTGAGCTTAAAGTGCTTGGTGAGTTGACTCTTCGTGCCTGGGAGAAAAATGTTCAAGTTATGATCGAAGGTCCGGGTCATGTGCCTTTGAACCAGATCGAGCGTAACATGAAGATCCAGCGTGAGCTTTGTCATGAAGCACCATTTTACATCCTTGGGCCGTTAGTTACCGACATCGCAGCGGGGTATGACCATATCTCTTCTGCTATCGGTGCTGCTATCGGTGGATGGCACGGTGCGAGTATGCTCTGTTACGTGACACCAAAAGAGCACTTGGGTCTTCCAAATGCTGACGATGTCCGTGAAGGGATCATCGCTTATAAGATCGCGGCACACGCTGCTGACATCGCCCGCGGCCGTGAAGGTGCGCGTGATGTTGATGATGCGATGAGTGATGCACGTTATACATTTGACTGGGAAAAGCAGTTTGAGCTGGCACTTGACTCTGAGCGTGCGCGTGAGTACCACGATGAGACACTGCCTCAAGATGTTTTCAAAGAGGCTGAGTTCTGTTCGATGTGTGGACCGAAGTTCTGTTCGTACAAGATCTCTCAAGACATCATGGACAATCCTGAAGCTATTCAACAAATTGCTGATGAAGCAAAAGAGATGAACTTTACTGCATAAAACAGAGCTTAATGCATCAATATATTGATATAAGACAATTTTTGTCTTATTCTATTTCGCTAAAGTTCTAATACTAAAAAATCTATAGGAGAATTTATGACTGAAGAAAATGTAAAATCAGCGTTATCAACTGTTATCTACCCAGGTTTCAGTAAAGATATCGTGACATTCGGTTTTGTTAAAGATATTCAAGTAAACGGCACAGACGTTAGTTTTACTGTTGAGATCACATCAAGTGCAGATGAGGTTGCTCAGCAGATCACTGTTGAGTCTACTGAAGCACTTAAACGTGCAGGCGCTACCAATGTAGCTGTTAATGTTGCTGCACCTAAGATGCCTCGTGAGAGCTCTTCCAAGGGTAAGAACATCGCACCGCAAGTCAAGAACTTTATTATGATCAGTTCGGGTAAAGGCGGAGTTGGTAAATCAACTACTTCTGTCAACCTGGCGATCGCTCTTGCAATGCAAGGTAAAAAAGTCGGTCTGCTTGACGCTGATATCTATGGACCGAATATCCCCCGTATGATGGGCCTGGAAGGTTCTAAGCCGGAAGTAAACGGCAACAAAGTCCTTCCTCTTAAAGCATACGGTATTGAGATGATGTCTATGGGTTCATTGATGGAAGACGGTCAGTCTTTGATCTGGCGTGGTGCTATGATCATGAAAGCGATCGAGCAGTTCCTGCGTGACATCCTCTGGTCAGAGCTGGACTGTCTGGTTATCGACATGCCGCCGGGAACAGGTGACGCTCAGTTGACGCTTGCTCAGTCTGTTCCTGTAACAGCCGGTGTAACAGTAACAACACCGCAGATGGTCTCTCTAGATGACTCACGCCGTTCACTGGACATGTTCAAAAAACTGAACATCCCTATCGCGGGTATTGTTGAGAACATGTCAGGTTTCATCGCTCCGGACACTGGTGTTGAGTACGACATCTTCGGAAAAGGGACGACTCAGCCTATGGCAGATGAGTTCGATACGAAGATCATCGCCGAGATCCCTATCGAGCCGGCGGTTCGTACAGGCGGAGACGAAGGTAAACCGGTGACGTACTTTGCACCGGAATCAGAGACTGCTAAACGCTTTATGACGGCAGCTGAGTCTATCTGGGCAACGATCGAGAAGATCAATGCTGACGGCGGCGTAGATAACGCAGGTGTTCAACCGACAACACCTCCAGGCGTATCAGCATGTTCAACAGCTGCTGCACCTGCTCAACCGGCTTCCAGCGGTGACAGCTGCGGCTGCCACTAGGCACCGTACCTGTTTTGACAGCCGAGTTCTCTCGACTGTCGCTCTTGCTTCAACTCTCTAAACACGTTATTTAGCAACAGAGACCTATATATTTAACCTTCTTTTTTTCAGTACCTCCCACTATCGTCTGTTTTTTTGTTAAAATATATTATTAATATTTTAAGGCTATTTGTGAAGATATTTTCTGTTCTCTCTTCTCTTGTGATTTTGATCATTTTTAGTGCATGCAGCATAAGCCCTGGCGCGACTGTATCAAAAGTGGATTTCAGCAGTGAGATGGAAGCCTATTATCCGCTTGTCGAAGAGGCTTTGAGCCTTCGTGAACAGAGCCCCGCTTTTTTTTGGAGTCTTGAAGATGAACTCGACAGAGACGGTCATCTTAGTGCTGCATCGATACACACTCTAAAAGATACGATCAAGGTTCAAAAGAAGATGCGCAAGGCGCTCTTTGAGAGGGCGTATCAGTATGAACTGTGGTTGGATGAGGAAGAGATAGATCCTGTTATACGCTTAAAGGGGGTGATGTTTTCGCTCTCTGCCGCTATTGTTCTGTACGACAACTATCTGTTCAACCTCTCCATGTTTCAGCAAAACCGCCATCTGCGTCAGATCGTCAACACATCTGACAGAGAGTACCATCTGGAGAGTCTGGAGTTGTTGCGTGCCAGTGAAGGCTACACCTCTCTCAATAACTATCTCAGGGTCAAAAAAGGCATTGATTTCTATCGCAAAGCGATAAAAAAAGGGTATATTTTTGATACTGAGATGCTCTATCTTCAGACATTGATCGAGAGCAGCCCCTCTTACCGGGCCTTTTCAGATAAGCATTTTTTTAAGATCGTAGCTAAAAAAATGTATTTTAACAGGCAGTTCAGCACAGATACTGTGGAGCTTTTAAGTGATTCCGGGATTAATCTGTTCAGCGAGATCTTTGGCAATAGTGTCGGTCTCGTCGTTACTAGAAGAGGGCTGATGTATGGTAGAGACGATATCACTGTTGCGTTAAAAGCAACGCTCAGAGCCGGTGATATTCTTATCGAAAAGACCCCTTTTCGGCTGACTGACGCTTTGATCCCCGGTTATTGGGGACATGCTGCTATCTGGGTCGGTACGCAAGAGGAGCTGCAGGCACTTGGCATTTGGGAACACCCGAGTGTAGTACCGCATCATGCTTTGATCAAGCAAAATAAGATGGTGATCGAAGCCTTGCGCTCAGGGGTCAAGTTAAACACCTTGAATCATTTTTTAAATGTTGACGATATGGCGGTGTTGCGGGAACCTGCAGTGCGTTCGGACCAACGACGGGAGGTCATCTTGCATGCGTTTGCACAGCTAGGGAAAAAGTATGACTTTAATTTTGATATAGAGACAAGCAACAAGATCGTCTGTTCGGAGCTGGTCTACACCAGTTACCCGCACATAAAATGGCCGACGGGCAAGGCTTTGGGGCGTTATACCATCAGCCCGGATCATATCGCAGTTAAGACTAAGAGCCGTCAGTTAGAGCTGGTTGTTCTGTACCATAAAGGTGAAAAGGTCAATGATACCACTGCCTTATGGGAGGCCATGCTCAATAATGAGATGTCAACCCCACTTCCTGTAGAGACGATCTTGCCGTGATATTGTTACGTCGTTAATTGAATATATAGACAAATTGCTTTTAACGTGCGAAAGCGCTGATATCAAGGATCTGTAACCCACTAGACCCATCTGCCACATACGCAATCGTACCATCTGTTGATAAAACAATATCCCATGCAGAACCGGATGTATTGTATCTCCCAATCTTTAACAGTGATGATGGATCATTAATATCAAGAATCTGAAAACCACTCCTACCATTTGCCACATACGCAATAGTATCATTTGCAGTTAACGTAACATTATAAGCGTTATAAAACATATTATAACTCTCTATCAGTAAAGGTGATGATGGATCACTAATATCGAACAGCTGAAGAATATTAGTACCATCTGCCACATACGCAATCGTACCATCCGCTGATAACACGACACTCAGTGCAGTACCTAATGTATCATCGTTTCCTATCAATGACGGTGATGATGGATTACTGATATCGATGATCTGCAAACCATTATCCTCATCTGCCACATATGCGATATTGCCATCTACAGATATGGAGACATCCCGTGCATAGCCTGATATCGCATAATTTCCTATTATTAAAGGTGATGATGGTGTACTAATATCGATGATCTGCAAACCACCCCAATGATCGGCTACATATGCAACACTTTCATCCTCCGAAAGGGCAACAGTCAATGCCATACCTGATGTATCATAGGTTCCTACTAGTGACGGTGATGTGGGATCGCTAATATCAAGAATCTGAAGGCCACTTGTATAATCTGCAACATAGGCTAACGTACCATCTGCTGATAAGACAACATCCAGTGCAGAGCCAGATGTATGGTAGCTTCCTATTAGTGATGGTGATGACGGATCAGTAATATTGATGATCTGAAGGCCGCTAGAACTATCTGCCACATATGCAATCGTACCATCTGCTGATAAAGTAACTTTTCTCGCATTGTCAGGAGTATTAAAAGTACCAATAGCATATGCATTGCCATCGACATGAACCCAAACACTATCACTATTTACGGCACCTTGGTCATCTGTGACGATCAAGTCGAATAAATGATGTCCTGCGGCAAGTTTTTCTATACTGCAGGTTGGCGTAGTACCACTACAGTAAGTTCCATCCCATTTTTGCCACAGATACTTTACAATATACCCATCACTATCATAACTTTTAGAGCCATCAAGTGTTACGCTCTCCCCAAAATCAATATATATGTCATCTCCGGCATCAGCTACAGGTGGTATTGACGGGTAGATCAGGTTCTGCGCATCCTCGTAGATGTCATCCGCATTGTATATTTTTAGTACTATAGGATGTATCCGAGTGTCATAATCAAACCGCAGTGCATCTTTGTCGAATGACGGAACCCAGGCATGCAGGTCGGCATGGTCGATGGTGCTGTCATTGTTCATGTCTCTGTTGAGTAGGGCTTGTGCGGCTTCGTCGAGTTTTGGCACTGCACCGACAGCATCTTCAGGATTAAGCAGCAGGTCTTTACTGACCTGATACCCAAGCTCCGTGAGT
>JBDLJE010000024.1:0-27577 GCA_039714575.1 Campylobacterota bacterium | reverse complement strand
TCTGCGTTAACATCTCTCTCGGATACTGACGTATACCTCGTTCCATGTTGCCTTGATTAAAGAAAAAATCAATAATTTTGTCGAAATTGACAATAACACCTAAATTGGCGACCCCTAAAGGATTTGAACCTCTGTTCTTACCATGAAGTGGTAATGTCCTTGGCCACTAGACGAAAGGGTCAAGATTAAACAAAAATATATTATAAATGGTGGGCATTACAAGACTCGAACTTGTGACATCTACCTTGTAAGGGTAGCGCTCTACCAACTGAGCTAAACGCCCTTTTTTTCATGCTTTTCGCTTTATCACGACTCAGTATTTAGTACTTCGCTGTACTGTGCTTTAGCACTTGTCTGCGTTAGTGTTTCCTTCGGATACTGGCGTATACCTCAGTCAAAACTGTCTTGATTAAAACTAAAATCATTTCAAAAAGTTTTCTTTGGAACAAGAAAGAAAAAAACTCGTTTTTTGTGCTAGTTGTGCTGAAGTTTAAAGTGAAGCGTACTAATGGTACGTGAGCTTTAAGCTGAAGTGCAAATAGTGCAAAAAATGGCGCGGTGGACGAGACTCGAACTCGCGACCCCCTGCGTGACAGGCAGGTATTCTAACCAACTGAACTACCACCGCGCATATATAAATGGTGTCCCGTGATGGACTCGAACCATCGGCATCCTCATTAAAAGTGAGATGCTCTACCAACTGAGCTAACGGGACTCATAAACTCTAGCTAACTAGTGTTTGTGAGGCGAAATTATAGGCAAAACATTCTTTGATGTCAAGAGCTTTTTGCTATTTTTTGAAAAAAACTTTTTTATCGCCTAAAACCAGCATTTTCAGAGCGGTTAATGCACTCTGCTGCTGGATGTAATTTCGGTCGCCGTTGAAGTGACAGGTCACGACTTTTTCATATGTCTCAGACTTGACGCCGATGACGACAGTGCCTACCGGCTTCTCATCACTGCCGCCGTCCGGTCCGGCAACGCCGCTGACAGCAAGTGCATAGTCTGCTTTGGCAATAGTAAGTGCGCCTTCACACATCTCGGAGACAACAGCTTCGCTGACGGCGCCGTTTTCTACAAGTGTGTTGTTCTCAACTGCCAGCCAGTTCTCTTTCAAGATATTGGAATAGGTGACTAAAGAGCCTTCAAAGACGGATGATACGCCGGCATGAGAGGTGAAGTAATAAGCAAGCAGCCCTCCTGTACAACTCTCTGCAAGGGTGATCTTCTGTTGTGTTGCGAGTGTTGTATCAATTATATGTTGGACAAGGTCATCTGCGACAATGACATGTTCAGGGTATCTCTGTTGGGTGATCTCTATGAACTTATCGATCGAGCCATATGTGTTGCACTTTACTTCTGCCTCTACCCATTCGTCAACGATCTGTGAAAAAGCAAGTTCAACGTCAAACTGTTTTGCCAGAGGTTTTAACAGCTCTATTACCTCCTTGATCGATATCTCGAAAAAGTGCAGTTTTTGTTTTGTGATAGATCCTGAAAGAAGCAGTCTAGGCAGTTCTTGAGACTCTTGAGCCTGAATAACGTTGACAACGGCATTTTTGATGTCAAGACGGTAGCTCTCTTTTGTAAAGTCTTCACATTTTGAAGGGATCAGCAGCTGCTCTTTTAGAACAAGTTTGTCTTCCAAAAGAGTGCAGAGCAGTTTACCTACCAATGTAAAACTTTTTTTGTTGGTGAGGATATAGATCTTTTCATTATGTGCCAGTCTATTTCCCAGTTCAGCAAAGAACTCTCTGTCCGCCTCGAAAAAATATTCGATAGAGTCAAGTTGACCATCTGCTTCGATCTGCCTGATAATATAGTCTCTGAAAGGGTGGTTCTGTCTGAAGATATTGCCAATAAAATATAGACGTTTTTTCAATGTTTACTCCGATATTAGCTCGTATACAGAAAGTATATCACAATGGAAAAAATGAAAATTCACACTGTTTTTATTCTCTGGTATTTTTTCTTGATATTAGAAATTTATTTCTGCCTGACCTCTTGTACGTGTGGATAGAGTGTGCTAGTCCCATGTTGTCAGCCCTTTTTAAACCCTATAAGGATATAATCCAAAAAATTTTAAATAGAAATATGAGGGTAGCATGGATTATAAAGAGACTCTGTTATTGCCTAAAACAGACTTCCCGATGCGTGGGAACCTTGTTCAAAATGAGCCTAAGCGTTATAAAGCCTGGGACGAGAACAAGATCTATGAGAAGATGAAGAAGAAGCGTGAAGGTGCTGAGCATTTTACGCTGCATGATGGACCGCCGTACGCCAACGGTCATATCCACATCGGTCACGCCCTCAACAAGGTCTTAAAAGACATCATCATCAAGTTTAATTACTTCAATAACAAGTCGGTGCGTTTTACACCGGGCTGGGACTGTCACGGTCTGCCGATCGAGCAGCAGGTTGAGAAGAAACTTGGCGGTAAGCAGAAAAAAGAGCTGTTGAGTACCGGTGAAGTGCGTAAGCTTTGTCGTGAACATGCAGCCAAGTTTGTGGATGTGCAGCGTTCTGAGTTTAAGACACTCGGTATCTTGGCAGACTGGGAAAAGCCTTACCTGACAATGGACTACAAGTTCGAAGCCAACATCTACCGCACCCTCTGTGATGTGGCTAAAAAAGGTCTGTTGATCGAGCGTTCCAAGCCGGTCTACTGGTCATGGGCAGAACGTACAGCATTGGCAGAAGCAGAGGTTGAGTACGAAGACAAAGAGTCTCACTCTATCTATGTTGCGTTTGAACTGACTGATGAGTCAAAAGTGCGTATGGGTATCGAAGGCAAGGCAGGTTTCGTTATCTGGACGACGACACCTTGGACGCTCCCGGCAAATACAGGTATCTCTCTTAACCCGGATGAGAAGTACGTTCGTACAAGCGACGGCTATATCGTTGCTGAGAAGCTTTACAATGAGAACATCGAAAACGGTGTACTGTCTGGTGAAGTGGTTCAGACATTTGAAGCTTCCAAGTTTGAGAACTTTCATGCTATCAACCCTCTAAACGGCCGTTCGTCACACATCGTTTTGGGTGAGCATGTCTTGATGGAGAACGGTACAGGCTGTGTCCACACGGCACCTGGTCATGGTGAAGATGACTACCGCGTCGGTCTAAAGTACAACCTGGACGTTATTATGCCGGTCGACGAGACAGGCTGTTTTGATCAGACAGTGGTTCGTGAAAGACTCTTTCCTAATCCGGAAGAGTTTGTTGGCAAACACATCTTCAAATCAAATGAGCCGATCTTGGAACTTCTGGGTGAGTCACTGCTTAAAGTAAGCAAGATGACACACTCATACCCGCACTGCTGGCGTTCACACACACCGTTGATCTTCCGTGCGACAAAACAGTGGTTTATCGCTGTTGACCAGAAGCCTGAAGGTGAAGAGCGCACACTGCGTGAGATCGCACTTGGTGAAGTTGAAAAAACTGACTTCTATCCTGAAACAGGTCGTAAACGTCTGAACTCTATGGTTGAGAACCGTCCGGACTGGTGTATCTCCCGTCAACGTGACTGGGGTGTGCCGATCGCACTTTTCCGTGTGAAAGCAACGGGTGAAGTGATCTTGGATGAGAAAGTTCTTAACTTTGTCGCGATGATCTTTGAGATGCAGGGTTCTGATGCCTGGTACAACATGGACATCGCTCAACTTCTCTATCCGGGTTCAGGTTATAAGCCCGAAGAGCTAGAGAAAGTCAATGACATCCTCGATGTGTGGTTTGACTCAGGTTCAACATGGAATGCGGTTCTTAAGTCCCGTAACTACGATGCAGGCCAATATCCGACAGATCTCTATGTTGAAGGTTCTGACCAACATCGCGGCTGGTTCCAGTCTTCACTCTTCTTGAGTGCTGCTGTTCAGTCTAAAGCACCATATAAAGGTGTCTTGACACATGGTTTCACTGTTGACGCCAAGGGTGAGAAGATGTCTAAGTCCAAGGGTAACGTTGTTGCTCCGGACAAGGTTCTTAAGCAGTACGGTTCTGAGATCCTCCGTTTTTGGGTTGCGATGAGTGACTACCAGACAGACTTGAAGATCTCTGATGAGATCTTGAAGCAGATCGCAGAGCAGTACCGTAAACTGCGCAACACCTTTAGATTCCTGTTAGCAAATATTGATGATCTTGAGACGATTATGCCATACGAAGAGATGGGTGAGATGGATCGATGGATCGTCTCTAAAGCACAGGTTGTTTTTGACGAAACACATAAGCAGTTCAGCGAATACAACTTTGTTGGCGGTATGAGTATACTTAACAACTTTGTTGTTAATGAACTGAGCGGTATCTTTATGGATATTACGAAAGACAGACTCTACTGTGATGCGAAAGATGATGCACACCGTCGTGCTTCTCAAAGTGCGATGGCGATGATCACCAAGTCACTTCTTGGCCTAGTGGCACCTATCTTGACCTACACGGCAGATGAGATTATGGAGAGTGCTCCAGCTGTCATTAAAGGCGATGCTGAAGATATCTTTGACATTGTCTACACACCGATAAACGTTGAGTATAGCCTGTTTAATGAAGAGTATATGGTCAAGGCGCGTGAAGGGTTCTCTGAGATCGTTGATGGTCTGAAAAAAGAGAAGAAGATCAAAGCGACATTAGCGCTGGTCATCTATACCGAGTCAGCAAAACTAAAAGCACTTCCACAAGTTGAAGCGGAAGATTGGTTTGTAGTTTCTGGTATTCATACAGGGACACCGGCTGAAAGCCTTGGTGAGTTTGAGGTTGATGGTGACAAGTTTGTGATCGGTATGGCAACACAAGCGAAGTGCCCGCGTTGTTGGAAGTTCCACTCAGTTGACGAAGAGACACTGTGTGAACGTTGTGACAAGGTTATGAATGTTTAACATGACAGAGCCGGTCAGTGCCACGACGATCATTGTGACGATCATCATTATCGTTGCCGTCTCATTAGTAAGCATATACGCTGTAAAACTAGCAAAAAAAAAGGATAATGTGTGATTACACTTAAAGAAGCCCTTAGTCTCTCCAAAGAGGAGCTAGCCACTTTTAAAGAAGATCTTAAAAAGCAGATCGAAGCTAATCCTGCACTGAATGCTTATGTTGATATCAATAGTGTTGGTGAAGGTGTACCGATCGCTATTAAAGACAATATCCAGGTCAAAGATTGGTCGGTTACCTCAGGTTCTAAGATCTTACAAGGTTATATCGCACCTTATAATGCGACCGTCATCAACAAGTTGACAGACGCAGGTCTCTCTCCGTTTGGCCGTACCAACATGGATGAGTTCGCGATGGGCTCAACGACTGAAAGCTCTTGCTACGGCATCACACAAAACCCGCATAACGCTAACTGTGTACCGGGTGGTTCATCAGGTGGATCAGCAGCGGCAGTCGGTGCAGGTCTTGCTATTGCAGCACTTGGTTCTGACACAGGCGGTTCTATCCGTCAACCGGCAGCCTTTTGTGGGATCGTCGGGATGAAACCGACGTATGGCCGTGTAAGCCGTTATGGGCTGGGTGCGTTTGCAAGTTCGCTAGACCAGATCGGGCCGATGACTCAAAACGTTGAAGATGCAGCCATCCTTTATGACATCATCAGCGGTCATGATGTGAAAGATTCAACAAGTTATGAGAACAACGATAAAGTCTCTGACAAACTTGATGCTTCTCGCAAATTGACGATCGCGATCATCCCTGAACATGTCGAAGGTGCCAGTGACGACATCAAAAAAGGGTATGACAAAGCAGTTGAGGCACTTAAAGCAGCCGGTCATACTATTGTCGAGAAGAGCTTGATGGACGGTAAGTACGACATCTCTGCCTACTATGTGACAGCAACAGCTGAAGCAACAACAAACCTGGCACGTTATGATGGTATCCGTTACGGTAACCGCAAAGAGGGTGAAAACCTTAATGACCTCTACCTCAGAACACGTTCAGAAGGTTTTGGTGATGAGGTCAAACGCCGTATCCTGCTGGGGAACTTTGTTCTCTCCAGCGGCTACTATGACGCTTACTATGTCAAGGCACAGAAAGTACGTCACCTTATTAAAGATGAGTATGCAAAACTTTTTGCCGAGGTCGACCTTATCTTAAGTCCTGTTGCTCCGCGCACCGCTTACGAAGTCGGTGCTTTGGAAGATCCGCTTGAGATGTACCTGAGTGATATCTATACCATCTCGGTCAACCTTGCCGGACTGCCTGCGATCTCATTGCCGGTAGACACAGCAGAGAGCGGCATGCCGGTAGGCCTGCAGCTTATCGCCAACGCTTATGAAGAGCAGACACTGTTTGACGGTGCACTCTCATTAGAAAAACAATTAAATTCATAAACCAAGGAAAACACAATGAATATCCGTAAACGCGCATTAACATTCGAAGACGTTCTATTAGTCCCTCAGTACTCAGAAGTACTCCCAAAAGAAGTAAACATCGAGAGTATGCTGACTCGTAATATCAAACTTAACATCCCAATGGTCTCTGCGGCGATGGATACGGTAACAGAGTATCGTGCAGCGATCGCTATGGCTCATTTGGGCGGTATCGGTATTATTCATAAGAACATGGATATCGACTCTCAGGCCAGTCAAGTCAGAAAAGTCAAAAAGTCTGAGAGCGGAATGATCACTGACCCTGTTTCGGTCACTCCCGGCGCGACCTTGAGAGAGGCTGACATCAAAATGGGCGAGTTCCGTATAAGCGGTGCCCCTGTTGTTGACGAAAACAACAAACTGCTTGGTATTTTGACGAACCGTGATATGCGTTTTGAAAAAGATTACTCGAAAAAAGCCAGTGATGTTATGACTAAAATGCCGCTGATCACCGCTACAAAAGGGATGTCTCTTGACGATGCAGCAGAGATCATGCACCAGAACAAGATCGAGAAACTTCCTGTTATTGACGAGACAGGAGTACTTCAAGGTCTGTATACGATCAAAGATATTAAAAAGCGTATCGAGTACCCTAATGCGAACAAAGATGACTTAGGCCGTCTCCGTGTCGGTGCGGCTATCGGTGTGGGTCAGATGGACCGTGCCAGAGCACTTGTTGACGCCGGTGTAGATGTACTTGTTCTTGACTCGGCTCACGGTCACTCAAAAGGTATCATGGACAGTGTCCGTGCTATCAAAGCTGAGTTGGAAGTCGATGTTATCGCGGGTAATGTTGCGACGGGTGAAGCGGTTGAAGCGTTGATCGAAGCGGGAGCTGATGCAGTTAAAGTCGGTATTGGACCGGGCTCTATCTGTACAACACGTATCGTTGCAGGTGTGGGTGTTCCTCAGATCTCTGCTATCGACGAGTGTGCACAAGCTGGACGTAAACATGGTGTGCCGATCATCGCTGACGGCGGAATCAAGTACTCCGGTGAGATCGCTAAGGCGCTCGCTGTCGGTGCGAGCTGTATTATGGCCGGTTCACTGCTTGCAGGTACGGAAGAGTCACCGGGCGACCTGATCAACTTCCAGGGACGTCAATACAAATCATACCGTGGTATGGGCAGTATCGGTGCGATGCAAAAAGGTTCCAACGACCGTTATTTCCAAGAGGGAACAGCGGCAGACAAACTTGTTCCAGAGGGGATCGAAGGTCGTGTACCTTTCCGTGGTTCTATAGCGGGTATCGTTCACCAGATGATGGGCGGTCTTCGTGCATCGATGGGTTACTGTGGTTCTGAGAGCATTACTATGTTCTGGGAAAAAGCCGAGTTTGTTGAGATCACTTCTGCGGGGCTTAAAGAGTCTCACGTTCATGACGTTCAGATCACGGCTGAAGCGCCTAACTATCACGTTTAGTCTAGAAAGAATCGTTAAAAAAGCCAACGGCTTGGCTTTTTAGATTCGCAACCGGAGTCGATGTGCGAAGCACCGGCGGAGTCACAAACGGCTTCGCAATTCTAAATAGTTACCGATGGATAATGGGAAAGATGAACAATAAGTCTAATACTACAGAAACAACTGTCAAATACGCCGGTTTCTGGGTCCGCTTTTTGGCAAGCTGGATCGACACAGCGGTTCTGATCGTTCCGCTTGGGTTTATTGTTTATATGTTAAGCGGTGGTGAGTGGCTGGACTTTTCAGACTTTTCGCAAAGTATGGCTTTTGCACAACAAGGTGAGATGCTTTCGGCGCTGCAGAGTATGCCCCGCACCAGTTTGAAGTGGGAATCGCTGTTTGAGTTGACGATCGCCGGCGTGACGATCCTGTTCTGGAAAAAGTGGGCAGGGGCAACGCCGGGCAAGAAACTGCTTGGTATTCACGTGGTTGATGCTCAAACACTGCGGGAAATAAATAACAAACAAGCGATTATTCGTTATATTGGTTATATTATTTCTACCATCCCCTTGGCTGTTGGGTTTTTAATGGTCGCTTTTAGAAAAGACAGACGTGCTCTGCATGACCTTTTAGCAGAGACGGTCGTCGTTTACAGATAGATTGATGCTTTTCAATGTACATCACAGATGGTTGATGTCTATTTAAAAGTCTCAAAATTAAAGGATTAGATATGCATTTTCAAACAGAAGCACTACACGCAGGTTACGAGAAAGATTCTCAGTCGACAATGGCAGTACCGATCTACATGAGTACGGCGTATGAGTTTCGTGACGTTGAACATGCAGCAAACCTTTTTGCACTTAAAGAGCTTGGCAATATCTATACACGTCTTAACAACCCGACAACAGATGTCTTTGAAAAACGTTTTGCAGAACTGGAGGGCGGTGAAGCAGCACTTGCAACTTCCAGCGGTATGTCTGCTATCTTCTATGCTATTGCCAATGCTGCCGAAGCAGGGGACAACATCGTTTGTGCTTCACAGCTTTACGGCGGGTCGTTAACACTCTTTTCTCATTCGTTAAAACGTTTTGGAATCGAAGCGCGTTATTTTGATGTGCAGAACCCGCAAGAGGCTGAAGCACTTATAGATGATAAGACAAAAGTGATCTTTTTTGAGACATTGACCAATCCAAGCATCGATGTGGCGAATATATCTGCGATCACAGCAATAGCAAACAGACATGAGATCTTGAGCGTTGTTGATAATACGGTGGCAACACCGGCGCTTTGCCGTCCGTTTGAACACGGTGTTGATGTGGTTGTTCATTCAGCCAGTAAATACACTACAGGTCAGGGTCTTGCTATCGGCGGGATCATGGTTGAGCGCAAAGGCTTGGTTGACAAGATCAAAGGCAATGCACGTTACAACCACTTTAACGAGCCGGACACCTCTTACCATGGACTGGTCTATGTTGATGTACCGCTGCCGATCTATACTCTTCGTGCCCGTCTCTCACTACTGCGTGACTTGGGTGCGGTCAGTTCACCGTTTAACTCATGGCTCTTTATTCAGGGTCTGGAGACGCTTTCGCTGCGTATGAAAGAGCACTCTTATAACGCCTTGATGTTGGCAGAGTTTTTAGAGAACCACCCTAAAGTCGCAAAGGTCAACTACCCGGGACTAAAGTCAAACAGCAACTACGAAAATGCACAGCGCTATTTTGAAAATGGTCAGGCGAGCGGACTGCTTAGTTTTGAAGTCTCTAGTTTTGATCAGGCTAAGGCCATTGTCGATGCGACAAACCTCTTCTCTCTTGTTGTAAATATCGGTGACTCCAAGTCGATCATTACACACCCGGCGTCAACGACACATCAACAGCTTTCAGAAGATGAACTTGTTGCCTGTGGCGTGCCGTCAGGACTTATCCGTCTCAGTGCGGGTCTTGAAAATGTAAGAGATCTTATTGCAGACCTTTCTCAGGCGTTAGAGGCGTAGTCATCGAAGCAGAACAAAGCAGAGCACTCTTAAACCTAGAGACCCACAGTGAACACTTTACGAACCCTCTATACCTGGAGAGCGGACGTATTTTGGAACCGTATGATATTGTTTATGAGACCTACGGTCATATGAATGAAGATAAGTCAAACATCGTTGTGGTCTGTCACGCATTGACCGGCTCACATCATGCTGCGGGTTATTACGAAGGTGAAAACAAACCGGGTTGGTGGGATGGTTTTATCGGGCCGGGAAAAGCTATTGATACCGACGAGTTTTTTGTTATCTCGACCAATGTCATCGGCAGCTGTTTTGGCTCTACCGGACCGATGTCGACGATGCCTCCTCATGAGGAAGAGTACCGCTATAAGTTCCCTGTTGTCAGCATAAAGGACATGGTCAAAGCACAGCGTATATTGTTTGACCGTTTGGGTATCCATCATGTTCACGCTATTGTCGGCGGGTCTATGGGCGGTATGCAGGCACTGCAGTTCGCCATACACTTTCCAAAATTTGCGGACAAGACCATTGCTATGGCTACGACCTATGCAACTCAGCCTTGGGCGATCGCTTTCAACAAGGTAGCCCAAGAGTCGATATTGCACGATCCAGATTTTAAGAATGGTTATTACGATCCTGATGACCTGCATGAAAACGGTCTGAGCGGTATGGCTGTCGGTCGTATGGCGGGACACATCAGTTTTCTATCACCGTACTCTATGCAAGAGAAGTTCGGACGTGAATACAAACGTACAGACGGTCTATATGAACTGTTTGGCAAGTTTCAGGTCGAGTCGTACCTGGAGTATAATGGGAACAACTTTACCAAGTGGTTTGATCCGCTTGCCTATCTGTACATTACCAAGGCGATCAATATCTACGATCTTTCAAGAGGATTTGACTCCCTGGAACAGGCTCTCTTAAAGATGGAATCAGAGATGTACCTGGTCGGTTTCAAAGATGATATGCTATTTAAATGTGATGAGATGAAGTTGATCGCGGATCGATTGGCAACACGAAAGACCCTGAAAAGCGACTATCTTGAAGTGGACAGCAACTATGGGCATGATGCCTTCTTGGTGGAGCTCGATAAATTTGATGATTATGTAAAAAAGGCACTACATGAGTGAAAAAACAGCAGAAGATTTTGAAGTCAGACTCGACAAAGCCAAGGTGGTCTTGGAGAAGCTGATGAACCCTGAGATCACCTTGAGCGACAGTGTGAAAGCGTACGAAGAGGGGATGAAAGAGTTGCAAGAAGCGCAGAAGATGCTTGAAAATGCCCAACTCCAGATAGAACAGATCCGTACACAGCAGTAGAGGAGAGAGGCCAATGAAAGTCGCGGTGTTACAACTTCAATCCATTGGCATGAGTTCGACCAAGCTTTACCATTTTGTGCGTATTGCACATAAACAGGGGGTGAAACTCCTTCTTCTGGGTGAGTACATGCTCAACTCTTTTTTTAAAGAGCTGGAGTCTACGCCCATTGCTATGATCAAAGAGCAGAGTGAACATCAGCTTGCCGTCTTAAAAGAGATGGCACAAAAACACGGCATAGTGATCATTGCCCCTATCATTCTTGTCAAGAAAAAAGAGCCCTACAAGGTGATCGCCAAGATCTCGCCAAACTCTGTCAGCTATTACCATCAGCAGTTTCTTATCAACTACAGCCACTGGAATGAAGAGAAGTACTTTGCTAACCCTGTTGAGGGCATAAAAGCCCCTTTGAGTTTTACATTTGACGGTGTCAAGTTTATGGTCATGGGCGGTTTTGAACTTCATTTTGACGACTTGTGGCGCTATGCCTCCATGAAAAATGTTGACTGTGTGTTGCTGCCGACTATCTCGACCTTTGAGTCGCATGAACGCTGGAAAGAGGTCATCAAAACACGCGCCTTTACCCACAACTGCTACATACTGAGGGCTAATCGTATCGGTGATTACAGAGAAGACGACGACTATACGTGGCACTTCTATGGTGACTCTGTGCTTGCCAACCCTTATGGTGAGATCGAAGAGCACTTGGGTGACAGCGAAGAGTTGATGATCGCAGAGATAGACCATAAAAAAGTCATAGAGGCCAGACGCGAATGGGGTTTTAAAGAGGCCGTTACTAAACGGCAACAGTAGCTACTTTTTTCGATATAACCAGTTGTATATGATTTGTCTGTTGAAAGTGGCACGGATTTTAAGAGATGCAACGGTTTGTTTTTTAAAACCGTGATACTTCTCTTCTCCGTTTGTTAAACTTTACAACAAGACAATATGATACTTTAGCCTTTATTGACCTTCTCCTTAACAGTGATCCAACATAGTATCTATACGTTCACGTCCTTTATATACTGCACTGGAAAGTTCTTTGAAAGCATGCTTTAGCGTTCTTTTTGTTATTTTAGTTAAACCTTTTGAACCTCCAATCTCCTTGAGACAGGTTTCAAGATCACTGTTAGTAGGTACAGCTGTTGCTACGGCATGAACAACAGCGCCCAACGCAGCCTGTTCCATTAACTCCAGTGGTGCAGTTCTTAGCCCAATTTGATCTTCAATGTTATTAGACTGCTTATGCAGTGAGGTGATTTGCTGAGCTAAATCTTCACTGTGCATTTCAAATAAGTCGGTAACAAACTCCTGTTGCTCTCCTGGCGTCATAACACGAGCAAGGGTGGTCTGCATCTCTTGTCCAAGTTCGAGCAAGGTGGTAAGATCAGGGCTCTTTTTTATATCAAATAAGAATTCTTTGATAGGATACATCTCTTTAACGGCTATTATGATTGGCCAGCGTAAACAACGTCGCGTGTTCTTTGGCATTAGCCATTTTGCAATATTTCCAAAGTATGTATTGACTCTATCATAAGCATCCGGATTAGCTATTAATCCAGGCCCGGAAGAGGTGTTAATTAAATTTATATTAATAAAGTGGTGCCAAGTAGCATCGGTGCTGATTCGTCCTACGTTCGCATTATGACCATCATAGGCTACGATAGCATTGAAAGAGCGAGGGGTGCTGATAGGCTCTTTACCGGTGAAACCGCCACCGTAAGATACTGAAATAGCAACAACCTCAGGACTCACAGCATTACCTAAACTGTCTTCCGGCCAATCAGAGCTCGCTAGTGAATTAGGAACAGTACATTCGCTTTCATGAGGATGGTCCGGTAGAACTTCAATGATTTTTTTAGTCGGGTGTTGCAGCAGATAGTGCGGCGCAGAACTTGTTTGATTGCCTGTATAGGCTGGATATATTTTTTGGGGGATCGTATCTGATTGGTCTTCAAACTGGAAGGTGTTGTCTGCACCTGGATCGTTGGTTGAAATTCGATCAGTTCCACCGGCAGATGGACCTGCCCAGCGGCGCATCTCTTTGATGCGTTTTATATTCCCACATAGTCTCATTCCTAGATATGAGTGGTCGCCTGTCGCAAAAACACCGCCACCATCATCCATGAATTTAGAAATCACTGAAACCTCGGGTGCAGGTAATGAACCGCTTGAAGCTGCTCCAAATAGAAAAAGGACATCATATTTGCTCTTTGATAGTGTGGAAGAGGTAAATGTGAAATTTGTATGGTCAGCCGCTGAATTACCGCTGTGTGCTGTTTCAACAATTGGCGTCATGCCGTGAATGCTAGTGTTTTTTATAGTATCGACGAAATCTGTAAGCCCAAAATCGTTATTGCTATTAAAATTAAGACCATCTGTAAAAATCAAAATTTTTGGAGTGCATTCCTTGAAATAGGAAATAACCAATTGATCAATAAATAGGTTTGGAATCCTTCTCTGTAGAAGTCGTTCTGCTTTTGTAGTGTTCATATGCTTTTCCTTTTTTAAACAATAGATCCTTTAAAAGGTTCTATGAAGTTGTTGACATGTTTTATGCCTAGCCTGTCTGTTATACATCTCATTATTTGAAAAGCTATAACAGGTTATCAAAAAAATTCTAACAAAAGAATGTAAAATATCAAAAAATAACAAAAAAATACACACAGTTCACTCGGGTATGTATTGTCATATCAAGGTAAAAAGGCTGAAATGAAACAATAGACAGGTGTTTCAATTGAGGGAAAAGATGTATGTGCGGGTGGGTTTTTAAAGAGGCCCTCAATAAGCGTCAATAATCTCTATGTATTACGGCACCAACTATTTAGGACTGCTATAGACGTGTTTGAAATAAAGATATAATACGTTTATGAAACGAAAATTTATTCAAAACCATAACCCCGTAACCTTTAGTTTTAAGCCGACCCGTGAGGACTTCATTGTTGATGAGATTCCTCTTTATGAAGCGGGAAAAAGCGGTAACTATGTTCATCTCCATATTAAAAAAACAGACATGTCAACGCTTGAGCTTATTGCCATCCTCGAAGAGCAGACAAAGTTCCATAACATCTCGTATGCAGGTCTGAAAGACAAGTATGCGACAACAACACAGTACATCTCGATGCCGGCATCGTATGAAAAGTACTTTGCCAAGTTTAAACATCCGCAGATTGAGATCTTGGGCTCATTTTTAAGTCGTGAGAAGCTGAACATCGGAGATCTTAAAGGGAACCGTTTTAAGATCCGTCTTCGTGATGTAACACCGGCAGCGGCTGAAAAACTGGATAAAGTTCTTTCTGAGATCGTTCGTCAAGGGGTGCCAAACTACTTTGGGTATCAGCGTTTCGGACAAGACGAAAACCACTTTGAAAAAGCACAAGAGGCGGCACACGGCTCCAAGGTGTTCCGTGACCGCCGTCTGAACAAGCTGATGAGCAACGCTTATCAGTCCTACCTCTTTAACGACTGGCTTGTCGAACGTGTCCAGCTCTGTAAAGAGCTGGACTATATGGACCTGGATGCTTTTGAAAAGAAGTGGGGACTTACTACCGAAGAGGTCAAACAGCTGCAAGCACAGTCATCGATCTTTAAAGTACTGCCCGGCGAGATCATGCTGGACGTTATGAAGAACAGATGGGTCAATGTTAAAGACCTGGCGTCGGTCAAGAAGCCTTACAAAGAGCGAAAACTGCAGCCGACAGGAATGTTGGTCGGTAAAAAAGCCTGGCGTTCACACGGGGTGGCCGGTGCCATAGAAGCCCGTCATGACGATGATGAAGTCGCAATGGCAGGAGAACGTCGTGTTGCCTGGATCTACCCTAAAGAGATAAAGTCGACTTACATCAAAAAAGAGAGTGTTTATGAGCTCTCGTTTGCTCTGCCTAAAGGGGCTTACGCGACGATCCTTTTGGAAAATCTTGCCAATAGAGATATTGAGAGTGCGCATGAAGTCAAAAAGAAGCGCGCGCAGGTACTGGCTGATTTTCAAGATGAAGATGACGACTACTAAATAGTCTTTTCACCAAGAGACCTGTTTACTTACCCATCACTCCGGACTTGATCGGTGACCAAAGGAAATGCTCTCGGGTGAATCTACTCTTTTTAGACCTCTAAACTTTATTGACTACACTCTTTACGACTCGGCATTTAGTGCCTCCCTGCATTGCGCTGTTGGCGCTTATCCTTTTTTACTCGCAAAAAACGAAACCAAAAAGCGCTCGTGACGGCTTTACCCGAGGGCATTTCCTTTGGTCACACATCGGTAGCTACCGACTACTTTCCTTTCAGTCGTTCTTTCGCTAAAAACGACAAAACTCCCTACGGTCAGACAATGCCGTTTTTTTAACGCTCTTTCTCTCCTTGCAGTCAACGTTGCAGATGCCACGAAAAGAGCCAAGCGGTAACGCATTGATTTGAATGTAAAAGCTGTGCTTTTAGAGAAGTTCGGACTTGATTTCGCTGTTTGTGCGTCTTGGTGCAGTTCAAACAGCCGGAGTTTTCACGGCTTAATCTTCCTCGATCATATGATCCAGAATATAAAGCTGTATCTCTTTATTAGGCAGCTCTTTATCAAGGGCTTTTCCGTAAAGACGGGAGACCTGTCTATGGTGTTTGTCATAAGCAAAGTGCGGATAATGGTTATGCCATGCCTCTTTGATGGTCTTCAGTGCGACACGGTCTATCATCCATGCCTTAAAGATGGAGTAGGTGGCAAAAAAGAGGCCCGTGAATATGACGGAAGTAATGATCAGCAGATGACAGTCTATTTTTGCCAACACTTTATGAAAAGCAAGACTGACAGGAAGCAAGATAATATTCCAAATGACCAAAAAGACCAGAATGTTCCGTCCGATACGTATGCGGGTACCGGGTATTTTCCCTTCAAGGTTAAGACCGTCATCGTACATCTTGTTAGCTTTTAGCAGCTCGCGAAACAGCAACGGCTCGTCATTTTGTGTGAAGACATAAGGAACAATCACATTGTCAATAAAATTTAAGATCTTACTCATTTATATTCTCTTTTATTCTCTTTAATTATTGTATTATAGCGATGAAAAGGTAATTCTTCGCGTAAGCACAAGATTCTTTAGTAAAAGCAAAGGTTTAGTGCTAATTTTAGAGTAGTGATGTTATATTATCCCACTTAATACAAGGATAGAGCGATGATGAAATATTTTCATAGACAAGTACAGCTTTGGGGTGAAGAGATCCAATATTCACTGCAGGAAAAAAAGATCGCTATCATTGGCAGCGGCGGGCTTGGAAGTTCACTCTCTTTTGCTTTGGGGGCATCAGGGGTGGGCGAGATCCATATGGTGGACTTTGACCAGGTGAGCCTGCACAACATCCATCGTCAGATCGCTTTTAAAGTGGGAGACGAAGGTAAGAACAAAGCTCGTATCAATGCAGAGATCATAGAAGAGCGTTGCCCTTACGTCAAAGCAGTTGCGCATGAGTGCGATTTTGAGACCTTTGCTGCAAAAGGGGTCGAAGTCGATCTTATTATCGATGCAACGGACAACCTTCCGACACGTGCCGCGATCAACACTTATGCAAGGTCAGTAAAGACACCATGGGTCTACGGCTCGGTCGAAGCCTTTAACGGGCAGGTCTGTTTCTTTGACGAAGCCTCTTTTGAAGATGTTTTCAAGATCACCCAAAAGACACCGGCAGGGATCGCGGCGCCTATCGTAATGCATATCGCCTCGCTTCAGGCCAATCTTGCTCTGCGCTATCTTGCAGGGCTTAGTGTCAAAAAAGATTATCTCTACTATCTGTTTATCAATGACGAAGGTGAGCTGATGACACAAAAGTTCGGACTTCCCAAGAGCTGATCTCAGTTAATCATCAGGCATAAAGTCAATAGGACAATATTACAGAGTAGAGATATACTCTGCAACGGCTTCGATCTGTGCATCACTCAGTGCACTGACCTGGCCTTTCATAACACCTTTTAAACTTCCGCCGTACGTACCGTCTTTATAGCCGTTCAGTGCTGCTATGCTCTTCTCTTTATCCCATCCTGCAATTATCTGTGCATTGTTAAAAGCCGCTTTCTCACCATGTTCACCATGACACGAAGCACATTTATGTGCATAAAAAGTATATCCGTTGATAGCTGCTGTTTCAACTTCGACAGGCTTATCGGCCGTTTTTTCAGGTTCTGCTTGAACCGTTTCTTGTTTGGCAATGACTCTCTTTTCAGAAGAGGCAGACTTGGTTGATTGATCATTGGTTGCACTGTCACTGCAGGCAGATAGAAAAAGTGCAAAAGTAAGTAGTGAAGCTGAACGTGTCATATAATTTCCGTTTTATAAATAATAGAAAATTATAACACTGCAGCTCTTAGGTGAATTTAGCAGTGCTAAGGGATTAATAAAAGTTTAAATATTGAAGCGGCTTTAGAGCACTTCGATACGTCCGCGATGCAGCTTGACAATGCCGTTATGTTCAAACTCTTTTAGCAGTCGGCTTATCACCTCTCTAGACGTACCAAGATGCGAAGCCAGCTTCTCATGGGTGATGATGATCTCACTGCTCTCTTGTTCATGCAGCCAGTCAAGCAGACGATGGTCGAGCTTTTTAAAACGTACATCCTCAATAAGCCCGGCCATCCCCTCCAAACGGCGGGCGAAAAGAGAGAAGACAAACTGCTGGTAAGGTGTTTCGGCTGCATAGATGGTCTTGACAACATCGGCAGGCAGCAGATAGCCTTCAATATCTGTTTCACAGACAGCGGTTCCGATAGCAGGTGTATCGGTAAAGGCTGAGTTCAAGTTGACATTGCACTGCTCGCCGTTTTCCAAAAAATAGAGTGTGATCTCCTGCCCGCTCTCGTGCAGTCGATAGACACGGACCGAGCCGTCGACTAAAAAGAGAATGTCCTTACACTGGTCGCCTTGGGCAAAAAGCTCCACCCCTTTAGGCATCTTGACCTCTTTCGCATGGCTGAGAAGCAGGGTCTGCGCTTCATTGGAGAGGGCTTCAAAAAATGGAAAAAGCTGCATAAGACACCTTGTTTGATTTTTGTGATTTAGTATAGCAGATATAGCAGAATAAGGGGCAAAAATAGAGCCTATAGGAAAAAAAAGGTATAATCGCGATAACTTAGAGACCAAAGACACGAGAAAATATGCAATTTGAACCATATCCATTTGAAAAACTGAACACACTATTGGCTGACATTACGCCTAATCCTAAACTTGAGCCTATTGTGTTGACGATCGGTGAGCCCCAGTTTGAGACGCCTGACTTTATTCAAGAAGCGTTAAAAGAGAGTTCACCGCTTCTTAAAAAGTACCCTAAAACAGCGGGTGAAGAGTACTTAAGAGAGGCCATGGGCAACTTTGTCAAAGCCCGTTTCGGTGTTGAGCTGAGTGATGCTGAACTTGTTCCTTCATTTGGAACGCGTGAAGTCCTCTTTAACTTCCCGCAGTATCTTCTGTTTGACAAGAAAGAGCCGCAGATCGCCTTTACCAACCCTTTTTACCAGATCTACGAAGGGGCCGCTATCGCCAGCCGGGCGAAGATGCACTTTCTAAACCTTAATGAAGCGAATGCTTATAAACCCGAGATGGATGAAGCGGTTTTAAAAGAGTGTGACCTCGTTATATTGAACTTCCCAAATAACCCGACGGCCTCTTGTCTGAGCCTTGATGAACTGGGTGAATGGGTAAAACTGGCACTCAAACATGATTTTGTTCTGTTAAATGACGAGTGCTATTCAGAGATCTATACCGACAAGCCGATCCCCTCACTGCTTGAAGCGTCAAAACATGTCGGCAATGAGACGTTCAAAAATGTACTGGTCATCAACTCTATCTCTAAACGCTCATCTGCACCGGGCTTGCGCAGCGGGTTTATAGCCGGTGATGCCGAAATACTGAAAGGGTACAAGCAGTACCGTACCTATGTCGGGGCAGCGTCTCCACTGCCGCTGCAAGTCGCGGCTGCCGCTGCATGGAGTGATGAAGAACATGTTGCCGCGTCACGCAAGATATACAGACGCAACTTTGAACTGGCAAAAGAGCTTCTGGATGTCGATATGCCGGAAGCGACGTTCTACCTCTGGTTAAAAGTGGACAGTGCTATTGAGATGACAGAGAAACTGTATGGTGAGTACAATGTTAAAGTGCTTCCTGGCGAGTATTTGGCGCGAACAGATGAGAAGGGTGCTAATCCGGGCAGGGATTACCTGCGTATTGCCCTTGTCGAAAATGAGACGAAGACTAAAGAAGCACTACTGCGTATAAAGGAAGCACTATCATGAGCGAAACACTAAAAGAGAAGATCTTAAAAGCACAATCAGAGGGTGATATTGCCTCACTTTACGTTTTAGAGGGGCAGGCGCAAGAGACCTTTGAAGAGTCTGACCTGATCGCTTACTATGCAAACATTTTAGATCTAGCCTTGGAAAATCTGACCAACGCCCTGGAATCTGCGCGCCAGATGGATATCGCAGAAGTACAGGACTACGCCACGCTTCGCGCCCTGTATGAGTATGCGATGGAACACTACAGTGCGGGTAAAAAAGCAGACGCTTCAGCGCTGTTTGAGATACTCGCCGGCCTGTGCAGTGACGAGACCTTCTCTAAAGCGATGAAGATCCATCAGCTAGGTGCCGATGCAGGGCTGAGTATTGACGTCTTTATTGCAACGATCGCTGATGTGGATGCAACGCATATGGCAAGCAACTTTTATATCTCTCACTTTAAAAAAGAGGCACTCGCCGCAATGGAGAGAGCAGGGGAAAAATCGTGAAGATCCACTTTATCGGTATCGGAGGCATCGGTATCTCGGGACTGGCGCAGTACATGCACTTCAGAGGCCATGAGATCACAGGCTCAGACGTCTCTGATTCACGCATAGTAAAGATCTTGCGTGACAAGGGGATCGAAGTCACTATTCCCCACAATAAAAAAGCGATCGAAGATCAGGAGCTTGTCATCCACTCTGCGATCATCCGGGCGAACAACCCGGAAGTGGTCGCTGCCAAAGAGAGAGACATTAAAGTCCTGGCACGCCGTGAGGCGCTGTTGGACCTGCTGCATGAACAGAAGGTCTATGCAGTTGCCGGTGCACACGGTAAAAGTACCACGTCGGCAATTCTTGCCGCTATCATGGACGGTTCTGCGATCATCGGTGCCGAGTCCAAAGGCTTTGGTTCCAATGTGCGTTATGACGGTTCGACCGACCAGCTTATCTTCGAAGCCGATGAGAGCGACGGAAGTTTCCTGAACTCAAACCCATACTGTGCGATCGTGATCAATGCCGAACCGGAGCATATGGAGTATTACAAATACGATTATGAGCTTTTTTATGACTCTTACCGTAAGTTTATCGCCTCTGCCAAGCTGCGTGTCATCAATGCAGAAGATAAGTTTTTAAGCACGATCGAGGGTGAGGCTATCCGTCTCTATCCAAGCAAGGATATCACTGATATCAAATATATCTTGATCGATGATGAGCCGTTTACCTCGTTTACGCTGAAAGACCACGGCAGCTTTAGCGTCTGGGGCTTTGGTGAACATATCGCGATCGATGCAGCCTTGGCGATCTTAGCGGCACTGGAGAGTATGGATGTTGAGACGATCCGTATTAAACTCCTTCATTTCAAGGGGATCAAAAAGCGTTTTGACATCATCAACAAAGGTGAAAAAGCGATCATCATCGATGATTACGGCCATCACCCGACTGAGATTGCAGCAACGGTGAGTTCAGTGACGGAGTATGCGAAACTCAAGGGCATTAAGAGTGTCACGGCCATTTGGCAGCCGCATAAATACTCACGTACAATTGACAACCTGGAGGCCTTTACCGGATGTTTCGAGGGGGTTGACCGTCTGATCATCCTTCCTGTCTGGGCAGCCAGTGAAGCAGAGCAGTTCATCGACTTCAAAGATGAGTTTAAAGCGTACGATCTTAAGATGATGGATTATCTGACACGTGACGAAGAGAGTATCAACCTTTGTAAACACGACGAGGTTATCGAGACACTTGATGAAGGTCTTATTATCGGTTTTGGTGCCGGTGACATCACTTATCAGCTTAGAGGAGAAAAATAATGGCATATATCATAGGACTGGTCGCAGTCGCACTTTTTTTCGGTGTGATGCACTTTTTTACGGAGATGAATGTAAAACAGAAGGTGACCGCAACGGTCTTGGTACTCTCTTTTGTCATGGGGGCACTTTTTTACAACAACCTCCAAAATGAGAATGCAGAACATGTGCGTGACGTGATGTTACGCTATAACCAAGGCGACAGTATCAAATGTAATACGCTTGATATTACCAAGGAAAACTTCTCTCTGAGTGTAGGGACACAGACCTTTATCGGCAGACAAGAGAGCACTCACGCCGGCAAGATGGTCGCTGCAAGTGACTGTGAATGAGTCTAGACTCGTTGATCGATCGACTTGACCTAACCGGTCATATCGACTCTTTTAATGGTTTTTTCAGCCGGCCCAAACCGCTTTTTATAGAGGGTGACCAAGAGCGCCATTTCAACTATATCGACGCACTTGATAGACTTGCTTTTAAGTCCCCGCCCAAGGTCGCCTCTTTTCGTCCCATCACCTCGCACCTGAAAAAGCAGGGTGTCCTTCGCTTTGAACAGATCTTTGAGGTCATCAAGGTCGTCCGTTACTTCCGTACGCTTAAAAACAGCGCCTTTGAGGGGATCACCGGTGAGTGGATGCACAAGATCGAGATCCCTGAACGTTTCAGCGATGAGGTCGAAAGTTATTTTGACCTTGAGGGGCGTTTTAATGAAGAGCTGGACGAAGAGCTTTTTGGACTCTCGCAGCGTATCAAAGTCATCAAAGAAGATATTAACGCTTCGATGCGCCGCCTTCTTTTCAGCGCAAAGATAAGCCCTTATCTTGTGGACACGCAAGTTCACTATATGAACGATGAAGAGTGTATTTTGGTCCGTGGCGGGTTTAACCATGTCATCAAAGGGCAGGTCGTCGGGCGTACAAGCGGTGGCTTCTTTTATGTCGTTCCGGACGCTATGGCCAAGAACCGCGACCAGATCAGAAGCATTGAGACGATGCGCGAGGTGAAGTTCTACGAGTATGCGAAGACCTTTTCAAAAGTCCTTGTCGAGCTTCTTCCTTTTATCGCTTTCATCGACAAAGAGTTTGACCGGTTCGACCACTATCAGGCGCGTGTCCACTTTGCCCGTTCCAAAAGTCTGGCCATCATCAAAGCGCAGAAGAACAGGGAGGTCAAACTGGTCGGTTTTGAACACCCGGCGCTTCATAAGCCAAAACCGGTGAGCGTAGACTTCTCTAAAAATGTTCTGATGATAACCGGGGTCAATGCCGGCGGTAAGACAATGCTGCTCAAGGCCATATTGTCGGCTGCTTTGATGGCAAAGTATCTGATACCGATGAAACTCAACAAACACAAGTCGGTCATCGGCAACTTCAAACGCTTCGAGGCGATCATTGATGACCCGCAAAACGTTAAAAATGACATCTCCACCTTTGCGGGGCGTATGCAGCAGTTCTCGCAGCTCTTTTCACAGCATGATGCGCTTATCGGGGTGGATGAGATCGAGCTGGGGACGGACAGTGATGAGGCGGCGGCACTTTTTAAAGTGATTCTGGATGATCTTATAGCCAAGGGACAGAAGATCGTTGTCACGACCCACCATAAACGGCTTGCAGCCTTGATGGCAGACCGTGACGATGTGGAGCTGATGGCGGCGATCTATGACGAAGAGCACCGTCAGCCGACCTATGAGTTTCTGCAAGGGATCATCGGCAAGTCGTATGCCTTCGAGACAGCCCTTCGCTACGGGATCATGAACTCCGTAGTGGAGCGGGCGACCAAGGTCTATGGCGAGAACCATCAAAAGCTCAACCTGCTTATCGAAAGAGGGGCGGAGCTTGAACGTGACCTCAAGACAAAGCAGGCACGGTTGGATGAAAAACTGGCTGCTGTTGAGAGTCGGGAACGTGACCTGCAAGCACAAAAAGAGCAGCTGGATGTCAGCTTGTCCGAGGAGCGAAAAAAGCTCAAGTTGAGTTATGAGAGTTCTATTGCAAAGGCAAAAGAGGCTGCGCGACAAAGTGATACAAAAAGTGTTCACAAGAAGATGAACGAAGCGAACCGTGCTTTGCCAAAAGAGGAGCCTCGCAAACAAGAGGTGCATCATGAGTTTAAGGTGGGTGACTTTGTCAAATATCGCAAAAACAGAGGTACGATCATCAGCCTGAAGGCTAAGGAGGCGATGATCGAGGTCGAGGGGATGCGTCTTCGTGTCAGACGTGATGAACTGCGCCCCTCCGGCAACCCGCCTAAGAAAAAGACAAAGACACAGGTGAGCCATAAGGTCGAGCGCAAAAGCGGGCTTAAGTTAGACCTGCACGGTCTGAGAGCGGAAGAGGCGGAAGAGAAGATGGACAAGTTCCTCTCCGATGCGCTGATCGACGGCTGGGATGAGGTGATCATCTATCACGGTATCGGTACAGGCAAGCTCTCATACGCTGTCAAAAACTTTTTAACAGCACATCCTAAAGTGAAGTCATTTGACGATGCACCCCAGCATATGGGCGGATTTGGTGCGAAAGTGGTACGATTATAGAAACGATAATAATAGAGAATTTTATGACAAATGAAGAGTACAAAAGCAGTGTTAAACTTTTAAACAAGTATGCCCACTACTACTATGTCCTGGATGACCCGTTAACGACTGATGAGGTCTATGACAAACTTTATCATGAGGTTCTGGCTTTTGAAGAGCAGAACCCGGCTTATGTTCTGTCCGATTCACCGACACAGCGTGTCGGCGGAACACCGCTGGACAAGTTTGTAAAAGCGTCTCATCCAAGCCGTATGTGGTCACTGGAAGATATTTTCAATGCCGAAGAGCTTCAAAAATGGCTGGAGAAGACAGGAAAACTGGTCGATGACATCAGCTTTTACTGCGAGCCAAAGTTTGACGGGGCCAGTCTTAACCTCATATACGAAAACGGTCAACTCTCTCAGGCAATCACACGGGGTGACGGGGTCGTCGGTGAAGATGTGACCCAAAATGCCAAGACGATACAGAGTGTTCCGCTCAGTATAGATCATCTCGGAAAGATCGAGATTCGCGGTGAGGTGGTGATCTTCAAAGATGAGTTTGAGAAGATCAACATTGAGCGCGCAAAAGAGGGTGAAGCTCTTTTTGCCAACCCGCGCAATGCAGCAGCAGGCTCACTGCGTCAACTCGACTCGAAAATAACGGCTAAACGCAACCTTGTCTTTTTACCGTATGGTATCGGTGAGAACACTCTCGAAGAGCACTTACTGCATAAACGGATGGAGTTAGTCTACGGCTGGGGCTTCAGAGAGCCGCCGCGCCGTAAGACAACAGCCGGTTTTGATGCTATCGAGACGGTTTACGAACAGATGGAAGATGAGCGTGACAGCTACGCAATGATGCTCGACGGTATGGTCATCAAGGTTGATCAGGTCGAAGCGCAGCAGGAGATGGGTTACACCGTTAAGGTACCACGCTGGGCAGTCGCCTACAAATTCCCTGCCGTTGAGAAGATCACGACTATAAAAGAGATCATCTTGCAAGTCGGACGAAGCGGGGCGGTCACCCCGGTGGCTGTCGTAGAACCGACGCCTATAGAGGGGGTTGTCGTTGAGCGGGCATCCCTCCATAATTTCGATGAGATCGACCGTAAAGACATCCGCATCGGTGACAAGGTGATCATCTTGCGTTCGGGTGATGTGATCCCTAAGATCATTAAGGTCTTGACCCATGAACGTGACGGTTCTCAACAAGCTTACGCTCGTCCGACTGAATGCCCGGTATGTGCAAGTGAGTTACTGGATGAAGGGGCGTTGACAAAGTGTCAAAACCTTAGCTGTTCCGCACGAGTGGTCAATGCCATGATCTATTTTGCCTCTAAGCCCTGTCTGAATATTGACGGCTTGGGTGACAAGATCGTTGAGATCTTATATAAAGAGGGGCTCATCACAAATGTGATCGACCTTTTCTCTTTAGAGCTTGATCAGCTTTTAGCCTTGGACGGTTTTAAAGAGAAAAAGAGCCAAAAGCTTTTGGAGGCGATCGAGGGCGCAAAAGGGTGTGAATGCTGGCGTTTTATCAATGGACTGGGTATGGAACACATCGGTGAAGTGGGTTCAAAAAGTCTTTGTGAACATTTTGGCCTCCGTTTTGTCGAGGCTGACAAAGAGAAACTTATCGCTATAGACGGTTTTGGCGAAGAGATGGCCAACTCGCTCTTGGAGTTTGTACGCGTTAACAGTGAAGATATTAAAACATTAGAAGTTATACTCCAACCCGTAGAACCGGCTAAAAAAGAGGAAGCAGTAGAAAACCCTTTTAAAACAAAGGTCGTTGTCTTGACGGGTTCTATGAGTGAATCACGCGGTAATATCAAAACCATGTTAGAATCGCTGGGTGCGAAAGTCTCCGGTTCGGTCTCAAAAAAGACAGACTATGTCATCTATGGCGAAGATGCCGGAAGCAAGTATGACAAAGCGGTGACATTAGGTGTTGAGACCATTACCGAAGAGCAGATGCGGGAGATGTTGGCATGACAAAAATAGCAGCACTTTTTTTACTTTTCACAACACTTGCTTTGGCGGAACCGGCTGACAGAACAGGGCCGTATATCGCTATAGGCGGCGGGTATGCCGTTTTTGATGATGACGATCGAATGCAAGCCGAGCAGATCGACCCCTCGTTTAATATCAACATTATAGGCGGCGCATTTATCAACAAATACCTCTCTGTAGAGCTTTGTGTCGACTATTATGAGACCTTTACAAATGAGACAAACATTAATTCAACGGGCATCTACTTTTATGATGCTGCGGTGAAGGCACACTACCCGTTTTGGAAAGAGCGTATTGACCTCTATGCTGCTTTCGGTGCGGGCGGGATCGCTTGGAAAGAGAACCTGAACGGTGTTTCGCGAAACAACAGCTCCAGTGCTACAAGAGGTGACGTGGGTATAGGGTTCAGGGCGTTGGAGTGGCTGACATTCAATGTCGGTTTTCGCCGATATTTTTTCACTTTGGATCATGACACCGGCATAATAGACCCGGATAACAACATCATATATGAGCGCTACAACATGCAAGTGAGCTCAGGTTATGCCAACATAGAGGTACAGTTTTAATGCGTTTAGATCAATATCTGGTAGAAGAGGGCTTTGTCGATTCACGGACCAAGGCACAGACGCTTATCAAGTTGCGCAAGGTGAGCGTAAACGGCAAAGCAGTCACAAAGCCTGCCTTCAAGGTCAGTGGGGAGAGGGTTGAGATCGCTGATGAGATGATCTATGTCTCAAGAGGGGCGCACAAGCTCAAAGGTTTTCTGCCTTCACTTCCGTTTAGTGTCAAAGGCCTTGATGCCCTTGACATTGGTGCGAGTACAGGCGGTTTCACACAGGTTCTTTTAGAAGAGGGCGCCTCCTCGGTTACCTGCGTCGACGTTGGGCAGGGACAACTGCACCAAAAACTGCAAGATGACAAACGGGTCATCAGTTTTGAGAAGATGGACATACGGGACTTTACAAGACAGAGACGTTTTGATCTTGTGACAAGCGATGTCTCGTTCATCTCTCTACATCACATTTTAGAGTCGGTGGATGCTCTAAGCCAAAAGTGGATCATTCTGCTCTTCAAACCGCAGTTTGAGGTGGGTAAAGAGGCTAAACGAGACAGCAATGGTGTCGTCGTGGATGAAAAGGCGATCGAGAGTGCAAAAACAGCTTTTGAAGAGGCAGCAGATGCCTTGGGCTGGAAACTGGTGCATCATGAACCATCCACCTTGAGCGGTAAAGAAGGCAATATAGAGGAGTGTTACTGTTTTGAAAAATGTTAAAGCGATCGCCATCGGCGGATTTGACGGTATGCATGTGGGGCATCAACAGCTTTTTGAAGCTTTAGGCGACACCGGCGCTATTTTAGTGATAGAGACAGGGTATGCCAACCTTACACCGGCTACGGCAAGAGAACACTACAGTGATCTGCCCATCTTCTATTATGAACTGGACGACATCCGTCATCTTGATGCAGAAGGTTTTATCGCCAAGCTTTTAGGGGAGTTTCCTGAGCTTGAAAAGATCGTTGTCGGCTATGATTTTCATTTTGGCAAAGACCGCTGTTATAACTTTGATGATCTGCGTGAACTTTTCCATGGAAAAGTCGAGGTGATCTCTGAGGTCAAGATCGATGATGACTCGATACACTCTCACAAGATACGCGCCAAACTTCAGATAGGTGATATCAGAGGGGCTAACCGCTTTTTAGGGTATAACTATACGGTAGACGGCGAGAGAGTAGAGGGACAGGGGCTTGGTCAAAAAAAGCTTTTTGCAACGATCAACATCGATGTTAAAGGTTCTCTGTTGCCGAGAGAAGGTGTTTATGTGACCACTGCACGCTTGAATGACGAAGAGCACTACCATCCGGCAGTCAGTTTTATCGGTCACCGCGTCACAACAGACGGCTCTTTCGCTGTTGAGACCCA
>JBDLJE010000023.1:0-27758 GCA_039714575.1 Campylobacterota bacterium | reverse complement strand
TAGCAATCGACACAGCCAACCTCATTTTCTGCCTCCGGCCTCCTGAAGTTTGAAAGGTTTATTGAGTATAATTCCGCTAGTTATAACAGACTCTTTAAAAGAAATAAACAATATATCGGAGAAATTATGGGTTTAGCAATCGGTCTTGTCGGACTCCCAAATGTCGGAAAATCAACTACTTTCAATGCACTGACCAAAGCGCAAAACGCTGAGGCAGCCAACTACCCTTTCTGTACTATCGAACCTAACAAAGCGGTCGTTCCTGTTCCGGACAAACGTCTTGACGAATTGGCTAAAATCGTCAGTCCTGAGCGCATTCAGCACTCTACACTCGACTTTGTAGACATCGCAGGTCTGGTAAAAGGTGCGAGCAAGGGTGAAGGTCTTGGCAACAAGTTTCTTTCAAACATTCGTGAGACAGAGGTCATCTTGCAGATCGTTCGCTGTTTCGAAGATGAGAACATCGTGCACACGGAAGGTTCTATCGACCCTATCCGCGACATCGAGATCATTGAGACAGAACTTATCCTTGCTGATGTTGAAGCACTCAGCAACCGTATGGAACGCCTTAAAAAACAGGCACGTGTTGACAAAAGCGCGGCAGCTCTTATGGAAGCGGCTGAAAAACTTGCAGAGTTCCTTGCCGATGGCAACCTTGCCCGCAACTTCCCTGAAGCTGAAAGTGACGAGTTCATCCAGCTTGACCAGGAGCTTCGTCTGCTTACTTCTAAAGAGATTATGTATGGTGCGAACGTGGATGAAGACGGTATTGCCGAAGACAATGAGTTTGTTCAAAAAGTCAAAGAGCATGCTGAGGCAAACAACTGTGAAGTGGTCAAGCTCTGTGCAAAGTTCGAAGAAGAGCTAGTGGGTATGGACGACGAAGAGGCAAATGACTTCCTTGAAGAGATGGGCATCGAAGAGTCCGGTCTTGCACAGATCATCCATAAAGGTTTTGACAAGCTGGGTCTTATGAGCTACTTCACGGCCGGTGTCAAAGAGGTACGCGCATGGACGATCCGTAAAAACTCAACTGCACCGAAAGCTGCAGCTGTCATCCACAACGACTTTGAAAAAGGTTTTATCCGTGCTGAAGTCATCGCTTATGACGACTACATCGAAAATGGTGGTGATGCAGGTTCTAAAGATGCCGGAAAGATGCGTTTAGAAGGTAAAGAGTACATCGTTCAAGACGGCGATGTGATGCACTTTAGGTTTAACGTATAGATCGCCGACGAATAATTTTTCGGTAAGCGAACATCGCGATCAAGCCCCAAACAGCCGTTCGCATACTCATAGCAGCGACTGTACGAAGTTCATAAGCTCCTTCGTTTAGAACATGCAATCCAAAAAGAGCAAATACGGTTATCGTTGTGATCACGATCAAAATAGCCAACTTCGCAGCCCACCGTTTTTTCAAAAACAGGCCTACTCCGGCTAACAAATAAACGAAACCTGCAAGAAAATTAAACCAGAGCACAAAGGGTACGTAGCTGCCGGCAGCGACTCTCTCAGTACCGTCGACAAATATAACCGACCCGCCCGACTTGATGGTCAACAGACCAAATGCAACTGCGATAACAGTTACAACCCATATCCCAATCGAACGGTCAGATTTTATTGCTGTCATAATGGTCTCCTTCCACTATAGAAACTGTGTTAGTAAACATTATAATTTATTAAACAGTATAAGTATAATTAATAATAACTTATTTAAATCTTGTACAGAAGAGATACACGACAAGAATGCAGAGGTATCGACGAGATACTATTAGAGACAGACAGAAACAAAGTGCTCGTTACTTTTGAGAAAGCCGGTATCCTCTTTTTTCAAGCAGATCAACGATCCCCTCTTTACCGACTACATGGCCCGCCCCAACTACTACAAAATAGTCTTTGTCGGTTTTCAAGTACGCTTCGATCTTTTTGGTCATCTTGTGGTTGCGTTCAGTGATGAGTGCCTCATAGACCTCATTGAGGTTGACATCGTCTTGCATACTTAGTAAGAACATCTTCTCTATAGCTTGGGCATCACCGTTCTTCCAGCTTACAAACAGGGTGTTCAACATCGGTTCCATCTCACCCATAGATTCCAATGTGTATCGCAGCAGTTTGTCCTGGTAGGCTTTGTCATCTCTGCTTAGAAGCGCCATCTGCTCCTCTATGCTCTCGAGTGCCAAAATACTCTTTTTGTCCCGTTTTGCACGCTCTATAAAGTGCTTATCAATACCCAGTTCAGGCAAATAGCCTAAACGCATCATCTCCATAACACTCAACTGCAGCGTCACTACCCATGGACGCATCTGCTCTAACGTCTGCAGGGAGACACCGGCTTTAGCCGTATAAGCTTGTAACTGCGTGTAAGTTTCCGGGGTAAGCTCTGTTTTTAGACTTTTTCCATTTTGGTACATGCCCAACTGCACCATTGTCTTTTGCATGACTCTAGCGGACTCTTGACTCTCAGCATCAAGTTCAACGACCAGCACGTCACTATCATTGTATGCTTGTCTGATTGTTTTATCTAAAGGGTAAAGTTCCTGTTTTGCCAGGTGAATAGAACCCAGTATATAGACGGTACTGCTCTCTGAACTGACTTTATAGAGTAGGCTTTTTGCCTCTAAAAGTGATAGAGAGAGAAGAAAAAAGAGGGATACAACTGCTGATTTTGAAAACATTAACTGCCTTATGACGATGTTTGTAGCAATAGTTTAGCTAAAAAGTCAGCTGAACGGAGACTTAACTTGCAAAGTCCCTTTTGAAGGTCTGCTTTTTAACGACGATCTCTTTTTGTCTCTCTTTGCGACGTGTGTCTTTTTCGACAAAGATCTTTTTACGGGTCACCGGGTCAAGCTCGGTGTAGTACATCACAGCCGAGTAGGTTCCCGGTGTCGGTGTAAAGACCTGCGCCTGTTCAGGGGTCATCTTAAGCTCGTCTCTTGTAAAGCGTTTGAGTTCATGCATATCTCTCTCTTCGCAGCCGGGATGCGCAGCAATAAGGTAGTAGGTCAAGAACTGGTTCTTGCCCTCTTCTCTGTTGAGTTTGTCATAAAGTTTTTTAAAGTCGACCAGGGTATGCTTGCCGGGTTTTCCCATCAGGTCGAGGACATGCTGCTCCGTATGCTCCGGTGCGACCTTCATCTGCCCCGAGATATGGTGCTTGACCATCTCTTTAAGGTAGGAGTAGCCATGCTGTTTGTCTTCGGTAATAAGGTCGTAGCGCACACCGGAAGCGACAAAGGCCTTTCTGATACCCGGCAGCTCTCTTACCTGCCGCATCATGTTGACAACACGTCCATGGTTGACCCGCATGGTTGAACATAAGTGACGCGAATCAACACAGCGCTGGTGGTCACAGGTACCGAGCTTTAGTTTTTTATCGCATTCGTAACCGTACATGTTCGCCGTCGGACCGCCAAGATCGGAGATGATCCCTTTGAAATCTCTGTAGCTCGTGAACTCCGTCGCCTCTTTGACAATAGACTTTTCCGAACGGGTACGGATAGTACGCCCCTGGTGCACACCGATGGCACAGAAGTTACACTCGCCCCAGCACCCCTGATGGGTCATAATAGAGAACTTGATGGTCTCCAGACACTTCACCTTGCCTTGAGGACGATGGTACGGGTGCAACTCTCTCGTAAACGGCAGTGCAGAGACACCATCCATCTCACTCTCATCCAGATAGTCACACGGCGGGTTTTGGATGCTGTAGCGTGTATCGACCTTCTGACAGAGTCCCTTTGCCGAAATAGGGTCGTTGTTGTCATAAAAGCTGTCAAAGAGGTCCATGAACTTGTTTTTATCTTCAAGACACTCTGCATGCGACGCAACTTGAATAAACTCGTCTACAGGCTCTTTGGCAATATAGCTGATGCCGCGAATAGCACGGTAGTCGCTGCCTTCGTCCAGAGCCGTCACAAGCTCTTTAAGCGCTATCTCACCCATACCGTAGACCAAGATATCAGCTTTAGAGTCAAAAAGGATCGGTTTTCGAAGCTTGTTCGACCAGTAGTCATAATGTGTCACACGGCGAAGACTCGCTTCGATGCCGCCCAGAACGATAGGCACCGTGTTTTTATAGAAACGGCGGATAAGGTTAGAGTAGACAAGCACTGCCCTGTCGGGTCGTTTGTCATTTTTACCGCCCGGCGTGTAGTCGTCAGAGTTGCGAAACTTCTTGGTCGCAGTGTAGTTGGAGACCATGGAGTCGATACTGCCGCCGCTTACACCCCAAAAAAGACGCGGTTCGCCCAAACGACCGATATCAACAGCACTCTCAATATCAGGCTGACCGATAATACCGACCTTGTAACCCATCTTTTCCAACATACGGCCGACAACAGAGGTTCCGATAAAAGGCGAATCGATGTAGGCATCGCCTGAGATGAGAACAACATCAAGCTGTTTCCACCCCCGACGATCCATCTCCTCGCGTGTCGTGACCAGGAAATCTTTTTCACTAAAAGCAGGTGTATTGTTCTGATTATTGTTGGGTTTTCGTCTGCTCATAGTACTGCTCTCTATTACTTGTTTTTAGTTTTAAGATTATAGCTAAAAATGCCCCATTTCGTAATGATATTAAATAATATGTGCCTATTTTACGCAACTTCTCTAAAGCGACTATACTTTTTTATAATTTGGTAGTAGAATAATAATTATAAAATTACCCTATATAAAGGTAGACAATGGATGAGATAGAACTGCCAGAAGGCATGAACCCTGAAGTCATTAAACACATCATGTACCCGCAAAACTATGGCAAACTTGAGAGCCCTGACGGAACAGGTGTTGCTATGGACGATAAAACAGGCGAATTCGTCATCTTTACAGTCGACCTCTCCAAAGAGGGTATCAGCGACATCAACTATGCGACAAACGGGTGTCAAGACACTGTGGTGGTCGGCTCGATGTTCACAGAGATGGTAAAAGGTGAAAGTGTGGAGTATGCCAAAGGTGCCATCGCCAAGATAGAAGAGAAGCTGGGTGTTCTCTCTGCTCAGCAGAAGATCTGTGCCGACATGGTCTTTAACAGCTTTGTCGCCTCACTTATCAATGTGTCTAACCTGGCACAAGGTAAAAAAGAGGATATGCACGTCATAAAAAGCGAAGAGAGCTGCGAGATACCTCAAGGAGAGAACAATGAATAAGTTATATCAAGTCAAACATGAACTATGGCTGGACATTCTATTTGCCTCATTTGCTATCAGTGAAAAGGAGATCAAAGATAGACTCTATGATTTCTCGATGATCGCCTTTAGACACATGAAATGGCTTGGAGGCGATCTGCTTGAGTCCGGCAGCGACTACAACTACGACCGATCCAAGATGCTTCTCAAACATGAGTGTAACTTTGATATCTTTAACTACCTGATAGATGAGATAAGAACGGCTCAGAGCCATTATGAAGAGTCAACCCTTATGTCCCGCATAACAACAGATGAGAGCTACCTTGTAGAGTACCTTACCGCCCTGCTCTCAAATAGCGCCAACAATGAGAAGATCACCGCCTTTGACATGCACCGTACACTACCGAACAAGACGCTCGACACGGCACAAACAGACGCACTGACACTCTTCTTGTTTGAGGAGTCATATAAAGAGTACGAACTTATCCTGGTCTATGCCTACATGCAGGCAAGAACAGACAACCTGCTCCACTTCAACGTCTTTCAGGATCTCATAGACGAATCACACTTTCACCTCAAATCTTTTGGCAACATGATGGCACAAATGGGCATCCTGGCGCTGCCTCGCGAGCTTCATGAGTTGACCTACAAGATCACCGATATTGAGAAGTTCATCATTAACGGCATCAAAGAAGAAGAGAACGCAAAAGAGGAGTGCCGGGCACTGGCAGAAGCGGTAGACGATACAGAGCTGTCACAGTTTTTTGACTTTATCAACCATCAGGAAAACTACCACATCGCACTGATGGAGAAACTGTTACCGAACAAGGCATAAGAGCTTCTCTTTCCCCATGTTCTCAATCTATAATAGTCGGTTAAAACCGAACAAAAGAGAGTGTTTTCCAATAAGTTTCAGCTGTTTGATTCCTACCTTCGCAGGAATGACGTGACTATTATAAATTGTTTACCTACAAGCGTTCTTTTTTCGCGCTACCAGCGAGGCTATTCGTACTTTTTCACCCCTGTTGTTAACATCATCACGCTCTTCATAATAGACAATATCAAGACCTATAAAGGCGTGTAGAAGTTCATTGGTACGCAGTACAAAGTCAAGGTTGGATGGTTGGTGGTATCCCGCTCCTGTTGTAATGATAAAGGTCTCAAAGATAAGAAGACCACCCTCTTTTAACGCCTCTTTTATCAGTGGAAAATGGCGACGATCCAAGTAGTTGCAGTTGACGATCAGATCGTAAGTATTTACCTCAAACAGATAGGTGTCCAGATCTGCTTCTATCTTGTGTATCGTTGCAATATCTTTTATCTGAGAAAGTGCGACATCAGAGTAGTCTACCGCATCGACTACAAAACCCTTCTCAGCCAGAAAATGCGTGTTACGCCCTGCTCCCGCTGCAATGTCCAGTGCTTTACCAACCGTTGCATATGATGCAAACTTATCTACGATCTCAGCAACTTCCGTAGAGATCGGTTTATCAACATGTCTATGGTTCCAACGTTCTTTATCTGATAACATCATCTATCCTATTATTAAACTGATTGATTCTATCAAAAATATATAAATGGACTAGTTTTATATGGGATATGGAGAATTAGAGGGAGAAGACGGTGTTACACCGCCTCTTTCAGTGTCTTAAGGCTGAGTCCAGACTAATAAGAACGGATACGAAGATGACATGACGTACACTGACTCAATATCTGCTGATAGTCGTTGAGTGCTTCATCCCAGTCGTCATTGTTAGCTGTTACCAAGATATCATCAGCAAACATAGCGATCATATCAGCACGCTTGTTGGCAAAACGGCTTGCATAGGCCTGATCTTTAGGCAGATATTTTTTAGCATCCGTCGTGCGAAGTGATGCAAGACTCTCTTTTAGACGTTTTACACCCTCTGTCATACTTGGTTTGTTTTTATAAAAACCGCCTCTCTGGATCATCTCCATAGCACTTAGCATTGCACGCATGTCGCTTTGAAGCAGACTTTTTTGATTATCCTCTGCCATTGCAGAGATGCTCACTGTAAGAAGTAGAGCTGCTATAACTGTTTTAAATGTTTTCATGATTCCTCTTTAGTATTGAATGATCTCTTTGGTGTATTCGTTTAACACCACTGTTTTAGCACTTATCTTGACAAGTTTTTTAGCCTTGCGCTTACCGCCGTAGAACTCTTTAAGTTCAGGTTTAAAGGTCTTGAAGTAAGCGTGAAAACGGTCTGCACCGAGTACACCTACTGCCCATATTGTATCATCTTCTGCCACTTCAAGTACTATAGCGGCCAACGGATCGACTGCCGGACCGGAAAGGCGTTTAGCACCCTCTTTTGCTTCAAAAGCCGATAGGTGGGACGAACAGACGATAACACCGCCGTGTTTGTAAGACATGGTCTTCTTATCTTTTTGTACATACTGCAAAAAGCTGTCATTAGGCGTTGGGTGTGCAAGCTGGTGCGAACAGATAGCCGAGTAAGCGACTATGGTACGTTTAGCGCCGACACCGCTCTTCCAAAGGTACTCTTCACCGGACTCAGTCATAAGTTTGACATCCTCAGCAGTTGGGTCGTCAAGGTCCAAAAGCATTGACGGAGTCCCCACATGCGGGTAGTTGAACATATAGTTCGTCTCTTTTTTCAATGCACCTGCCTTGATCGGTGCACCGTCTGCACCAACCAGTTGTACGCGCTCATAAGCAGTATACATCAATCCGTTGCTGGCGTAGAGCTTTTGGATTATAGATGAGGGTGAAACGGCAACCATTGCTCCGGTAGCCGTCGCGACTTTTAAAAAATTTCTTCTATTCATAACGATTCCTACATAAAGGCAACTCTGAGACAAACAAGGTCTCTGGAGGTACCCGTAATTTCTGAGACATTAAGTCTCTAAAAAAGCCACAGTAATAATCTCAAGAAGAAAATTGTTTTTGTAGTTTTTTTAGGGGCTTTGAAGGGTGTCTACGATGACAGCATAAACGCCGAAAGAGAGAATCTCTCAGCGTATTGTCACGGTCTAAACAACCGTAACCTTAACACTTAGGCGAAAAGATCAGCCATTAGACCGCGATACCAGTCGCGAAGTGCTTTAGCTGTTCCTTTTGAACGGAACTTGCCGCTAGCTGCATCTTTAGGAACGTGTCCTTTACCTTTGATAACAGCACCGGTCCAGCTGAAGTCATGTGTAACCATGATCGCCTCTTCCGGGTTGTCACCAACCATTGAGTAACAGACGTTACCGGCATTAACAGGAGTTTTCTCAACAGGAAGTTTATATGAACCGTTGTCAAGACGTGCAGCGATCTCTTTTGCACACTCTTTACCTGCCCAGTTAGCCGTTTGACCACTTGGCGGGATAGCGTGTCCTACAACATCACCTACAGCGTAGATATTTGCATCAGTTGCTGTCTGGAACGAACAACCATTCATCTTGACTTTACCAAATGTGTCTTTAGTAACCTCTAGACCTGCCATCGTAATAACCGGATTAGCTTTGTTTAAAGGAATCAGGTTCAGTACTTGGTAACCGACCGTAGTAGCTTTTGCCTTCATGATCTCGTCACCAAGCTCATCTTTTTTGCCTGTTCCTATCTGCTGCTCATAAGTAACTTTTTTACTTGCAGGATCAACATCGACAACTTTTGTGTTCGGCATAAATACGATCATGTCGCCGAAGAGCTCTTTCCAAGACTCCATAAAGGCCGCTTTTTTAGCAAAACCGCCGCCTTCAGCCATCAAGATAACCTTACCTTGGATATCCTCTTTTTTCATAAACGTTGCAACCATAGAAGCACGTTCAGCCGGTGCAGGAGGACAACGGAACTTACCGCTTGGGATAGTGATGATAACGTCACCGTCATCCATGTTGTTCAGGTTGCGCTCTAAAACAACGTGCTCATGTCCTGGGATAAGTGCCGCCGGAGCAGTACGCTTAACATGTGCGATCTTCTCTTTTGACCATGTTGGGAACTGTGCTTCATAATTGTATGCAATACCCGGAGAAAGTACAAGAACGTCATAACCGACAGCGCCCTTCGTCGTGTGGATCACCTTAGCTTCTCTATCAATACCTTGTACTTCGGCTGTTAACCAGTTGTAACCGTGTTTTTCAATAGGCTGTGCATAATCAAAGATAAATGTACCGAGGTCCATCCCTTTAAGCTTACCGATATATGTGTTCGAAACCGGACATGACATAAATGTGTCATTTTTTTCGATCACTAAGATATCCGTATCTTTACGCATCTTCTTAAGATTGTTTGCAACCGTAAGACCACCGATACCACCACCGATAACAACAACACTGTGCTTACCGATAAGTTTAGCTGCAGGTGCTGCTGCAGCAGGTGCTGCAGCTGGTGCTGCAGCACCTGCTTCTTTTGAACAGCCGGTTAAGGCAACACCGGTAACAGTAGCAGCGGCACTGACCGCTCCAAGTTTAAGTAAATTACGACGATTCATTTCCATGATTATTTTCCCTTTAAGTTTGGTTTCGACTATCACTATATCTTATAAACTCTGTTTTAAAACTTAGTCAACAAGAGATACACTTATTATGTTTTTGTGATGTTGAACTAACGATGGAGAGTATAAAATAAAAATGCCTGAGAAGTTAAATTGATCTCTTTTTTATAATAAATGTGATTTTTCTGTGATAAAAATAATTTATACGTCAAAGTATAATATTTATAAACAAGGGTTATATAATGGATTTTTTATTAAATATATAAAATTCCTTATAAACCCCTAGATTATGGCATGTTCACATATCATTTCAATTAAACCTACAAGTACTTTCCATATTTTTCTAGTGTTTATATTTATAACTAAAGAACAATTCGTCATGAAAATACGATCAAATCACATGTGTATTAACGTAACATGGGTTAGGTTTGTTAATAATATGTTGTCAGTATTTTCAATATGACCTGCACTGTTTGTGTTGATAATTTATTATTTTTATTGATAAATCATATGTTTTTAAAGAGATTTCTTAAAGCACTTTTCTAAAAAAGTAACCCTATTGTAATTTAACAGTATTTTGGCGGAGATCCAACAAGGTTTCATTGACGTTACTGAGATGGTAGAAGACTATACCTCTTTAGAGAAGATCAACAAAGCTTTGTCGTCTTTGTCATAAAGTGATATCTTTTCGTGTTTAATAAGTTTTACGCCTCGTTTGCGGCGAAAAAATGAGAGCGGATGAAAGTGCTGGGTGATCATCTGCTGCTCTTTGGTATAGCACTCTCCTTCACTTTTTTCAAAATAGGTAAAGATCGTACGCAGTTCGTCATTGTCAAAGACTGCGTCAACACTTAAGAAGCCGTTTTCATCTTCAGCGTTCATCGTACCTTCTGCAACAGCACTGAAGCCGTACTTGGTGTTGATGTCGGCAATAAAGAGCCCTTTTGGCTTTAATACCTTGGCGACATTGTCTAGAAAAGTGTCGAGTTCATCACTGTTCATAAAGTTAAGCACATCAAAGACAGCAACAGCAGCGTCGTACTGTCCTTTTTCGTCTGCAACATCAATACACTCTGCATTAAGGCCTTTAGCCTTAGCCTCTTCTATCATCACTTCACTAAGATCGATCCCTTTGGCATCAATGTTGTCAAGGGCAAGCTGTTCCATCAAACCGCCGCGGCCACAGCCTATGTCCAGAACTGATTTAACATCGTAGGCTTCTAAGGTCTGTGCGTAGGAGTCATGAAGGAATTGTGTCGACTCTTCAATGCCGAGGAGGTGTTCTACGCGAGCGTAGAGTTCGAGATCACTTCTGTTCAGAGGTGACAACGTCGTTGATCTTTTCGTAGATGTCCAGTACCTCTGATTTTTTCTCAAAGTAGCTGTTTTTATTGGCGATAAGGTATGTTGACGACTCCATGATCTCTTCAACCACTTCAAGACCGTTTTGCTTCATTGTAGCACCTGTCTCGACAATGTCCACGATCATATCGGCAAGGCCGACAAGCGGTGCCAGTTCTATAGAACCGTACAGCTTAATAACGTCAGCCGCAATAGCACGCTCCGCGAAGTAGCGCTTTGTGATGTTGACCATCTTGGTCGCGACTTTGATCTCTGCTTTGGTAAGGTCAAGTTTTTCACCTACACGCATACCGATAGCGACTTTACAGACACCGCGGCGGAGGTCAAGAAGGCGAATAACATCCAGGCCCTGCTCCTCTAACGTGTCCAGTCCGACAACACCGATATCTGCAGCTTGATGGTAGACATAGGTCGCTACATCCTGGTTTCGGACCAGTAAAAAACGGAAGTTCTCTGTCTCCAGGATAAGTTTGCGATCATCAAACTTGAAAGACTCACCGAATATGGTCTCAAAGATCTCCAGTGTCTCTTGTGCGATACGCCCTTTTGGCAGTGCAACTGTTAACATACTCTCTCCATCATCTTTTTCATCCCTTTAAAGAGCAGCAGTTCATCAACGACCGCTTCGGGAAATATTTTTGACAACACCTTGGCATTGCCGCCCGTCAGATAGATCTTTTTGTTATGGCGCATCACTTCGCTGTAAAGCGTACGAAGCACCCCGTAACTGATCGCATCTTGGGAATTTTTTGGCATTTTATCCAAATCAAGCTCAAAATTGAGACTGTAATCAAGCCTTGCAGAGATATTGCGGTAACTCTCTATCATTGCATCCAGTCCAGGATAGATAAAGCCACCCTCAAAAGTGCCGTCCGTGACAATATCAACGGTTATGGCACTGCCTGCATCGATAACAAGTCCATCGTTTATGGCCTCACACGCTATTACCCGGTCAATGCCCATCGTCTCATAGTAGTCGTTCCACTCTATAGAGTCTCTAAGGTCATGCCAGTTGGCCAGTTTCGACAAAGCCTCATCAGCTTGCGGATTAACGCTAATATAGTAGACGTCCTCTTTTACAGATACCGGTTCAAAACCTTCTATAGAGACTTTTGAGTCACTAATACCGTCATAAAAGTGATATGAGGTGTTACCGATGTCACATAGTGTCAAATCATCTTCCATTTTGCATCACCAAAGGCCTTTTTGGCTTTTGAACAGAGCGGTGCGTCAATGGTCAGGATCTTGTATTTATAGTTGTGGCCGCTGTAGGTCACCAGTTTTTGATAGATCTCTTCAAATTTCACCACATCTTTCATCAACAGACGGCTCTTCTGCGAGACCATAAAGATAGTGGTGTAGCAGCCGTTCATGTCTGTCGCGGAGAAGATACGGATCTTGTTACGCACTTTCAGCTCTTTAGGCTGTATCTCTACAAGTCTCTTATAGATCTTGCCTTTGGCCTGAAGTTGATCGATCAAAGCTCTCATATACTCTCTTTTTGGAATTTCGTGGATTTGCAGCAACTGTTTTTAGCCTCAAAATATTTAGATTAGATACGTAATTATAACTAAAGAACACCTCTAAAACTATTCCTATGGATAGTTTTATCTATTACTTGGAGTGCAGTATACACTTCCATCGAGACGATGGGAGTGAGGGTGAGAAAAGCTATGCCATCGGATGATGCTTCAACACCGTCTCCAGCAGGTTCTGCTTCTGTATATGCGTATAGACCTGTGTCGTTAACAGTGATGCATGGCCTAACAGCTCTTGCACAACGCGCAGGTCGGCACCGCCCAGTATCAACGCTGTAGCGTATGAGTGACGCAGTACATGCGGTGAGACACCAAGGTACTTCCGGGTGATCTTGAATGCAGAGATACGACTTAATGGTTTACCCGTATAGTTCAGCCAGATCTGCTCTTTGTCAAAAGGGACATTGCTAAGATAACGCTGCAGAAGCACCAACGCCTCTTTTGCTATCGGAATAAGCCGCTCTTTATCACCTTTACCGTGACGAACACGCAGCCAGTCTCCTTCGATGTCATCAAGACGCATGTTGAGACACTCACTGATGCGCATTCCTGTCGCGTAAAGAAACAGTATCATTGCCGCATCGCGCGTTCCCGTCCAGCTGCTTTGATCAATACTTTTAATGCCCTCTTGAATCTGCTCATAGGTCAGGAACTTTGGAAGGTTCTTTGGGATCTTAGCCAGTTTGAGCTTCTGCTGTTCCTGTATAAACTCACTGCGAAAACAGAAGGCAAAGAAGGCATTGACGGCAGAGAGTTTTCGGTTCAGTGTACGTTTGTTGTCATACGATGAAAGTGCTTTGAGCGTGGCGTTGGTGTCGAGGGAGATAAGCGGCTTTTTAGTGAGTTCTTCAATCTGCAAAAGATCGCTTCGATAAGCATCAACACTCTTTTTAGAGAGTGCTTTTGTAACTTGAATGTACTCTAAAAAAGCCTCAAGTTCATTGGACATTACTTTACAGGATAGACCACGTCATTGACATAGAAGGCTTTATCACTGACATAAACATAACCGTCGTCGATGTTTAACTCGTACACATTCGACTCAGAGAGGTCTTTACTGAGTTCGATAATAAACCCTTGTCTCTCCAGCAGGTAGAGTTTATCCTCGGTCATGATCATACCAAGGAAGTGGGCAAACGGGTATTTACGTTTTGCTTTAAGCTGCAGAGACGGTGTCAGCGCAACGACTTCACCCTCTTTTGTACTGATCCAGATACCTTCATCGCTGAAGATAACATCACGCATCTCATACTTTTCACGGCGCTCTTTGTCGCTCATCGAGAAGAGACGATACGTTGTCGCAGCCACCATGACGTTGTCAATGACATTAAAATAGATGATGTTGTTAAAGTGCTCTTCCGAGCTTACAAGCATCGAACGAAGAACCTGTTTGGTGTCAGAGTTGATAATTACGATCTTGCCGTCAAGTGTCAGGTAAAGCACCAGTTCATTCAAAAAGAACGGGTTGACAATACGCGTATCGACTGCGACCGGTGCATTACCGCTCTCTTTAAAGATCAGCTCTTTTGTACTTAATGTATAAAGCGCCATCTCGTTTGTTGCGAACAGCACAGCCACATGGTCGCCGCTTACCGTTGCACCGGCAATTGTCTTTTTAAGCTCAAAAGTTATCTCGGTAGTGCTGTCGTTGATACTCTGTAAAAGAAGTTCTCCGTCCACCTTGGAAGCAACGATCCAGCCGTCGCTTTGACCGATGTAGCTGTAACCTTCCGGCAGCGAGTACTCTTGGACACCCTCTTTTGTAAGGATCTGCCCATTGTCCAAAACAGCACCGTCAGCTGTCGTACGGATAATACTCTCATCCAAAAACTCTTGTTTGTCCCAGTCGTCTTTGACCACTTCAGGCTCAAAATACTCTTTGGAACTACAGCCGCTGAAGATCAACAGAGATAATAGAAAAATCGAAAAATAGACTTTCACTCTTAATTGACTCCGTAATGTGCTAGCGACTGTGCCAGTTGGTAGACAGGCGAGTTAATGTCTATCATCACAAGTTTTGCCTGCGCTGCAGCTTTGTCGCCTTTGTTCATCAACAGAACAGCCGCTTCTATGACTGCCAGGTCTTTAAGCAGCGCGCTGCTCTTTTGTGCATAACTCTGCAGACCGGCTGCATCTTCCTGGATCGCAGCAAGTTCATACTGTGCCAAGTCGGCAACAACGAGTGCTTTTGAACTTTGAAGCCCGCGCAGCGCCTCCTGGTCTTTCGATTTAAGTGCTTGAGAAAGAGACCATACGTCAAAAAGTTCAGGGTTAAGTGTTTTAAGCTGCTCTTGCGCTGACTGATCGTTAGCGTCAACCATTAATACATTAAATGCAGCGTTAGATTGATCGACCTTGTTTTGAGTCGTAATATTATAAGCTGAACCGGCAACGATCGCTAAAATAGCCGCCGTAACAATACCGATAAGTGGTTTTTTATACTTTTTTACAAAACGTTCTGTCTGTACCGCTTTTTCAAAGAACTGCTCTTCACTGTTAAGCTCTTCTTTGACCATTTCAATATTTTCTTTTAAACTCACTATTGTCATCCTCAATAAAATTGGTGTATGTTATCCAAACATTGGTTAAGGTTTACTGCCCATACTCCAAGGCGACTCTTAGTAGTAATGATAAGTTTTTTTTGTTAAAATATCGAAAAAATATTCAGGAACTGACATGCAAGTAGATGACGCACTTTTACAACGTCTTGAAAAACTCTCTTTTTTAACTATCGAAGATGACAAACGCGAAGAGATCATCGCACAGCTCAGCGGGATCGTTGACTTTGTCGACAACCTCTCAGAACTTAACACTGAAGACGTTGACGACAACTTTGCGATGAACGAGAGCGGCACTCCGACAAGAGAAGACCAAGCTGCTTGCGACGGTGCCATCAATGATGATATCTTAGAACATGCTCCGCGCAGTGAAGAGCACTTCTTCATCGTACCAAAGATCATCGAATAACTGTGGTCAAGCTCTACGGTATAAAAAACTGCGACAGTGTTAAAAAAGCGGTCAAGTTCCTCAAAGAGAGCGGTATCGATTATGAATTGGTCGATTTTAAGACCACGCCGGTTGACTGCGACACTGTTGCGCCTTGGTTAAAGCAAGTCGAGATGAAAAAACTGTTCAACACCAGAGGCACGACCTACCGCAACTTAAAGCTCAAAGAGTTAAACCTCAATGAAGAGCAGCAGTTAGAGTGGCTCTGTCGAGAGAACCTGCTTATTAAACGTCCTGTTTTAGACCTTAACGGCAAGATCACCGTAGCCTTCGACCAAGACGTTTACGAAAAACTCTTTTCGTAATCTGTACCAACTCACATACGGTGCAGACAATACCCGCAAACTCACCGCACTAACAGCCACATTCACAACATTTGTTACAAATAAGAGGTACACTTAAGCAACTTTTTTATAAGATTAACGTGTTTCATAAAGAAATGTAATACAATATAGACAAACAGGGCGTTTACACAACGTCTTATCAAATTTGGAGTGATTTTATGAGTCAAGCATTAGATATTAGAAAGCTGCTAAAAAGTGTTGTTGCCTACAAGGCATCCGACCTTCACCTTGTTTCACGTTCTGAACCTCAGATTCGTATCGACGGCCGCTTGGTAGCACTAAACCTGCCGACACTTGATGGCAAGATGATCGAAGATATGGCTTATGCCCTGCTTACGGAGAAACAGAAAAAAGATCTTGAAGAGCACAATGAGCTTGACTTTGCGATCATGCTTCCTGAAATTGGCCGTTTCCGTGCAAACTACTATAAGACCTTGGAAGACCTTGCCTGTGCATTTCGTATTATTCCTATTGAGATCCCGTCTCTGGATGACCTTAATGCCAACCCTACATTCAAGAAGATCATACAGCGTGAAAAAGGTCTGATCCTTGTTACCGGTCCTACCGGTTCGGGTAAGTCGACAACACTGGCTGCTATGCTCAACGAGATCAACGAGACTGAGAACCGTCACATCATTACGGTTGAAGACCCGGTGGAATTCGTACACACCAACAAAAAATGTCTCTTCTCTCAACGTAATGTCGGAAACGACACCCAGAGTTTTGCTATAGCACTCAAATACGCAATGCGTCAGGATCCGGATGTCATCCTGATCGGGGAGATGCGTGACCAGGAGACTATCGGTGCCGCGCTGACCGCTGCAGAGACCGGTCACCTTGTATTTGGAACGCTTCACACCAACTCTGCACCACAGACGATCAACCGTATTATTGACGTTTTCTCGGGTGAAGAGCAGCCACAGGTGCGTGCACAGCTTTCAACGTCTCTTGTAGCCGTTATCGCTCAGGCGCTGCTGCCTAAAGTCGGCGGCGGACGTATCGCGACTCAGGAGTTTATGCTCACCAACCCGGCGATCGCCAACCTGATCCGTGAAGACAAGGTCCACCAGGTCTATTCACAAATGCAGCTTAACCAGCAAGAAACGGGTATGGTCACACAGACGCAGCAGCTTTTAGAGTTTGTACAAAAACGTCTTGTCTCCCGTAACACTGCTATCTCATATGCCAACCGTGCAGAAGAGTTGATCCGTGTGCTGGATGCTAACGGTCTATAGACTATAGGTTCTTCGGAACCTCCCTCTCTTTTTTAACAATCACTTTTTCATCTTTACAATCAATATATTGCAGTTCAACAGTCGAGTTATAAAAGACAGCAAATTGCTCATATCTTCGCCCAAGTTCAATTCCCTCAAGAAGAGTTATGTCAAAAACTAAATAGCCCTCTTCACAGTGGCCTTCATGGCATCCTATAGCTTCTAAAAACTCATATTTACTATTTAATTCATTATGTAGTTTTTGATTTCTGGCCAGGTTTTCTTTATAAGAGAGCGTCTTATTATGAGGATTGAAGGCTGTGATGATCCCAAAGGGTCTGTCAAAAAGAGGATCATCTTTAAAGTGTTGAAGAGAAAAGGTATACGTAGTGTTAGACGAAAGAGTTATTTCATAATTGTTATGAAAATAGATCTTTGCGTAATCAGGCATAAGCTGCCTTTAGTGTGTTGCTTCTTTCAGTGTATCGGCGATCAAGAATGCAAGTTCAAGTGACTGGTCTGCATTCAGACGCGGGTCACAGTGTGTGTGATAGCGTGAAGAGAGATCCTCTTCAGAGATCTGGAATGATCCGCCAACACACTCAGTAACATCTTTACCTGTCATCTCCAGGTGAACACCACCGGCATGTGTACCTTCAGCTTTATGGACTTGGAAGAACTGCTTCATCTCTGTCAAGATGGCATCAACTGGACGTGTTTTGTAGCCATTGCTTGATTTGTAGACGTTTCCATGCATCGGATCACAGCTCCAAACCACTTGCTTACCTTCACGTTCAACCGCTTGAACAAGTTTAGGCATGCCCTCAGCTACTTTGTCCGCACCCATCCGAACGATAAGATTCAAACGGCCTGCTTCATTCTCAGGGTTAAGCGTGTCAATAAGGTTGATAAGGTCCTCAGGATCCATACTCGGACCACATTTTAGACCGATTGGATTATGAACACCGCGCAAGAACTCAACATGCGCACCGTCGATTTGACGTGTACGATCACCGATCCAAAGCATGTGTGCAGAGACATCATACCACTCACCTGTCATTGAATCTTGACGAGTAAATGCCTCTTCATATGGAAGAAGAAGTGCTTCGTGTGATGTGTAGAAGTCTGTTTCACGAAGTGTACGGAAAGTAGATGAGTTGACCCCACATGCATCCATAAACTCCAGTGACTGGGAGATCTGCTCTGCCAGCTCTTCATACTTAGAAGCGATCTCGCTCTGGTGAGCAAAATCAAGGTTCCACTTATGAACTTGGTGAAGATCAGCCATACCGCCTGTCGCAAAGGCACGAAGAAGGTTCAGTGTCGCAGTTGACTGGTGGTACGCTTCAACCATACGTTGAGGGTCTGGGATACGCGCCTCTTCAGTAAAGTCAACACTGTTGATGATGTCACCACGGTAGCTTGGCAGTGTTACTCCATCGATCGTCTCATCATCTGATGAACGCGGCTTGGCAAACTGTCCGCCCATACGCCCTACTTTGACAACCGGAAGTCCGCCTGCAAAGGTCATGACAACAGCCATCTGCATCATTGCTTTGAATGTGTCACGGATGTTGTCGGCATGGAACTCGCTAAAGCTCTCGGCACAATCGCCGCCTTGCAGTAAAAACGCCTTGCCGTTAGCAACATTGCCCAACTGTTTTTTAAGACTGCGCGCTTCACCGGCAAATACAAGCGGCGGATATGCACTCAGTTCTTGTTCAACTCGTTTTAACGCTTCCATGTCCGGGTACGTCGGTTGTTGTAAAATCGGTTTTTCTCTCCAGCTAGACGGTGTCCAAATGCTCATAATATTACCTTGTTTTCATAACGTGTCGCACACTAAAATGCGCACTGAATTTTAAAAGATTTATATTACACAAATATTACTAAGAAAGCTCTGATTTGCATGCATTAACTCATTTTCATGGTTTGATAAGCACTCTCATTATCTAATATACAGTTTTGGGCGATATAATACGCGTAAATTAATACACAGAGAACTGCCCATGGAACTTAGCTATTTCGACCTTGTCGTCGGTATCATCATCTTGCTTCTTGGTCTCAAAGGGATCATCAACGGTTTTTTCAAAGAGCTTTTTGGACTGATAGGGATCATTGGCGGTATCTTTGTTGCGTCACGCCTGGGCGACAGCGTCGGCGGACTCATAAGCGATACTATCTTTAAGTTCGAATCAGATGCCGCCATAAGCTTTGTCGGTTTTGTTGCGACCTTGATCATTTTCTGGGCTGCTATGATCATCTTGGGCATGTTCTTTACAAAGCTTTCCAAGGTAAGCGGTCTTGGTCCGGTAGACAAGATCTTCGGTTTTGTGGTGGGCAGCGGCAAGTTCTTTCTTATCGGTGCCGTCATCGCTTATGCGGTCTACAATATTCAGGCGATCCGCGTAAACCTTGAACCGACGATGAAAAAAAGTGTTCTCTTCCCTGTCCTGGTCGAAGCGGGCGGTATCATCATGCATATGGACCCTGCAGAGTTGAGCGAAGACCTCAATGAGACGATTGACGAAGGTGTTAAAGTAGCACAAGAGCAGATCGATGACGCAAAAGATGCTGTCACCGATAAAGTCGATGAGACACTGGACGAAAGTGCAGAGAAGATCAAAGAGAGTGTTAAAAAGCACATTGAAGACAACATCACCAAGGGAGAGTAAGCATGGCAACATCTTTTACAGAGCGCACCATTGAGTACGATAAACTTCTAACTGATTTCAAAGCCCTTCTTAAAGACAAGGCGCTTAAGTTCACCAACCAGCGTGAAAAGATACTTGAGACGCTTTACTACTCTCAAGAGCACCTGACACCTGAAGCGCTGCATCAACTCATCAAAGAGAAATATCCGGAGCTCAATGCCGGGATCGCAACAATATATAGAACCTTGTCTATGCTTGAAGAGAACAACATCGTCTCTTCACTCTCGTTTGGGGCACAGGGCAAAAAGTATGAACTGGGCGCCAAAGACCATCATGACCATATGATCTGTACCAAATGCGGAGAGATCACCGAGTTTGTTGATGATATTATCGAAGACCAACAGCACAAGATCGCTGAAAAGTTCGGATTTAAAATGCAAGACCACTCTATGCAGATCTACGGAATCTGCAAAAACTGCCAAGAGCAGTAACGACATTCACAGGAGAACTCGTTGAACTTAGAAAACAAATACATACAACAGCGTATTGAAAAAGCCAACACACTGCGTGAGCTTGGTATCAACCCTTATGACAACCAGACAGAACGCAACACGACTATCGAACAATACATAGATGTTAACAGTGATGTTGCCGGCATGGAGAACAAACGTGAAGAGAACCGACATTTTACGGTTGCGGGACGTATTAAGTTTTTCCGTATCATGGGTAAGGCCAGCTTCCTTAAGATAGAAGATGAGAGCGGTATGCTTCAGATCTATGTCACGCGCGACAATCTTCCGGAAGGTTTTTACAACGACGTCTTCAAAAAGAACTTTGAAGTCGGTGACATCATCGAAGTGAGCGGTTTTCCTTTTGTGACAAACAAAGGTGAGCTCTCTCTTCATGTCGGTACACTGAAGATCCTGACAAAGGCCGTCTCACCTCTTCCTGAGAAGTTCCACGGTATTACTGACAAAGAGCTTCGCTATCGTCAACGTTACCTTGACCTTATTATGAACGCAGACGTTCGCCGTACTTTTCATATACGTTCAAAAGTGATCTCCCTGACGCGCCGTTTCTTTGAGGACAAAGGCTTTTTAGAAGTCGAGACACCGATGATGCACCCTATCGCCGGCGGCGCAAACGCCAAGCCGTTTGTAACGCACCACAATGCCCTCAGCATCGACCGTTACCTTCGTATCGCTCCGGAGCTCTATCTTAAACGTCTGATCGTAGGCGGTTTTGAAGCAGTGTTCGAGATCAACCGTAACTTTAGAAATGAGGGGATGGATGCAACGCACAACCCTGAATTCACCTCTATTGAGTTCTACTGGGCATACAAGACCTATAAAGACCTTATTGAGATCACCAAAGAGTACTTTACCTACCTTTTTGACCACCTGAACCTGCCGACAGTTCTTCCGTACGGCGATATGGAAGTCGATTACAGCAAGTTCACAGAGATCCCGCTCATCGAGTCACTAACGGCAATCGGCGGTGTTCCTGCAGATGTCACAAACGACAAAGAGAAGATCATCGCTTACCTGAAAGAGCGCAATGTAGATGTCAACGAAGCGATGAACCTGGGTCAGCTCCAAGGTGAGCTTTTTGACGAGTATGTCGAAGAGAAGCTGATCAACCCTACGTTCATCACGATGTACCCGGTCGAGATCTCTCCGCTGGCACGCCGTAATGACGAAAACCCTGAGTTGACAGACCGCTTTGAGCTGTTCATCGCAGGCCGTGAGATCGCCAATGCCTTCTCTGAGCTTAACGACCCGCTTGACCAGCTTGCACGTTTTGAAGGTCAGATGGCTTCAAAAGAGGAGACAGGTGACGATGAAGCGCATGAGATGGATGCCGACTTTGTCAATGCCCTCTCTTACGGAATGGCACCGACAGCAGGCCAAGGTATCGGTATGGACCGTCTTGTTATGCTATTGACAAACGAGCACTCTATACGAGATGTATTGCTATTCCCGGCAATGAAACCGCTTCATAATGAAGTTGAAAAAGAAGATGACGAGTCGTAAACGACTAATACAAACTAAAATTAAATAGAAGGATCAACATGAGTTTTTTACAAGAGTATGACAATGAGATTTTTGAACTGTGCGAAAAAGAGCTGGAGCGTCAAACAGACCATCTGGAGATGATCGCGTCTGAGAACTTTACGCTTCCTGCTGTAATGGAAGCGATGGGTTCTGTTTTCACCAACAAATATGCTGAAGGTTACCCGGCTAAACGCTATTACGGCGGTTGTGAGTATGCTGACGGTGTTGAGCAGCTTGCTATAGACCGTGCATGTGAACTTTTCGACTGTAAATTTGCCAACGTTCAGCCGCACGCTGGTTCTCAGGCAAATGGTGCTGTCTATGCTGCCCTTCTTAAAGCCGGCGACAAGATCCTTGGTATGGACCTCTCTCATGGCGGTCACCTGACTCACGGTTCCAAGCCATCGTTCTCTGGAAAAAACTACTCTTCATTTACATACGGTGTTGAGCTTGACGGTCGCATCAACTACGAACGCGTCTTGGATATCGCACGTATAACACAGCCTAAGATCATCGTTTGCGGTGCATCTGCATACGCCAGAGAGATAGACTTCAAGAAGTTCCGTGAGATCGCAGACGAAGTCGGCGCTATTCTTTTTGCAGACATCGCACACATCGCCGGTCTTGTAGCTGCCGGTGAGCACCCTAGCCCATTCCCTTATGCTGATGTTGTTACGACTACAACGCATAAGACACTTGCCGGTCCTCGCGGCGGTATGATCATGACAAACGACGAAGATATTGCCAAGAAAGTAAACTCTGCGATCTTCCCGGGTCTTCAAGGCGGTCCTCTTGTTCACGTTATCGCTGCAAAAGCGGTCGGTTTCAAATATAACCTTTCGCCAGAGTGGAAAGAGTATGCCGTTCAAGTCAAGAAAAACGCAGCCGTTCTTGCTGACGTTCTTATGAAGCGTGGTTACGATGTTGTCTCCGGCGGTACGGACAACCACCTTGTACTTGTCTCATTTTTGAACAAAGAGTTCTCAGGCAAAGAGGCTGATGCAGCACTTGGCAACGCCGGTATCACTGTCAACAAGAACACTGTTCCGGGGGAGACACGTTCTCCGTTTGTAACATCAGGTATCCGTGTAGGTTCTGCAGCACTAACGTCTCGCGGCATGAAAGAGAAAGAGTTTGAGATCATCGCTGAACGTATGTGTGACGTTCTTGACAACATCAATGACGAAGCTAAACATGCAGCGATCAAAGAAGAGCTCAAAGAGCTTGCTCAAAACTTCGTTATCTACAACCAGTCAACGTACTAGAGACCAATGATCTCTACTCTCTTTCCCCTGATTAGAGATCATTACTGGCTCAAACACCCCAAGATCATTGATAAGATCACCTTTGAAGGACGTACCTTCTTAAGTAAATATGAGAAGATCAACAGTTTTTTAAGCGATGAGCTCATCGAAAAACATCGCAGTCGCAAGATCACCTTGGCCACCACTATCCCCGCAGACGCAAAATATTTTGTAATTGACTACAATGGCGATGAAAAAGAGCTTTTTTACCATAAGATCTCAAAAATATTACGCGGCCAAGGACTTAGTGACTTCAAAGCCTATGAGAGCAAAACACCTTCTCATCTGCACCTCTATGTCTATTGTGGTGATATTTCAGCTCCACAAAGAGAAGAACTTGGTAAAATAATCTCAAATAAATTAGAAGAGAAACTCCAGAAACAGTGGCGTATCTTTCCAAACCCAGGGCTTCCGGATGCCTACAATATCTTAAATCTGCCCTACCAAATTTTTAAAGGTTAACTAGATGCAAAAACAAAACGAACTCAACGACATCATTCTAAACAAAAATGCAAAGAACAACAGTGTAAAAAAGGTCCTTCTTACCATTGCGACCTTTGCCATTACGCTTATAGTTGTGGTCGTCATTATGAACCAGATCAGCGGTAAAAGAGAGTCATCTCTGCCGCATGCACCTAAAAAGAGCGCGGTCGTTGTTGAAGAAGTTGTTCAAGAACCGGAAGTCGAAGTCATTGAAGAAGTTGTGGAGAGCACGACTTCAGTTGTCGAAGAAGAGGTTGTTGTCGAAGAAGTACAGGTCACCGAGCCAGAAGCTGATGTTGCAGCGACTGTTCCGGATGGCAAAGATGAGACAGATCGTATTTTTGAAGAGGTCTTTGAAGAGCCTGACTATACAACAACGACTCAGCAAAAAAGCGTTAGCAAGACTGTAGCGCCAAAACCGGTACAAAAAGCAGAGACCAAGCAGGTGCTTAAACCTAAAATCGTCCGTCCTTCGGGCAAATACGATCCAAAAAGCAAAAGTGTTGTAAAAGCAGAAGGACCGGTGGCTGCAGAGTCTGGCCGGTACTACATCCAGGTAGGTTCTTTTGCGACCTATAAGCCTTCAAAAGCCTTTTTAAAGAAGATCGCTGATCGTGGTTACACCTACACTTACCACAAGATAACACGAAGCGGTAAGACTTTGAACAAAGTCCTTGTCGGGCCGTTTAAGACCAAAGCAGCTGCACGTGAAGCACTGCCGGTGATCAAGCGAAGCGTCGAAGCGGGCGCTTTTCTTACTAAAATCTAAAGGGTTCTTGTGATCAAAACACAACACTTTATGCTCGACCAGTTTGCACCGATAGCGGTCTATGAAAAGCTCAAGGCACGCTTTAGCGATGAGATCAGTTTTCTCTTTGAAAGTGCCGGAAGTTCGGAAGGAAACTACTCCATTATCATTATCGGTGCGCGTGAACGTCTGCAGTATAAAGACAATGTCACTACCTACACTGACGCCCAAGGCTGCATGGAGGTCATCCAAGAGTCGCCATTTGCCTTTTTAAAAGAGTACTACAGCAAAATCGACCAACAGAAATATAAAGAGTACACTAAAGAGCTGGGACTCGGTTATGTTGACGGTTTTATCGGCTACATCGGTTACGACATGGTCAAGGTCTTTGAGCCGGTGCTTGCAAGCTATATGGACAGACTCGAAGACACGATGAACGTGCCTGACCTCGACCTTGTTCTGCCCAAGATGGTGGCGGTCTATTCACACAAAGATCATCAGATAACACTTTTGACGATGACAGAAGGTTTTGAAGAGCATTTTGACGCTATTGAGGCTGACCTGAAGTCCTCTTACCAATACACGCCGTTCAAACCGTTGATCGGTGAAGATGAAGGTGCGTTCACCTTCTCTAAAGAGCAGTTTTTTGAGATGGTCGCCAAGTCTAAAGAGATGATCGAAAGCGGTGATGTCTTTCAGATACTGATGACCAACAGGTTTACCAGAAATGTAGAGGTAGACCCCTTCTCTTTCTACAGGATCCTTCGTACTAAAAACCCGTCACCCTATATGTTTTTGATGGAGTTTGAGGATTTCAGTATTGTCGGCTCATCTCCAGAAGTGATGGTGCGCCTGACTGACGGTGAGCTTCTGCTACGACCTATTGCCGGTACACGCAAACGCGGCAAGACCAAAGAGCAGGACAGAGCGATGGAAGATGAGCTTCTGGCTGACCCTAAAGAGCTTGCCGAACACCTTATGCTGATCGATCTTGGACGCAACGATGTCGGCCGTGTGGCTAAGACAGGAACCGTAAAAGTCGAGGATATGATGCATATTGAAAAATATTCGCATGTCATGCACATCGTGACCGATGTTGTTGCCGAGCTTCGCGAAGACAAAGACATGTTCGACCTTTTTGCGGCCACCTTTACTGCCGGAACGATGACAGGCGCACCAAAGATCCGTGCCATGGAACTCATTGCCGAGTTTGAAGGTCTCAAACGCGGTTTTTACAGTGGGGCCATCGGTTACTTCGGGTTTGACGGCAATATGGACTCTGCTATTACCATCCGCACCTCGCTTGTCAAACCGGACAAGGTCATCTTACAGGCCGGTGCAGGCATTGTAGCGGACTCTGTACCGGAGATGGAATACCAAGAGGTCCACAACAAACTCGGCGCCCTTGTAAGCTCTCTAAACGATCTTAAAGATGTAAAATGAGACTCTTTGCTATCTTCGGCGACCCGGTAGAACATTCGCGCTCACCCCTTATGCACAACCATGTTTTCAAGTCGCTTGGTTTTGACGGCTGCTACACCCGCATCCATCTTAAAGACGGCTCTAAACTGCGTGAGACCATCTTCGAGCTTGGTCTCAGCGGTGCCAACATCACCGTTCCGCACAAAGAGGCGGCTTTTGAGGCCTGCGACGAGATACGCGGTTTTGCCAAGAAGATCGGCGTTGTCAACACGATCATCAATGAAAACGGCACGCTTATCGGCTACAACACTGACGCTGACGGTTTCGTCTATGCTATAACACCTTTTGGAGAGATCAACTCTGTTCTAGTCCTGGGTGCCGGCGGCACCTCCAAGGCACTCGCTACCCGTTTTAAAGACGAAGGTATGGATGTGACCGTGATGAACCGTTCAGCCGGCCGCCTGGAAGACTTTAAAGAGGCTGGCTTTAAAACCGAGACGTGGGACAGCATAATGATCGAGACCTATGATCTTATCGTCAACACGACCTCTGCCGGACTGGAGGACGACAGCCTCCCTGCCCCCATAGGAACACTCGAACTCCTGCTTGAAAAAGCGTCATTCAGTGCCGATGTCATCTACGGCAAAGAGACACCGTTCCTCAAGCTCTGCAAAGAGATGAACATCACCACCAAAGACGGAGCCGACATGCTACTGGGACAAGGCATCCTCGCCAACAACCACTTTATGCATGCGGCATACGACCTGCACGATATCGAGCACTACATGAAAGAGAGCTTTCTCTTTTAATATCCATACAGTTTTACCCCTCAAACGACAAGACACTTTTGTCCAAATAACGCTGTTTTACCATCTAAAAAGACATTCTATAAAGTAATAATTATAGAATTTATTGTTTATATATGTCATTTTGAAATATATTCAAAATAGCCGGACAAATAGCATGTCTTACTATTTTGGTTAATTTAGGTTGTCTTATATAGAATATCCTCTAATAAATAGTTAACTATTCAAGGAGATACAAATGTCAATTCAACGATTAATGACAGATAATGCCTTTTTTGAAAATGAAACTGGGCAACGATTTGGACCATATAAAACAAAATTCGGTGAATCAAAAATGATATTTTTTGATGAAAAACTATCAACTAAAGAAGGTGATATTATGATTCAACCTCTTCCTAATGGAACTGAGGAACGATTTATTATCACTGATGTGCAATTTAACTCAGGCATAAGAGGAAAACATGCACATTATTCAGTAAGCACTATAAAAGAATCAAAACAGAAAAAAGAAGAAAAAGTGGCTACAAATACAACATTCCATATTAATAACTCAAATGTACAAGTTGGTGATGGAAACATTCAAAACATAGTTAATTCTTTCGAACAACTAGTAAACGAAATTGATAACTCAGAATCAACATTAGAAGAAAAAAAAGAAGCAAAAGCTTTATTAAAAACATTTATTAGTAATCCAACTGTAGCTGCTGTACTTGGTGGTGCAGTTTCTGGTTTATTTGGTATTTTATGAAGTTAACAAAACCTCGTAACCAATAAATGCCCTAGCGGTCATTTATTGACTAGAGTCAACCGTTATTTCCAAAATTATAAACTTTATTTTCGTTATCATTATTGTCTGGCTACTAAGCAACAAAGAAAGTTTCTTGCTTTACCAGTTAGATGAATCTATTCGAGTGAAGGAAATTGTCTTCCTGAGTACTGTCTCCATTCTCATAATTATTGCATTGCAAATGATTGAATAATTAAGGTGCATAATGTATGATAGTATGTTTTATTTAGTTTATATATAGAACATAAACAATACAGATCAGTTGGAGATATATGAAAGTAACCAAAAAGCTGATTGTGTTTTTGTGTCTGTTAAGTCTGCCTTTTACACTCTTTTCCAAAACCACGTATGCATCGACCTTTCATGACGATATTGAAACTGTGCAGAACACACGCAATGCCATGCAGAGCATTATGGTCTACGTAAAAGCAAACCCGGACGTGT
>JBDLJE010000022.1:0-27954 GCA_039714575.1 Campylobacterota bacterium | reverse complement strand
GCTAAGCCTCCCTTCGCTGATAATACTGCACCTTTCAGGTGTGGAAACGTAGGTCGCCGCCTAGTTCTCGGATTAACCAATCACTTTTAACTTCAATCAAACAATCTTTACCCAATCACTTTATTACAACCATCCTGGCGGCTATTGATCGCTTCGCTCTTTATCTATTATCACTTTATCCAGATAAAACGAGACGTTGGTCTCCTTTTCTCTGGCATATATTAGTTCTCGGATAACCAATCATACTTCTCATATAATTACAATCAAAATATGTAGGATATTATTCGTTTTCTTTATAATATTTGATTCTTTTATTTGATATTCTTCTGCTATAATCAAATATTATTAAAGGTTTTTGGTGTGGTAAGGTTTTTGGTGCTTTTTTTTACATTTGGATTTTTGTCGTTTGCAAATGATGATTCAATTGCCAAAGTATGTAAAGAGATGAACCTTGTGCCTGCGTCAAAAGCCATTGTCCAGTGGGAACGTGTGTTCAGCAGTGAAAAGCGTAAAATGAAATACGGTATTGAGCAGCTCTCTCCTGAAGTTCAAGAGTTGTTGAAAGTCTATTTAATAGAACATGCTGCTGACTCCTCTCAGCCTATGGTCCCTGGATTATAAAGGATAATGATGCGATGGCTCTTTTTTCTATTTCCACTATTGCTTTTAGCTGATACGACTGACGATCGGATTAAACGTTTGGAAGAGCGTATTGTTCAGTTAGAAGGCGAACAGAGCAGCAGGTCGTCAGATCTGGATGAGATACAGACTGTGCTTGACAGTGTTGAACGAAAGTCTTTTACCGATATGATAGATTTTACACCGGAAGTGAGATTACGCTTTGACAAAATGCATTATAAAGTTGGACAGTTTGAGCCAGGTTTAGGAACACCAATCCAAGATGTAAATGGAATTGACATTCCAGGTACTAGAAACAGAGATGACTTTGAAAAGGACTTTGGTCTTGCATCATCAGTGCGCTTCAGACTCAATATGCGTGCCAATGTATTGGAAGATGTCTCTTTTCATGGACGAATGGTCTTTCAGCACTCTACACAGTCTTATGAACGTTTATGTATTCTCTCCAGCACTATTAAGTCATCAGGTTCGATCAGCGGTATCGACTTTGACAGAGCCTACTTTGATTATAAGATGAATGCTAAAAGTGATTACCCTTTTATCTTCAGTTTTGGTATATTGCCTACCTCAGGCGGTACACCGATGCAATATGCAGAGATCCGTGCCCGTCAATCTGTTTTTCCCGCTTTAGTCTTTGATATCGACAGTTACGGAATGATCTTGACCTCAGAACTTACCCGTTTTTTCGGTCAAAAAAGTTTCTTGCGTGCCATTGCAGCTCAAGCCTATACACTTAACCCAAACATCTATCCATATCAATGTAACCGCGAGACAATAGACAATGCAGATATCTATGGGCTCTACTTTGATGCGCATTTTACGCAACATGCACTCTTAAGCGTGGGGGTCAATGTTCTTCATGATCTAAAAGCACACCCCTATTTAGGACCTGATGTCACAGCTGCAAATGCTGACAACCTGGGAACGATGATAACTTTCGGTTTGGGGGTTGATGTTGAAAAAATTGCGCACAGTGACCTGAACATGTTTCTCCATTCGGCTATGTCTAATCCGCACGGTAATGGCAATGAGGATGACTACGGTTCTGCCAGCAGTGTCGCATTTACACAATCAGATTATGCGACGGGACCAATGCTTACCAAAAACGGTTATTCTATCTACACCGGGTTCCATTATGATATCACTTCATCCTGGATGCTGGGCGGAGAGTACAATTACGGAAGCAAATACTGGTTCGCTGCAACACAAGGTGCTGAAGATATGTACAATAAACTTGCGACACGCGGGCATGTCGGTGAAGGCTATTTGATCTGGGAGTTTAACCGGTATATCTTTACCAAGATCGGATATATGTACACTAAAGAGGAGTACACCGGTTCAGGCTGGCACTTTGGTGAGCCGATCGAAAAAGGCGGCGAACAGCAAGTCGGTTATTTGCAGTTAAATGCGAGCTTCTAGATGAATATCCGTATCCGTAATTACATATTGATCGTTCTGGCGATCTTTCTGTTTATTACTCCCCTCTATATCAGTAACAGTTCTATCTCCAACACAACAGATGTTGTCGAGAACATACAAGATGAACTTCTAGATATGGTCGAGTTCGCGTATCTGGTTGAACACAATGTGCAAGAACATCGCAACTTTATCTTGGAGAAGATGGTCAAAGGAGAGAATATCGATCTTGAAGAAGAGAGGTCTGCACTTAAAGATGATATTGGGCTGCTTGACATTCTTGTTGATAGAACGAACGACCCTCAGCTTAAAACAGTTCTTATCCGTCTTCAGAAACGTATTATCGCATTTAAGTTGGTTGAGGAGTCAATGGTCAATGCCTGGCTGAATGAGGAGAAGATCGATTTTGAAGATGCTTTGGTCGGGTATGAAAGTGTTACGTCAAAGGTGAGACATGACGTGATCGAACTACAAGATCTCAGCAGCGTCTTTTTAAATGAAGCTGTCAAGCAGATACATGAACGAAGCAACAGAGCAAAAGAGCATGTCCTCTACTCTATATTCGGGGGGATCATACTGCTGCTTTTTGTTTTTTATTCCATGCATCGTCTTAATGAAAAATATAAACAACAGACGGAACGTGCCTTGGAAGCGGAAGCGCAACAGAGAAGACTTCAGCAGCGTCTGCAGAACTATTCACAAGACCTTGAACATGATGTGGCTAAAAAGACAGAGGAGTTGGAACATCGCTATTATCATCATCCTTTAACCCAGCTTCCAAACCGTAATCGTCTAATAGAAGATATGAAATTAATGGGTACAGTCAATATTGCACTTTTTAATCTGGATAAATTCCAAGAGTTCAATGACTACTTTGGCGAAGAACTTGGCAATATCGCGATTAAAGATATGGCAGCGTTTCTTAGAGAGGGTACACCTGAAACGTGCAATCTGTATCATATTAACGGAGATGAGTTTGCGCTCCTTAGCAACAAGGAACATGTTAAGGAGGAGTTTGCTGAGGGGATAAGGGGACTGCAGCAGCGTCTTAATGCAAAGCAGTTCGTTTATGGTGAAGATATCTACTACCTGATGGCAAGCGTGGGGGTCGCTTATAGCAGCACCAACCAGCTGGCATGTGCGGATATCGCTCTCAAAGAGGCAAAAAAGCACCACACAGGACTCTCCGTCTACACACCTACAATGGAGATGGAAAAGGTTTATGAATCGAATCTGCTCTGTTCCAAAAAACTGGTTCACGCTATCAATGCTGATAAGATCGTTCCGTATTACCAGGTTATTGTCTCGTTACAAGACAGCTCTTTGCCTGTACGTCATGAAGGGCTTGTCCGTATGATAGAAGAAGACGGTACAGTGACACCGCCATACCAGTTCCTTGACATCGCAAAGCGACTGCGCCTCTATCCTGAAATAACACGCGCCATGTTCTATAAAATATTGGAAACGATCCAAAATGAGAGTGCAGCTATTTCGATCAATCTCTCTGTTGATGACATGAATAACAGTGAGATCGTTAAAATGATCATTAATGCACTAAGCTCTTTTGAACATAACGATCTCATAACTTTTGAGATCCTGGAGACTGAAGCGATGGATAACTATGGTGATGTGCAGCTCTTTATCGACTCTGTGCGTTCTCATGGTGCAAAAGTAGCCATCGATGACTTTGGCTCTGGGTACTCCAACTTTTCGCACATCTTAAATATGCATGTTGATTACATCAAGATCGACGCTTCTCTGATCTCGAATGTAGATACCGATAAGAACTCAAGGTTGATGGTTGAGACTATTGTTAAGCTTGCCCAGCAATTAGGTATTGAAACAGTAGCTGAGTTTGTCAGTACAGAAGAGATCTATAACACTGTTAAAGAGCTGGGGGTAGACTGGGCACAGGGCTACTGGCTTGGCAAACCTGTGGCTCTTCATGAGATGCAGAAGAATGTTGCATAATGGTGTTAGAAGAGAACAGCTGGAAAGAGAGACTTGCTGAAGAGTTCAAAAAAGAGTACTATAAGCGGTTGATCCTTTTTCTTAGAGAAGAGGATACCGCGCACACTGTTTATCCGCCGAAAGGAAAGCGCTTTAATGCGTACAACACTACCCCCTTTGAAAAGGTGAAGGTGGTGATTATAGGTCAGGACCCCTACCATGGAGCAGGCCAGGCACATGGTCTGGCATTTTCAGTACAAGAGGGGGTGGCGCATCCTCCTTCGCTGAAAAACATCTTTAAAGAGCTGCATGACGATACAGGTTGTGCTGTTCCTAAAAACGGAACACTGACACACTGGGCAGAGGAGGGTGTATTTCTGCTTAACACGGTACTGACCGTTCGTGCTTCTGAAGCGCATTCTCATAAAGGAGAAGGGTGGGAACACTTTACCGACGCTACTATCAGCCTTATCAGTGAACAAAAAGAGCATGTCGTGTTCGTTTTGTGGGGCAAGCCCGCACAGCAAAAGGCGGCACTGATCGATGAGAGCCGTCATCTGATCCTTCGGGCACCACACCCCTCACCGCTCTCGTCTTACAGAGGGTTTTTCGGCTCTAAACCTTTCTCCAAGACGAATGATTATCTGCGTGCCAACGGCATCAGTCCGATCGATTGGACATTGCCGTCTTGACCAGAGCTTTATACTCTTTTTTACGCGCTTTGTAGAGGTGTCTGCATTCGTCAAGCTTGCATGTTTTACAAAATGTCTTTAACAGAACCAACTGGGAGTGGGCATCCTGGATCGCGCCGAGTTCATCTTGTTTTTTCTTGGCATAATCGATCTTTTTATCGTTGTGTGAGAGTCCGTTCTCTTTAAGAAGTTCAAGTGCGTAACGTGCCGTTTTAAACTTTATACGCAGTTCATGCAGCTTTTTGGGCGGCGTGTCCGGCGCAAGTGCTTTATAGGCGGTATTGGTCTTTTTGTAGTATTTTAACGCCTTTTGAATGAGTGTTTTGTCAGTGTAAGCGGTGTTTATAGTGAGCAGTTCGTCGATCAGCTTTTCGAGGAGATTGGTGTTGTGTTCTATATATATATCCGGAGTGATCAGCTTGTATTGTCTGTTCCGGTAGGATCGAAGCTGTTTATAGAGCTTCGGGTAGTCGTTCTTTTCCAGAGAGTGGAGCAAGACGTCAAGTTCCCGCAAGATATTGGTGGGTCTGAACATTGTCTTGATGACATCGTGTATAGCGTCAGACTTGGGTAGATAGAGCTGCAGCAGGGAACGGCTGCGCCGCAGAGCGACTCTAAATTGATGCAGCTCCTCCGGATCTGATGCTGCAGAGACTCCCGACAGCTTTAATCGAGCACGGTAGAGTTGATATATCAGGTATTTGATCAGAACATCTGTTTTCATTCTCTATTATAGCTCGTTTTACCCTTATGGTGCGACAGTGAAATTTGCATATATGGGCAGGTGGTCGGAATAGCCTCTGCCCGTATGATGTTTTGGGTACTTGCGGCTGCGCTGCCATCGGTAGATCTTCTTTTTTTTGAAGAGATAGGGCGCATTGAATTTTTTGAAACTTCCCTCTACATACTCAAGCCCTCTACCATCAGCCAGTCGTGGAGAGATGATTATGCTGTCAAGCCCTTCGCCGCGTCCACGATACTTATGGCTCCAGCGGCTCTCTTTAGGGAGTTCATACCAGAGGTTGTAGGCGCAGTGTTGACAGCTTTTCAGGTCTTGCAGTGTCACTGCTTGATTGTTGTCAACAGTCTTAAGGAGATGGTTGATCCCGGTGATCCCTTTGGTGTCGTTGTGTTTACGTTTTTTTACAAAGGTCTCGTTCTCTCTGTAGTCGGAGTTAAAATCGCCAAGCAGGACGTAGTTGACACTGTCCAGTGCATTTAGACGTTTTTTTAAGACCTTGGCTGAGATGATCCGCTTACTCTCCGGACCCGACTTGGCTTTCCAGTGGTTGACAAAGAGATAGAGCTTTTCATCACCGAGTTGTACTTGGGCTTCAAGAATATTACGGTACTTGTATGAGGCTGTGACACGCAGCTCCTGTGTACGCAGAGGGTACTTTGAAAGCAGGGCTACTTTAACAGTCGTCTCTTTGGCTGAGGCGATAGCATAGTGGGGAAGATAAAGTCCCTCTCTCTGGATCTGTGCTTTAAGATCTTTCAGCGCCTGCAGCGATTCGACCTCTTGCAGAGCGATGATGTCAGGGTTCATATCCACAATGACTTTGGCAATATTTTTGAGCTTTGTGCGGTAGGTGTCACTGTTCCATCGCCATGAGGTGTTGGGGACGTACTGTTCATACTCATGACCGCTGTATTTGAGATCGAAGAGGTTTTCGACATTGTAGGTGGCTATTTTCACTTCAGCTCCTGAAAGTAGGGTGGCCAGCAATAGAAAAAGAGGGAGAAGTTTTTTCACCCGATCCCATTTAGACGTAGTAGACTTTGTGTCTGCGGTTCACGTCCAAGCAGCTCTTTGAAAAGTGTTTGCATACTCTCTGAACCGCCTTTTGCCAAGATGATGTTGAGATAGTCATGACCCAGCTTGGTATCAAAGATCCCCTGATCAACGATGGCAAAAAAGGCGTCAGCACTCAAGACCTCTGCCCACTTGTACGAGTAGTACCCCGCTGCATAACCGCCGGCGAAGATATGCGCAAAACCGTTTTGAAACTTGTTGTAACCCGGTGGTTTGATCAGTGATGTTTTTTCACGTGTATGGTCAAGCAGGTTCTGGACTTCATCACCCTGGTAGAGACTGAGGTGTAGTTTAAAGTCAAAAAGAGAGAACTCCAGCTGGCGTAGCATGCCCATAGCAGACTGGAAGTTTTTTGCACGGACCAACTTCTCTATCATCACTTCACTCAGTATCTCATTACTCTCATGATGTTTGGCAAAGAGCCTCAGCACTTCCGGCTCATAGGCAAAGTTCTCTAAAAACTGTGAAGGGAACTCAACCGCATCCCACTCCACACCGTTGACACCGCTTACGCCGTTTTCATCAACAGTAGAGAGCATATGGTGAAGGGCATGTCCCATCTCATGGAAGAGGGTGACTACGTCATCATGGCGCAGCAGAGATGGGTTCTCTTCAGTCGATGCAGGAAAATTACAGACGATAAATGCAGAAGCAAGCTGTTCATGGCCATTCTCATCTCTACAGTGGCTCTGCCAGTTGTGCATCCAGGCACCGCCGCGTTTGCTCTCACGTGCTTCGAGGTCAAGATAGACACGGGCACGAAGCTTCTCATCTACATAAAGGTCATATGAACTTGCTTTTTCATCCCATAAGGTTTCACTGGTCTCTCTAAAGCTGATCCCAAAGAGTCTATGCAAAAAGACAAACATCCCCTCGACAACAGAGTTCTGTTCAAAGTAGGGGCGGTAGGCCTCTTCGTCAATGTCATACTTCTCTTTTTTGAGGATCTCGCTGTAGTAGCCGGTGTCAAAACTCTCAAGCGGTGTGTCGCTCATCTTTTTAAGCACTTCCAACTCATTTTGACCCTGCTCATGTGCATTGGTCGCAAGCTCTTCCAAGAAGTCGATGACACTCTCTGTTTTTGGCGCCATTTTGGTCGCAATAGAGTACTCCGCATAGCTTTTAAAACCAAGCAGCTGCGCCATCTCCATCTTAAGCGCAAGAAGTTCATCGATAATCGCTGCGTTTTGAGGTGCACGGGTAGTGTAAGCACGATAGAGCTCTTCACGGTAGCCTTTGTTTGGGCCATAGGTCATATAGGCGATGTATGAGGGCATCTGAAGGGTGAATCGATATACGGTCTTACCCTCTTTTTCTGTCTTGGCTGCTTCGATGTCGCTCTGGGGAAGACCTTCAACGTCTTTTACATCTTCGATCAACAGTTCATAGGCATTTGTCGCGTCAAGAAGGTTTTGCGAAAAGTCGTTGGTCAGTTCACTCTTTTTAAGATTGATCGCTTTAAGACGCTCTTTCGGACCCAGGTCAAGATGGGCTCCGGAGAGTTCGAAGCCTTGGATATTAAGGTCGACAACACGCTGCTGCTCTTGGTTTAGTGTTGCATACTCACGCTCTTTAATGATCTTAAAAGCTTCATAAATGGCTAGGTTCTGACCGATCTCTGTTGAGTACTCGGTAAGTGGCGGCAGGGCGTCGGCATAGACCTTCTGTGTCGTCTCCGAGTTGTTGACAGAGTTGAGGTGTGAGAGGGGGGTGAAAAACTGGTCAAGACGTTCATCCATCATCTCGAAAGGCTTGACAAAGTTCTGGTAACTTTTCTCTTTGATGTCGAGAAGCTGTATAAGTGTTTTACGGTCATGGTCAAGTTTTGCTGTCAGTTCGCTGTTAAAGGTCTCAAGGTTGACCTCAAAAGGGATAAATGGTTGTCTGCTCATAATGGTCCTAGTCTGATTATTATCTATAATGGTAGTCAATTAAAGTAAATCTGCTTATAATTGTTACAAAAAGCAGAGGATACCTAGACGCAAACAGTTGTAACCATAGTTATTATGGATCTTTGCATGGAACTGCTTGGTGATAATGTGTTAAGGTACTCTAAAACTCATCCTCGTCTCTCTTCGGGCGTGTTGCCCCAAACTTCTCGATCAAGATATCATCATACTTGTTGGCTGTTTTCCTGAGCCGTTTAAGTCCGACCTGTCCCTCTTCAAACGTCAGTGAAGAGTCGATGATGAGGTAGGAGAGCATGATGCTGTTTTCGTTGATGGAGAATTGAAGATAGTCAAAAACGTCGTTTTTGTCCAAGAGATAATCATACATCGCTTCGATGTTCTTCTGGGGCATGTTGCAGAGCAGTGCATCGGCCATGATGATGCCGTTCTCATAAAAATTGATGTGAATACGGGCGCTTCCTTCGTCGAACTTCCAGCTGCGCTGACTCTCTCTGGCGATAGTGACATCGATATGAAGTGCAGCGAGTATCTTTTCGATCAGGGCTACTACCCCGGATGGCCGGTAGCCCAAACGGCGCTGTTTTGCAACGTCCAGCTTCACCCCGCAACGCGGACAGAAATCGTTTTGAATGCTCTCCTCTTCGACAAGATTCTTGCAGGAGAAACAGCGGATGATGTTCTGCCTGTTCAGCGTTTTAAAGGCATCGAGTGCTTCTCGGACATAGTAGTAGGGAAGGGCGAACCCCAGATTCTGGGTGTTAAGCAGGATGAAGGTGTTGACCCCGATGACCTCGCCGTTGACATTGAGAACAGGGCCGCCGCTGTTTCCGGGGTTGATAGCGGCATCGATCTGCAGGTATTCGACTTCACCCTCCAGCCTGTCTGCTTTAGAGACGATCCCCTCTGTCGTAGAGTAGTTCAGACCGTAAGGATGACCGATCGCGATGGCGACGTCACCGTCATGTACCGTCTTTGAACTCAAGATGAGGTGATTGTCTATGCTCATCTCAGGCAGGGCGATAAAGGCAAGGTCCAGTACCTGATCGTCATAGATGACGGCTGCTTTCTGACGTTTGAGGGTCTTGGCCGATATGACTACCTCTTTAAGACCACTGACAACATGGGAGTTTGTGATAATGACATCATCGATGACAAACCCGCTGCCGCTGCCGTAAGGGGTGCTGATCTGGATGATGTTGTTGATGTAGGTCTGCAGTATGGTCTGTGTGTTCATAGTTCGGTATAGTTCAGGTTTTTAAGATGCAGATAAAAACTGTGACTGAACTCCTCCAGGGTGGTATAGTTAAGCTTTTTGCCAAAGGCTTCAAGATGGATGAACTGCTCTTGGTAAGGCGCTATTGCATCATGGATCTCTGTGATGATCGCATCTTTGTTGAAACTTTTGTCGTGTGTATGGTACAAAGCTTCATAATCCAATGAGACAAAAAAGTCACTGTTTTGTATCTCGACAAGAAGATGCAAGAGTGAGCGGTATGAGGGGTGGATGCCGTAGTTGTATAGTATATAGAGAGGGATATAACGGCTTATCGTAGAGGCGACATGCTCATACCGGTGCTGTCTGAACCAGCGGAACTTCTCCAGCGAAGCCTCTATAAACTGGTTCAGCTCTTCAGAGGTGGTGTGCTCCATGGGTGAAAAGGTGAACTGTGCTTTATAGAAATGGGGTGCGAACTCGCTGAATGTAAGTTTCTGCAGTTTCTGAATAAAGGTGAGAAGCTCATCGTTTTTCTGTTCAACCAGACGTTCATCAGCTGTGAAAAAACTGTTGATCTTTTCAAAGATCTCCTGCATGATCTCTTTATGCGGGACGAGCAGGTAGTCTATCTGAAAGAGAAGGCTCAACAGTGTGAACGAGACGGTGCTGATGTTGTCATTGGAAGGGAGCTGGGTCAGCTCTTTTTGACAATCCTCTATCCACCTCTGCATAGCGTCGTATTTGATGCGAAGTTCATCTTCGCTGATGTTTTTAAGATGCTCTACCTCGGTAAGGTGCGGCTGTTTGAAGTGGTAGTGAAGATACTCTTTTTCATAGTCGGCATTGAGGGCGAGCTCGCGAAGCGGGTAGAAGATCTTCTGGGGTGTCATGGTGGTGTTGTCGAGATAGACCTTGAGCTGCAGAAAGTCACCATGGGTGTAGTAGCGTACATAGGTGAGTTGGTCGTTACGTTCCAAAAGGTGGCGTTTTATGGCAACATTCATCAAGGCTCTGCTCGTGATGATGCTGTGCGCCTCAAATGTCTTGTCTGTGACCACGCCGCGTATAACAGCACTGCCCTGGTAGAGCGTAAAGTGAAGAGCTTCATCTTCGTAGTACATCTGAATGTTCCCGTTGGAGAGGTCGCCATTGAAGTTTTCAAGCGAACGGAGATAGTGTTCGTAGGCTTCGACTGTTCTCCCCTCACGAAAGGCCTCAACGGCTTGGTTGAAAAGTTGGTGTTCCTGGGGGTTCAGCTGCGCGTTGATACTGCGGCCAAAGTGGTGCACTATAGGTTTTGCTGTTTTTGAATGGTGAAAAAGACGCTCAAACCAGTCACTCATCAAGGCTCCTATACTACGTGTCTAAAGTGAGTATAGAGTGAGGGGGCTGAGAAAGTCTTTAGAAGAGCCCTTTACTTAGGAAAACTTTCCATCAAGGCTTTGAGTACTTTGTTGATATAAGCTGTCTTCTTTTGCGGTGTCTTCAGGTTTTTAAGATAATCAACAGCGGTACCGCGCGCCAGATGATCTTGAGTTTATGTTGTAAAATACAATATTGTAGCGATCTCTATAAAAACCATAGCTAAAAAGGCAGACCTGTAGACGACAACAGGGTCGCGTTCGACAAAGGTGCTCTCTTTTGAATGGTACGGTTTTACTTTTTGTGGATATGATAGTTCATAATCCATTTCAGAATAATGCTCGTATCTTAAATTTTTATCTATTGCGATTGAGCGAAGAATTACACTGTCTAGCCAAGGGGGAATGTTTTTGTTAAATGTGCTTGGTTTTTTTGCTTCTTTAAAGGTGGGTGATTGAAAAGGTTCTATCTCACCATATGGGTATTTTCCAGTTAAAGCAAGGTAGAGTGCAACCCCTATTGAAAACATTTCACTATCCTCGCATATAGCCTCATTTAAAAATCGTTGTGGCGATAAAAAACTTGGAGTTCCAGCTTTTGTATCTATTGAAAAAATCTCTGTGATGCTTCCAAAGTCAATTATCTTAAAATGAAGCTCTCCATCTTCATCTATAACCATTATATTATGGGGTTTTATATCACCATGAACTAAATCATACTTTAGTAAATATTGTTCCATCTTTAAAAGAGTTTTTCCAAGACAAACGGCATCATCGATGGTTAGTTTTTTATGTGAAAGGAAAGAGTTTAAATCCTCACCTTTTAAAAGGCTCATGACATAGTAACGCATTGTACGGTTTTTTGGTATTACTGCTTTCGCAAAGTAGGGTGATTTTAACCTTTTAGCATTCCAGGCTTCTTTTACAAATAGGTCTAAGAGCATTGGGTTGTCTATCGCTTCTAAAGGGGCAAATTTTATAACATAACTTTTAGTTTTTTTTGTACATAGCCAAGTCCTGTCGTTTTGTATAAGAGATTTCTCTAGTAAATAACCATCTATGTTGTCACCGACTTTTAATTTTTGTGGAATTAAAAGATTCTGTTGTTTTAACGTCTCAATCTCATTTGCTTCTAGTACCTCTAAAATAACAGCAGTTGTATCATCTGGAAGGTTGTCTTCCATTAGTTTACTTGCTTTTTTTACAAGTGAAGAAGCTCCAAGTGATAATCCTTTACTCAGTCTATCTTCACTCATAATTGTATATAGTCCATCACTACATAGAAGTATTTTGTCATCTTTTGAAATTATGTTTTCAAAATAATATGGTTCTACATCATTTTCAATACCTATTGCTTGTGTTAAAACACCACCAAACTCACCCTCTTCCATAGCGTGATCAAACGAGAGTTGATTTAGCTGCTTATCTCTAAGTAGATAGACACGACTATCTCCAACATTTGCACCGTAGAGCTTGTTTCCCTCGATGACTACAATTGTTAATGTTGTTACAATTTCACTTCGCTCATAATTGACTTGTGATTCTTGGTATAGTATTGAGTTGATTGACTTGATGAATGTTTTAATAGATTTCTCTAGTGACCAAGTCTTGGGACGTGATTTTAGGTTGTTGATTAGATATTTTGTTACCCTTGATGCAGCTTGTGCACCCTCTTGAGCACTACCAACACCATCACAAACAATAGCAACACTTAGATTACCAATAGTTTTGACATCGTAAAAATCATCACCCGTAAGTTCTTTGCCTTTTGCAAGTGAAAAACCAGATACCTTTATATTTGTTGATGACATTTTTGCCCTTTGTTTGTAAATAATATAAATAAACTTAGTGTTAGCACTGATACAGAAACTGCATCAATAAGATAAAATGCATAAAGCATTTGTGAATAGTCTGCAATGGCTATTTTGAATATAGGCACCTCTAACCATTAAAGACTCTATTAGTAGAGCAATAATAGTAGTTGTGGAGAAGTTTATCAAAACTTTATACTCAGTTGTAGCGTTTTATGAGTAACTTTTAAATACTACCTCTTGTTCAAGTACTGTTTTAGTTAAATCAGAAATTGCAAGACCAAGGGTAATGTGATTTTTGCTAGTAAAAAGGGCAAGAATCATCACTAGAGTATATATTGATAAGTACCAGTGATGAGAAAATCATCATCTATCTATTCATCATCTTTTGCAAATTTTTCGTATAAAAAGCTTAAAATTGCTTCACGGCATCTAATATACTCAGGATCGTGTTGAAGTGAAACTCTATCTCTTGGACGTTCTAGGTTAACTTCTAAGATCTCTCCAATAGTAGCATCAGGACCATTAGTCATCATAATAACTCTATCACTAAGAAGTACAGCTTCATCTATATCGTGAGTGATGATAATAACTGTGTTTTTAACATTTTGTTGTATTCGCATTAGATGCTCTTGCAAATTTGCACGAGTTAGTGAGTCAAGTGCTCCAAAAGGTTCATCCATCAAAAGAACTTTGGGTTTTATAGATAGGGCTCTAGCAATACCAACACGTTGTTTCATACCACCACTTATCTCATCTGGAAGTTTATCTTTTGCATGGTCTAGATTTACCATACTTATAAATTTTTCAACCCTCTCTCTAAGTTCCGCAGATGTGAGTTCAGGCATAACTTTTTTTACAGCCATCTCAATATTGTTATACACAGTTAACCAAGGCAGTAGCGAGTGATTTTGAAATACAACTGCACGGTCTGGTCCTGGTCCTTTTACATCAGTACCTTCAAGAACTATATTTCCCTCCGTCTGAGCATCCAAACCAGAAATCATATTTAAAAGTGTACTTTTACCACAACCACTATGTCCAATAATAGAGATAATCTCATTTTTTCCTATCTCAAGGTTTACATCTGTAACCGCAACATAATCATCTTTTCCAGGAATTGGGAATCTTTTTTCAATATTTTCTAAACTTAAAAACTTTTCACTCATTACGCTCTGCCTTTTTCTCTATAATCAAAATAATCTGCAATTTTCCCCATCACAAGATCTAGTAGATACCCTACAAGACCAACAATGATAATACCTATGATAATGTTATGATAATTCAAGTTGTTATACTCATCCCAAATCCAAAAACCAATACCAATACCACCAGTTAACATCTCAGCTGCAACAATAACCAACCAAGCAATACCTAGTGAGAGTCTCATACCTGTAAATATATAAGGTACAGCAACTGGTAAAATAATCTGAATAACTTTCTCAAAAGCTGTAAATCTTAGTACTTTTGCAACATTCATATAATCTTCACTTACACTCTTAACACCTAGTGCTGTATTTATAATAATAGGCCAAATAGATGTAATAAAAATAGTCGAAATCGCTGTCATATTTATATCTTGAAATATAAATAAAAGCAGTGGTAACCAAGCAAGTGGCGAGATAGGTTTAAAGATCTGAATAAATGGGTCAAATGCATACTGTGCAGTTTTACTCATACCAAGCATTAAACCAAATGGAACACCCACTAAGATGGCTAAAGCAAAACCAGCAAATACTCTTTTTAAAGACTCTATAATCTGCCAAAACAGACCTTTGTCATCTTGGTTTTCTATATAAAACGGGTCTTCCAATACACCAATAACCTCATCACCATCTGCATCAATCCCACCAAATGCAGCGGTATAAGTCTGCGGTGGTGTCGGAAAATCTTCTACTATTGTTGCAATACCTGCCCATACTTGAATTATTAATACCAACACTATGATAGGTAAAAATATTTTCTTGAGTAACTCTTTATTCATTTGAACTTCCTTTTGTACCCTCAAAGGGCATCTCATGTTTAATTTACACATAGAAGTACCTAAAGAGATAGGAGACTAGAGCAGGAAGTTCTTTGTCTTAATTCTCTAGATACTTATATCTATAAATAGAGATGATATAAAGGCTAAACCTTTATATCAAATATTCTTTATTTTGTTACATACTTTGGATCAGCACATCCGGCTGGTCCATAAGGACATACATAATTTGGTTGTTCAGTTTTAACACTCCAAGTATTAATTTTCATTAACTCTTCTTTAGAAACTTTCGCTTCATCAATACCTGTTGAGAAGATATACTCAACTGCTTTGTTTGGATCCCAAACTTTTCCATCCATAAACATGTTGTATTTATCAACACCATCTTTTTTCCAAGCACTTGGAGGAAGAGAGTAGCCTACTTCTTTTGCAACTTCAGCAAAAAGGTCAGGTCTGTAAACAGATTCGATAACTTTTTTCATATCAACAGGCTTGTCAATTTGACCCCATCTATACATCTGAGTGATGAACCACATACCGTGAGAGTAGTAAGGGTAGGCTGCATAGTAGTTTGCAAACACGTTAAACATTGGGTTTGGCTCTGAGTCTTGCCCTTTTAGGTACTGAAATGTTCCAGACATAGATTTTTTAAGAACTTTTACAGGTGCATTGACATAGTTTCTTTTAGAAAGGATTTTTGCTGCTTCATCACGGTTTTCCCACGAACTATCTAACCACATCTGAGCTTCTAAAACAGCCTTCATAACAGCTTTTGTAGTCTCTGGGTTTTTTTCAATAAAATCTGCACGAGTCTGTAAAACTTTCTCAGGATTGTTATTCCAGATATCGTAGTTCGTTACAAGTGCACTACCTTTACCCTTAAGTACAATTCTTTCATTCCATGGCTCACCAACACAATACCCCTCGATGTTTCCAGCGATGAGGTTTGATGGCATTGTCGGTGGTGGGAATGGTTTAATCGTTGTATCACGATCTGGAACGATTCCAGAAGTAGCCATCCAGTATCTTAACTCGTAGTTGTGGGTAGAAACAGGGTGTACCATACCAAATGAAAGTGGTTGATATTTACTCCCTTCAGCTGCATGCTTGGCATCTATATATTTCTTAAGAGATTCAGAACCAAGTGGGCGTTTTGTTTCATCCATTCCATATTTTTTCATCTCTTTGATGATATTATTACCAAAAGTGATACCATTACCATTAAAGTCTAAAGATAAAACTGCTTGCAGATTAGCGCTTCCGTTTATCCCTAAAGTCGCTGCGATTGGCATACCTGCAAGTGCATGAGAGAAGTCATACTCACCAGAGATAACTTTTTGTTGAATCCCTGGCCATCCGCCACCCTCTTTAACAACGTGAACATCTAAACCATATTTATCAAAAAAACCTTTTTCTTCTGCTATTACAATTGGAGCACAGTCAGTTAAGGCTATAAACCCTATTGTCAATTTCTTCTTCTCTACTTCAGCCAATAATGAAGTGGCAACTAATGATAGACCTAATCCTATGCCTACTATTTTTTTTAGCATATATCTTTCCTTTAAATTAGATTGTTAATTCTACATTAACTAGTTTATATAATGTCCTAGTTTATGATTAAAAAATATACAATTATTTTAGTGCATCTGTATTTTAGGAAGTTGAGGTTTTATATAAAGAGATGTATTAAAATCTATTTGGTTGAGTTTATAATGTAAAAGTAGAGATATTAAGTGAAGGATAGTTTGATATAAGCACTTAAGAGTGCTTATATTTTAGTAAGAGGTTCTTGAATAATATTTATATTAGATTCTACCACCAGCTTGTACACCCCAAGTTGTACGCCATCTAGTTTTGACTAATGAAAGCCCCATAATTGCAATTACGACAACGGCTGCAAAAATCATAAACCCGGCAGTATAACCATCAAATGTACCTTTAGACCATCCAAGAGTTTTGATAAGTGCAGTTCCGCCAAGACCACCAGCACAACCAACAAGTCCTGTCATAATACCGATATCTTTACCAAAACGCTGTGGCACCAGTTGAAAGACTGAACCGTTTGCCATACCAAGATTCGCCATGATTAAAAACAGTACAAAGATAGCTATAAAGAACGGTAACTCTATTGTCGCAGTAATCGTTACTAAAAGAGCAACCATTCCATAAAAGAAGTAAAGTGCTTTTACCCCACCGATTCTATCAGCTATATTCCCACCAAATGGACGAAGAACAGCACCGGCAAAGATACAAAGAGCACCAAAGTATCCAGCGATTACTTTAACATTTCCTTCATCTAAAACATCTACACCAAATGCAGCCATATCTACTTGATATGTATTCATTAGATAAACTTTCATATACCCTGCAAAGCCTACGAAACCACCAAATGAGATTGCATAAAACAGTGAGAACCACCAAGTATCTTTATCACCTAAAAGTTTGATATAATCTTTTACTTTTTTAGGTCTTGCAGTATAAACATCTGCTGGAGCATCTTTTGCAATGAAAGCATAAGCAACAAATGTTACGATAGCCATTACTGCACCAACTAAAAATACTGAGTCCCAACCCCATAGTTCGGCGATTTTTGGAGCAAAAAGAAAGTCGATTACAACACCGATATTACCAGCACCTGCGATTCCTAAAACAACACCTTGAAGTTTAGGTGGATACCACTGACCAGCTTGTGGAAGTGCAACAGCAAAAGAAGCACCTGCAAAACCAAGACCAAGAGCTACAAGTAAAAGCGCATTATAAGTAATATTTTCACCCATAAAGTAAGCAGTTAAAAGAGCTGTAATAACTACAGCTTGTGACATAAGTGCTGTAAGTTTAGCACCAAGTTTATCAACACCGAAACCTAAAAGGATTCTAAGTATAGCTCCTGAAAGAATTGGAAGTGAAAGAAGTGTCGCTTTTTCCCCAGCTGTCATAATATGTCCGCCAAGTGCTAGTGCTTCTGCTATCTCTGTAGAGAGTGGCCCTAACATCGTCCACACCATAAAACTCATATCGAAGTATAAAAAAGCCATGAACAGCGTTGGTGTGTGTCCCTGTCCTTTTAAGTCTTTTAATCCTGCCATCTGTTACTCCTAAATGTAAATGTAGGGGAAGTATAGGATAACAAAGAAGAAAGCATGACAGCATAGTGATTAAAAATTAATCATAAGTAAGGTGCATATGCAGAATATATGGGCAGTTTGAGTGGAATAGACTGCTGCGACTGAAAGATAGGATGGTAGAGATTTAATCATCAAGCTTGAACTGGAAGCTTGTCTTGTCGCTACAACACTTATGCCAAAGGTCAGCTATCTTGAGTGAAGTGCAGTCCTATCAGCTTTGCCAACACCTCAAGTACCTCCTCCTCATCACTTAAGGACTCTACGATAGAGTGCATACAGGCTTCATAAGGGTTGAACCCTTTAACAATCAGTTTTGCGGCATAGACTAACAGTCTTGTCGAAACGGCTTCTTGGATATCACTGTCTGTCAGTTGGCGGATCTCCCCGGCGATTGTTACAAGTTTTTCTGCTATCGCTGCATCAACGCCGCTCTCTTTAATCAGGATCTCTTTTTCAATATCCGCTTTCGGGTAGTCAAAACTCAGTGAGATAAAACGCTGTTTGGTACTCGGTTTCATCCCTTTGAGGACATTTTGATACCCGGGGTTATATGAAACGACCAACATAAAATCAGGATGCGCCTCTATCATCTCTCCTGTTCTGTCTATAGGTAGAACGCGACGGTAGTCCGCCAGTGAGTGAAGTACAACTGTTGTGTCTTTTCTCGCCTCGATGATCTCATCCAGATAACAGATACCGCCCTCTCTAACCGCTTTAGTCAGAGGCCCGTCCTGCCAATAGGTACCGCCTTCATCGATGAGGTGGCGTCCAACAAGATCCGCCGCACTCAGGTCATCGTGACAGACAACGGTATAGACGTTACGTCCAAGTTTTTCGCCCATAGATTCGATAAAACGGGTCTTTCCGCAGCCTGTCGGCCCTTTGATAAGAATAGGCAGGTTCATTACTGCGGCTGCTTCAAAAAGTTCTACTTCATTTGATTGTGCTAAATAGTAAGTGTTTGACATAGTTTTTTCCTTATTTTGTTAAGTTCATATAGATTTCCGGCAGCACTGTCGGTAGTTTTTTAGTGTCTCGTACAACAACGTATCCGTTTTTTCCAAAGAGATAGGGCAGGTACTCTTTTGACTCTAGATCAATGGTGATGCAAAAAGGGGTTATTCCCAGTTTTTTGGCTTCTAGAATAGATTTTTTTGTATCTTCTATGCCGTATCGTCCATCATATTTATCGACATCATTTGGCTTGCCGTCGCTGATGATAAGCAGCAGTTTGTTCTGCGTCTGCTGTCTGTCCAGGATCTTGGTGGACTCTCTTACGGCTGAACCTAAACGCGTATAGTAACCCGGTTTAATGGCATCTATTCTTCCTCGGGTGTTGTCTGTGTACTTCTCTTTAAAGTTTTTGATGATCTCAAAACGCACATTTGTGTTTTTGTTGGATGAAAACGTGTATATGGCAAATTTGTCTTGAAGTCTCTGAAGTGACTCTGAGAAGACGATCAGTCCATCTTTTATCATATCGATAATGCGGATCTCTTGCGTGATCCCCGCTTCAGTTGATAGAGAGACATCCGCCAGTATGAGGGTCGACATATCCCGGGTCTTTTTCTCAAAAGATTCGTAGAAGTTTTGATGATGGCTAGATTTGTTTTTATGACCCTTATAATCGATCCAGGTATCAAGGTTGATCTCATCACCATAAGGCAAACGGTTGTTTTTAACGCGATCAAGTTCCATCAGATCAAGCTCGTTTTCTATTTTTTTAACCATTTTCTTTAGACGTGAAGGGAGTGCCATCGGTTCTATGTTTGTTGTCAGGTAGGTGTTTATACGGACATAGTTTTTAAGAAACAACTCTTTTGAATAATCCCACTCATCGATAAAGTGACCATTTCCCAGAGGGTACTCCTCTTTTGAGTTTGACGATATATCGAGATCCATTTTGAGTCTTGCGTTGAGGTTTGCTTTTTTCTGCCCCAGGGTGATCTCGTCTAGATCCTCAGCATTATAGAGAGCATCTTCATCAAAACTGTCATCTTCACTTCTATCGACATTGACCTGTTCGAGTATACTCATCATCGATTCGGGTATAAAGGCCATAAAACCATCTGTCTCTTTTTTATCATCCATCTGATTAGTCTGCTTTTTCATCTCCAGAGTATCTGTTTTTTCAGGATTGTCACCCCTTTGCGGTACCTCTTCATCATCAAAGTCGCTATAGCTTCCCTTTTTAGAGGATGGCGGGTATATCCACAGCGGGCAAGGGTAGGTGTCGAGGTTTTCCAAGAACTTTTCATCTGTTAAATTTTCTTCATCCAAAGACTTAACAAATGACAGCTTCTCGTTATGTTCTATGAGATAATCCAGTGTTGCATCATAAAAAAGTGTAAAACCCGGGTAGGTCTCTAAGAGCAGTTTAGTCGCTTTGTAGTTTTTTTGAACCATATTTCCTCTGAAATCATCGACCTTTGCAGCCATAGCGACTAACCAAAAGTACAACATCTCATTTTGTTCTTTTGTTGGAAAATAAGCGAGTGAAGCTGGAAGGTAAAGGGCTTTTTCATCTTGGTGTGTAAGAAGAAAAGTTTTTCCGCTTCCTGAGATTTTTTGAAGCAGAGTTCGAGACGTTTCAACAAAACGTTTATCGGTTACATGTAACTCTTTACCTTTTTCACCACCTAAAAGGTGATAAAAAACTTTTAATGATTTTGTTTTGTCGGCAAATAAAATAGACGCGCTCTCGTGAGAGAGAGTTGTCTTTTTATCTAAAAAATCGCTCCAGATCTTGCCGACAGTCTCTTCGAACTCTAGTATTTTAAGAAGCATCTATCACTTTTAAGCATCTTCTTTTACGAAGAAGCTGTAGAAATAGAGGAAAAGTCCACTGACCGTCATCAGACCAAACGCTAAACGTACCATATATACAGGCACTATCTCAGCCTGAGCTTCCATAAAGCCTAGCGATTCAAGTCCACCCATTCTCTGAAGGACAATCTGAAAAGCACCGGCTACCGTAAGGGCTGCCGTAAGCCCCAGCATACCGATAACCATCATCCAGAATGATTTACGCTCAACTGCCTGTGCTTTAGCACCGTTTCCATGCGGACGGCCGCGCATGATCGGCATAGCATAAGAGATGATCGCAAACAAGATCATAATATAGGCACCGAAAAATGCCAAGTGACCGTGTGCTGCTGTTAACTGCGTACCGTGAGTATAGTAGTTAACCGGAGCAAGTGTGTGGAGGAACCCCCAGACACCGGCACCTAAAAATGCCATCACCGCTGTACCTTTAGCCCAAGTAAGCGCAATCTTGTTGTCATGATCAATACGTCTCTGTTTTTCCATTTGAAAGGCATAAAGAACCATTAAAAAGAAAGGCAGTGGTTCAATAGCAGATGCGATAGAACCTATCCATAACCAGTAACCAGGTGTACCGATGTAGAAGAAGTGGTGGCCTGTTCCGACAATTCCGGAGATAAGCGTCATTGCGATGATCAGGTATAACCATTTGTCGATATGTTCGCGGTCAACACCGGTCACCTTAATAAGAACAAATGCAAGGATAGCACCAAGGATCAACTCCCAAACACCTTCAACCCATAAGTGAACCACATACCACCAGAAGAACTTGTCTAAAACCAAGTTGTCAGGTACGTAAAATGCGAATAAAAAGAATACTGCGAGACCTACAAGGCCTGTCAGTAAAACAACGGTGATTACTGTCTTGCGACCTTGTAAAACTGTCATGCCGACATTTAGTATAAATGCCAAAACAACAATAACAATACCGATCTTGGTGATCGTAGGCTGCTCTAAGAACTCTCTACCCATCGTCGGAAACAGGTTATTCATCGTAAGCTCTGCCAACGCTGCATAAGGAACAAGCAGGTAACCTAAAATTGTTGCAACACCGGCTGCAGCAAAGATCCAAAATGTGACTTTCGCAAGCAGTGGGCTCCATAACTCTCTCTCACTCTCTTCTGGGACCAGGTAAAAAGTAGCACCCATAAAACCAAAAAGGATCAGAACGATAAGTAAGTTAGTGTGAACCATACGCGCAACATTAAAAGGTATCTCCGGGAATAAAAAATCACCCGCAATATATTGAGCGCCTAAAATCAGGCCAAAAAGCATCTCTCCAGCAAGGAGTACCAGTGCAAAAATAAAATATGGCTTTGCGACCATTTGTGAACTATATTTCATAAACCTCTCCTATCCTTCTATGTTGGGTGGCCATTCGTTATCATCTATCTTAGATGTCCAGATTAAAAAGTTAGAAATATCTTCTACCTCTTTATCGGTCAGGTTGAATTGCGGCATCTTTCTTCTGCCTGGCTCTGATGAAGGTTGAGCAGCCATCCAGCCTTGCATGTACGCTTTAAAGCTCTCTTCGTCTCCGCCGCCTCGACGATCAAAAACATTTGCTAGTTCCGGTGCGTAGTAGGCACCTTCACCCATAATTGTATGGCATCCGACACAGTTGTTAACTTCCCATAGATGTTTTCCATGTGCAACAGATGGTGTTATGTTTTGAGCATTTGATCGTTTATCAATCTGACCAACAGTGTCCACCGTAAGACCGGCAAACACTAATATGGCAAAAAGGCCTCCACCTAAGTAGATATTTCTGGCCATAGATTTAGTAATACGTTCAGTCATAGTAACTCCCATTTTAAATTCTACTCCTAAGTAGTGTTAAATCGTACCAAAAAGCATTTTAATTCTACCTTTTAGTCGTATTTAAATTTGCTTCCTATACAATTCAGAGATTAAAGAGGATGAATATGCAGCTAAACAACACATCGCAATATGCCATTCGCATATTAAGTTATATGGCAAATACAGATGATAGCAGATCATTGAATGCCAAAGAGTTATCAGAGATATTGGCTATTCCCTATAAGTTCCTGACCAAGATAATGACAGAGTTGGTGAAAGCGGACTTTGTGATCTCCATGCGGGGAAGAGAGGGTGGCTATAAGCTCTCAAAACCTGCCTCATCCATTACCGTGATGAATATTTTGAACCAATTTAATGAATTTTTAGATGATGATCAGTGCATACTGGGTGTGGGTACATGCGACGGTGAACACAAATGCTCTCTGCACAATCAGTGGGTAGAACCGAAGGCTCTCATGCGAAAGATGTTTGAAGAGACGACACTCGAGAAACTTGACGGCAAAGAGTTCAAGTTATGACACAAGAACTGCAGGTAAAACAAGAGCTGCCGCCGGGTGACTTTGCCATCTGGATCATCATATACGTAGAGTTCGTCACCTTTGCCGCGCTATTTGTGGGGTATGCTTTTGCCCGTAGAGAAAATGTCGAGATGTTTAACCAGTCCCAACTGCTGCTGGACCAGAGAGCCGGGTTTATAAACACGCTTATCCTGATCACAAGCAGCTGGTTTGTTGTCAAAGCGGTTCAGGCCATAAAAGACGTTGACCATAAAAAAGCCTCGGCAGTGAGTTCCAGATGGCTCTTGGCAGCTATGGGGATGGGCTCTGTCTTTATGCTTGTCAAGATCATGGAGTTCGCCGACAGATCTGCTGAGGGGATCAACCTGAGCACCAACACCTTTTTTATGTTTTACATCATGTTAACGGCCTTTCATTTTCTGCATGTGCTTCTCGGTCTCATTATCTTGTTCGCCGTCTACCAAAAAGCGAGAGCCGGCGGCTATACAAGTCAAGACCACAGAGGGATGGAGACAGGTGCCTCTTACTGGCATCTGGTCGACCTGCTCTGGATCGTGCTGTTTCCGTTAGTGTATATAATAAGGTGATGTCTTCATGATGATAATATGGTTGATCATGCTCTCTTTGACACTGTTCGCTTTTCTGCTTGGCTGGCTGGAGTTGGTCAGCTCCATGCTTGTCTCTGTTCTGCTGGTAAGCACTTATATAAAAGGTCAGTTGGTCATTGATTACTTTATGGGCCTGAAAGATGTACGGCTGAGATACCGGGTCATCCCAGCGCTCTGGTTGATAGCGGTGCTCTCATTAATAGCAGTAGCCTACTATTTACCGGTGGTGGATGTAAAATAAGCACATCATAATGCAGACAGTGGTTAAATATTAACCATAGAATGCCGGCAAGAAGAACAAAATCTTTATATAATCTATCATCTACATAGGGGAGAGATAGACGATGCAGACACCATTAGAGAGTTTTATAGACCACAAAGCTGACACCGGGATGCAGTGTGGAAACTACTCCATTGATGTTCCTGACTTGGAAGAAGGAGAGCAGTACCGTTTTCACTTTGATGCCGCGGCCTGTGTCGGCTGCCGCTGCTGTGAGGTGGCCTGTAATGAGCAGAACAACAACCCGGCTGATGTCAAGTGGCGTCGTGTGGGTGAGATGGAGACAGGGAGTTTCCCCGACACACTGATGCTCTTTAACTCCATGAGCTGTAACCACTGTGTGGACCCGGCCTGTCTCATAGGCTGTCCGACCGAGTCTTATATAAAGATAGACGAGACAGGTATCGTTGTTCATGATGATGACACCTGTATAGGCTGTCAGTACTGTACATGGAACTGCCCGTACGGTGTACCGACCTACCACGAAGAGCGCAAGATCGTCACCAAGTGTCATATGTGTCATGAACGTCTTGACGTCGGTGAGACTCCGGCCTGTGTGCAAGCCTGTCCTGCCGGTGCTATTATGATCGAGACGGTCAAAGTCGATGAATGGCTGCAAAAAGATATAGATGAACAGGGGAATATGCCGCACTTAGTGAATGCCCGTGTCACCAACGCCACAACACGCTATACCTTGCCTGAAGATTACGATGAAGAGGCGGTGAGAAAAGCGGACGAACATCACCTAAAACCGTTCCACTCAGAGATGCCGCTTGTCTTTATGACGGTTCTGACACAGATGTCACTGGGCGCTTTTTTCGGTCTCTTTATGGGAGAGTTTTTTGCTCTGTTCGGACTTGAAAGTCCATCATGGATATTGGCAGTTTTAGTCGTTGTTCCTGCGGCGCTGGGTCTGCCGCTTTCGGCGCTCCACCTTGGTCGTCCTTTCCTGGCGATGACAGCGATGAAGAATATCAAGACCTCATGGCTCTCTCGTGAAGCGCTTGCCTTGGGTGCCTTTACGGGAATGATGACGGTGAATGCCGGACTTTACTTCTTCGATGTCAACCCGGTATTACGTCTAATCTTTGAAGCGCTCACCTTGGTCGTAGGTCTCTTCGGTATCTACGCACAGGGGATGATCTACCAGATCGAAGCCCGTCCGTCATGGAACCGTTTGACAACACTCTTGAAGTTTTTCGGAACGGCCTATACGGGTCTCTACCTGCTTGCATTCGGTGCCTTGCTCTTGGGTCAAGAGAGTGCGGTTATCCCGCTTATCAGTGCGGGTATGGCACTGGCAGTCGCTCAGGGCTTCTTTACCTTTGAAGACCGCCGTGCACTCAAGATGCCGCAGATGTATGAGCGTGAGTTGACAAAGACAAAACGTATCTATGACGAGCTCTTCGCGATGCACTCGAAGATCCGTATTGGTACCTTTGTCTTCGGTGCTATTCTTCTGCCTCTGATGGTGACGGTCTTTGTCGGTGCAGGTCTTAACGGTGTGGCCGTAGCGGTGCTCTCACTGGCATTTATGTTGATGGTGGCCAGTGAGCTCTTTGACCGTTTCTTGTTCTATGTGACATCAGTTCCATTAAGTATGGCCGGCGGCTTCTTCGTCGGCAATCAGCGTTAGGTTAGGGGTTTACAGTGATCAGTAAAATAAAAGATTTTCTAGGTTTTGATATCAAGGCCGACAAGTACAAACTCTCTCGCGATCCGCAGTTTGGGATGATCAGTGATGCGAAAAAACCGGACAAGTGGGTCTTCTCGACCTGTGGTTATTGCGGTGTCGGCTGTGGGCTCTACATCGGGGTGAAAGACGGTAAAGCGGTCTATACCAAGGGCAACCCTAAACACGACGTCAACATGGGAACCCTCTGTCCAAAAGGTCTGAGTGAACATGAACTTGTCAATTCACCTGAGCGTATCCCTGAACCGATGCTGCGCGGGGCTAGCGGTAAGCTTGAAGCAGCGACTTGGGATGAGACCTTTATTAAAGTCAGTAGTGAATTTAAACGCATTACCAAAGAGCACGGTTCAAAAGCCATCGGGATCATCTCGACGGGTCAACTGCTCACCGAAGAGTTCTACACCCTCGGTAAATTCGCCCAACTCGGTCTGCAGACCAACAACTATGACGGTAACACCACCCTCTGTATGGCTTCGGCCGTGATGGGCTACAAGCAGTCTTTAGGCTCAGACGGTGCGGTCGGTTCATACGAAGACTTTGAAGAGGCGAACACCATTATCTTAGTGGGTGCCAACATCGCCGACAACCACCCCATCTTAAAACTGCATATCGCCAAAAACAAGAAGAAGCCGAAGATCATCGTTATCGATCCGCGCAAGTCAAAAACAGCGCAGATGGCCGATATGTACATCCCTATCAAACCAAGTACCGACCTTGCCTTGATGAACGGCATCAGTTACATCATCCTGGAACAGGGGTGGGAGAACATGGCCTACATAAAAGAGAAGACCAAGGGTCTGGGCGATCTGCGCAGACACCTTAACGACTATCCGCCGCAAGAGGTCTCCAACATCACGGGCATTGATGTCAAGACACTGTATGAACTGGCGCGTCTGGTTGCAGGCAGTGAAGCGACACTGACCGCATGGACGATGGGGGTTAACCAGTCCTACATGGGAACCGACACGGTCAGCTCCATCATCAACATGCACCTGTTGACAGGTCAGATAGGCCGTCCGGGTGCAGGGCCGTTCTCAATCACCGGTCAGTGTAACGCCATGGGAACGCGTGAGACAGGCTTTACCTCTTCACTCCCGGGCTATCGTAACTTTGGGGATGAGGGCGCACTTAAAGATTATGCACGCATCGTCAACGTCCCCGAAGAGATCATCCCGCGTGAACGCGGTTACAAATATGCCGAGATCATCGATGCCATCGACCGCGGTGAGATCAAAGCACTCTGGATCGTAGCGACCAACCCGCTTGTCAGTTTTGTAGACCAGGACAAATTGCGCAAGACCCTTGCCAAGCTTGACATGCTGGTTGTTCAAGACGCCTTTATGGGTGACACGGCACAGATCGCGGACGTGGTCTTCGCTGCGGCGACATGGGGTGAAAAAGAGGGAACATACACCAACTCGGAGCGTCGTGTCAACCGTGCCAACAAAGCGGTAGAGCCGATGGCAGACACCAAGTCAGACTTCGACATCGTTGTCGATTTCAGCCGTCACTTTCAAGGGGTACATGAACTCCTTTTTGATGGTTGGACAAAACCGGGTGACGCTTTTGATGAGTGGAAAGAGGTAAGCCGCGGACAGCTCTGTGACTACTCGGGCATCACCTATGAACTGCTTGAGCAAGAGAGCGGTATACAGTGGCCGTGTAACGAGGCCAACCCTATGGGAACCAAGCGTCTTTACGGCGAAGAGATGGCCTTTAGAACCGCAGACAAAAAAGCAAAACTGCTGCCGTTAGAGTGGTACCCGATGGAGGAGAACCTGAGTGTGGAGTTCCCTGTTATGCTCAACACAGGCCGCACCGTAGAGCAGTGGCACACCCGAACCAAAACGCGCTCTATCGACATCATCAACAACCTTGCGCCTGAAGCATGGGTCGAGATCAACCCGGTGGATGCCGAGCAGTTAGAGGTCAAAAGTGGCGACAGACTGACACTCTCATCGCCACGCGGAAAAGTGAAAGATGTGGTTGTCAAAGTGACACAGAACATGGCACCGGGTCAGGTTTTTGTACCGTTCCACTTCAACGAGCAATTGATAAATCAACTTACCCAGCCGCTTTTCTGTCCAAAGTCAGGCGAGCCGAACTTTAAACAGACGGCAGTCCAGCTGCACTCTGAGAAAGTACCGCAGGGCATCAAGGTCAAAGAGCAGGACATTGCGGGGGCGCTTAGTCATGAGAAAGTTGTTGAGAAGAGTGGTAAGGTTGAGGTGAAAGAGAAGAGGGTTTAATAACTATAACTGAGACTGAGGTATGCATTCCTCGTTCACAAGTTG
>JBDLJE010000021.1:0-28274 GCA_039714575.1 Campylobacterota bacterium | reverse complement strand
GTTGCCGCTTGCAGTGAAGCGTAAACGAGTGTAAAAATAATCAGTAGTTTCTTCAATTAGTTCTCCGCAAATCGTATAAATATGTTGATGATTATACCGTTTCTTGTCTTACTCAATTTAAACATGCTCCACATACCAGGTGATCGCCTCTTCCATCCCTTGATAAATGGTGTGTGTCGGCACGTAGCCCACCACTGTTTTAGCCTTGGTGATGTCGGCGTTGGAGTGGCGGATGTCTCCGGGACGGAAATCCCGATAAACGGGCTTTCCGTCAATTTTGAATTGTGTCAACTCATCTTGGATGATTTTATAGAGCTCATTAAGTGTGTTTCGTCCGCCTACAGCTACGTTGAAGGCCTCGCCAAATGCTTTTTCGTTGGTCGTCAGCCCCGCCAAAACATTCATCTGGATGACATTGTCGATGTAGGTAAAGTCCCGGCTTGTCTCACCGTCGCCGTTGATGTAGACATCTTCGCCTTTGATGAGAGAGCTTACCCATTTGGGGATGACCGCTGCGTAAGCACCGTTCGGGTCTTGACGTTTGCCAAAGACATTGAAGTAACGCAGACCGATCGTCTCGATGCCGTAGGTCTTTGTAAAGACACCTGCATAGAGCTCAGCGGTCATCTTCATCACAGCATAAGGTGAAAGTAACTTACCTGTTCTCTCTTCGACTTTCGGCAGCTCTTGTGAGTCACCGTAGACAGAGCTGGACGAAGCGTAGACAAAACGTTTTATCCCTGCATCTTTAGCTGCCGTCAACATGTTTAAAAAACCGGTGATGTTGGAGTTGTTTGAGGTGACAGGGTCAGCGATAGAGCGCGGCACAGAGCCTAACGCCGCCTGGTGCAAGACAATATCAACGCCTTGGCACGCCTTTTTGCAAGTCGCTAAGTCAGCGATGTCCCCCTCGATAAACGTAAGCTTCTTTCGCTGATCTTTACTGACCGAAGCTAACGCCTCATCAATGTTTTTCTGATAACCTGTAGAGAAGTTGTCAAGACCCACTACTTTTTGGTTGTTCTTCAATAAAAACTCAATAAGGTTCGAACCTATAAAACCGGCACAACCTGTCACCAACCAGCTTTTTTGCTCTGTGTGTAGTTGTGCTACTGCTCTCTCAAATGCTGTCATTTACATCTTTCATAATCATATGCTTGTATACGTCATGACATTATACATCGCTATTATCAAAAAGGTGTCTTACAGACCAATTAACAGGTGAAGTTATCAACAAGTACACAGGTTAAAGGGATCTATGAATTATGGGGTGTGAAAGATTTTATAACGAGGAGGTTCAGTTCATAGCAAAGAGCTATGAACCTCAACTATTATGGTTTGTGGTCTAGTTTATCCGTCTATTTGACTAGACACTCAGTTGTGACTTGATCTTCTCAAATTTCTTTTCACCGATCCCTTTGACATCCATAAGGTCAGATGTCGTCTTGAACTTATGATCTTTACGGTACTTAACGATCTTTTCAGCCGTACTTTGACCGATACCCGGCAGTGTTGACAACTCTTCGATAGAGGCAGTGTTAATGTTTACCGCCCACAGTGACACACTCAGCATCAACGCTGAAACAAATGCTAAAAACTTCATTTTTAGACTCCTTAATTTGAAATACAACAACAGATTACAAAAAATAACATTAAATTTATATTAATCTATTTTAACGTTTAGAAATATATTATCATTTAACTGTGTAAAAAAGAACACTTTTTGCATGCTGAGTAAAGATATATTTATTGTGTAAAGAGCATCTGTGCTGTCTATTGAAGAAGAGGATTGCTTAAAAAGAGAGGCTTCTGCAAAAATGCAGAAGAGATGAATCGAGCATCTAGAAATTAAAAGTTAATGTTGACGTCGCAACATACCTGAAAAGATAAAATACAAAATAATGGCATTTAGCCCGAAGAGAACCAAGCTCATGGTCTGGTCGGCACTCTCTACGATCTGCAGTGCCGTGATGGAATAGACTGCTTGTAAAATAACGAGGAAGATAACCGTTTTTTTAACATCCTGGTTAAAAAATTTGAAGAGGATATGATGCAGATGTGTTTTGTCGGCCGTAAACATAGACTGGCCTTGACGTTTGCGGCGTAGCATCACAATGATGGTATCCATCAGCGGAACAGCGATAATAAACAGTACCGTCACCGGGTGAATATAACTCGCGGACTTAATGACAAGCAGACCGATAACAAAACCTAAAACAAGCGAACCGCTGTCGCCCATAAAGATACTGGCCGGGTTCCAGTTGTAGACCATAAAGGCAAAAAGAGCTGCTACAAACGAGCCTGAAAGCATCATCATAAACGTATCATCATTATCATAGCCAATTATAAAAAGCGTGCTTAAAATAACGATACTGACCGAACCTGCCAGACCATCAAGCCCATCAATAAGGTTGAGCGCATTGGTAAAACCGACGATCGCAAAAACTGTGAATGGAAGAGCTAACCATCCCAAAGTGACATCAAAGCCAAAAAGGTTACCCAGACTAGAGACATAGATGCCGTCAAAATAGACCAACAGTGCCGCGAAAGCCATCACAAAGAACTTGGTATTCGGCGACGTATCCTGATGGTCATCAAGCACCCCGACAACGAACACAGACAAGACAGCCAGACAGGTGAGATAGTGATCTAACAGTAAAGTAAAGTTAAAAAAGGGCTCAACAGCAGCAACCGCCAAAAATATACCTATACCGGCACCGCGGGGATGGTGACGCGTATGCATACTACGCTCATTGGGAACATCGACCAAACCAAGTTTCAGTGCATTTTTGATGATAAGTTTTATCAAAACAAGGGCAACAATAAAGATAAGGAAAAGTTCAAACAGCACGTATATTCTCGTTTATTTTAATATAATGAAAAAAATATTTTATCACTCATAGTATTACAAGCTGATTACTGATAACAAAAACACATATAGTTTGGTAGTAAAAGTCTAATGAAAGCTTGCTTTTCACATCAATTTTTTACACTATCAAGGCGGAAAAGTGCGAAGTGTACTTTTGTACATGAGTGCTTTGACAACATAGACTAGTGTGAAAAAGTGGTGTGAAAAGTGGCTCCGGATACTGGATTCGAACCAGTGACCAAGTGATTAACAGTCACCTACTCTACCGCTGAGCTAATCCGGATTGTTTAAAAAAGAAGTCTCATTTCAAGTGGTGGACAGTGAGGGATTCGAACCCTCGGTACCGTTACCAGTACGCATCCTTAGCAGGGATGTGGTTTCAGCCAACTCACCCAACTATCCATGATCTTGAAAAGAGAACGTGATTATACTTTGCAGCTTCTAATATGAACCTTAAAACAGGCAAGGATTACAGTTTTTCGATAATCTTTTCGACAACGTCTGCCGGATCTTCTGCTTGATAGATCGGTCGACCGACAACGATGAAGTCAACCTTTTCACTGTGTGCCACTTCTACCGTGGCAACACGCTGCTGGTCACCGGCATCTTCACCGAATGGACGGATCCCCGGAGTGAGGGTTAAGAAGTTGTCAGATGTTATGGACTTTATCGATGCACTCTCAAAGGCGGAACAGACCACACCGTCAAGCCCTGCTTCATAACTGTCTTTGGCAAACCGGTCCGCTTTAGCCGCGATCTTCTCACCGTAGACAGCACTAAACTCATCTTCGTTGAACGAGGTCAAAGCGGTTACAGCTAAAACAAGCGGACGTTCATCGTACTTCTCTAGACGTGCCATTACCGTCTCCATCGCTCTCTTGCCTGCTGAAGCGTGTATATTGAACATGTCAACGCCCAGCCCCATGATCGACTCTGCTGCATCGGCCATTGTGTTGGGAATGTCATAAAGTTTAAGGTCTAAAAAGATCTTGCACTCTGGGTTGATCTCTTTAAGTGCTTTAATAAAAGGTTCGCCGTCACGGATATAGGCACGCAGCCCGACTTTTAACCAGACAGGATAATCTTTTATCTTTTCAACAAGAGCGAGATTCTCTTCCATTGTAGGAAGGTCAAGGGCAACACATAATTCCATTTTGGACCTTTTGTATAAGTACCGAATTATAAACCATTGTTTCTATAAAAGGGATGAATGAGTAATGCGGTAATGCAAGGAAGCGGCAACCTGATGGAAAAACTCTTATTTAGAGCATTTTTAGTTGAGTAGTTATATTCTTTCGTAATATCTATTATTAAGGACTTTAATATGGCAACAAAAACTGAACTACTTGAAAAAATCGATGCGACTATCGCAGAACGCGCTAAATCTTACGACACACATCCTGAGAGTGATGATGTTTTCGGTCTCTTTGCCGACATCGTCTACAAAGATGACACAGAAGCGTTCATCGCCCTGATAGAAGCCGGTGCCGATGTCAACATGCAGAACAAATACGGTGAGACACTGCTGCACATCAGCATCCGCCGTGACCGCCGTGAGATGGTTGTGACCCTGCTTGACAACAATGCCGACATGAACCGTGCCGACGCACCGGGCTGGACACCGTTAATGGAGTGTGTGATGGACGACATGCCGGAACTTTGCGCCCTGCTCATCGAACGCGGTGCCGACAAAAGCATTGCCAACCAGAGAGGTGCAACTGCAGGAATGCTGACACAGAAGTTTGGCCGTCAAAGTATGATGGGGATGTTTTAGAAATTTTGAATGACAAGATGGCGTATGCCATCTTAAAGTCTTTGGCTGCTTAGCCTTGTACCATCGCTTTAAGTTTGGCGACAATACTTGGATCTTCCAGAGTCGAGATATCTTGAGTTACCTCTTCACCTTTGGCAAGGGTACGCAAAATACGACGCATGATCTTACCTGAACGCGTTTTAGGCAGTCCCGGTGCAAAGACCATGTCATCACACAGGGCAATGTTACCGATCTCTTTTTTGATAATGCCATTGATAGCTTTTACCTCTTCGACTTCATCAGCTACACCCTCATCTGATTTTAGTACGATGTAGGCAAAGATACCCTCGCCTTTAAGGTCGTGCGGCTTACCGACAACAGCGACCTCTGCAACATTAGAGTGTTTCTTGATCGCCGCTTCGACCTCTGCCGTTCCCATACGGTGACCGGAGACGTTGATAACATCATCCGTACGGCCTGTAATGGTAATGTAACCGTCTTCATCGTAACGTGCACCGTCACCGGTGAAGTAGACAGGCTTGCCATCTTTGACAACGTCTCCGAAGTATGACTTCTTGTAACGCTCTTCGTCACCCCATACCCCACGGATCTGTGCCGGCCAAGGTTTAGTGATACACATATAACCCGTCTCTCCGACCTCAGCCACTTCACCTGTAGCCGGGTCTAAGATCTCAGCCATGATACCCGGCAGTGGCAGTGTTGCACATGCCGGTTTGATAGGCGTAGCACCCGGAAGCGGAGAGACGATGTGACCACCTGTCTCCGTCTGCCAATAGGTATCGACGATAGCACATTTAGAGCTACCCACCTCTTCGTAGTACCATTTCCATGCCGGCGGATCGATAGGCTCACCAACCGTTCCAAGGACCTTAAGTGAACTCATATCGTACTTAGCCGGCTCCTCTTCACCCATCTTGTGAAGAACACGGATCGCCGTAGGTGCTGTATAGAACTGGTTGATGCGGTGGTTTTCGACCATCGCCCATGGACGACCGGCATCAGGGTAAGTAATTACACCCTCAAACATCACCGTTGTCGCACCCATCGCAAGCGGACCGTAAACGATGTAGGTGTGACCCGTGATCCAACCAACATCGGCAGTACACCAGTACGTGTCGTTCTCTTTAACATCGAACACCCACTCCATCGTCATCTGTGCCCAGAGGATGTAACCTGCAGAGTTGTGCTGAACACCTTTTGGCTTACCGGTTGAACCTGATGTGTAGAGTAGGAAAAGCGGGTCTTCAGAGTCCATTGGTTCCGCTTCGCACACTGCAGATTTACCTTTAATGAGTTCATTATAAGAGTAGTCACGGCCCTCTACCCAAGTAACGTCTTCATTGTTTCTCTCAACAACAAGGACTTTCTTAACAGGAGTCTCACCCTCTAACGCAGTATCAACAACCGGTTTTAGCATATATGGCTTCGTCTTACGGAAAGCACCGTCAGCGGTAATAACAACCTTAGCTTCAGCATCTTCGATACGGTCTTTAAGTGCTTCAGCAGAGAACCCGCCAAATACGATAGAGTGGATAGCACCGATACGGGCACAAGCAAGCATCGCATACGCCGCTTCAGGGATCATCGGCATATAGATAACGACACGGTCACCTTTTTGAACACCAAAGTCCTCTTTCAGTAGGTTGGCAAATCTATTGACATTTTTGTATAGATCTAAATATGTAATCGTCTGAACATCACCGCGATCACCTTCAAAGATGATCGCTGCTTTATTTTTACGTGTATCTAAATGACGGTCAATACACTGCTCGGCAACGTTTAGTTTTCCGCCGTCAAACCACTTTACAAACGGTGCATTTGACTCATCTAATACATTGGTGAACGGCTCGATCCAGTCAAGTTTCTCTTTTGCGTAATCGCCCCAAAAACCTTCATAGTTCTCTTTGGCTTTAGTCATAAGAGCATTGTATTCGTCCATACTGCCTACATTGGCATCTTTTGCAAACTCCGGGTTTGGCTGAAAAACTGGTTTAGTAATTGTGTCTGACATTGTTTACCTTTGAAGTGCATCGTTTAGCACTAATAAATTATTGACGTTATGATAACTAAGAGAAAAGTATATACCATTAATCAATAGAGTTGCTGGATGGCTTTAGAAAAAATTCAGGTTGAAGGTTATTTGTATCAAATTAGATATTGCATTCTCTTAGATGTTGTAGATTTGGTGCAGATTGTGTTTAACTCAGACCGATAGCGTGCTAATGCACGTGGAGAGTCTGAGTTGGACGCAAGGTGTGCCGAAGCTGCATCATCTAATGGTTGCTTGCTCCTTCGGCTCCTATGCCCGTCTCTGAACGGATAAACTGTTCATTAAAGGCCTCTCTCTCGGCTTGCGCCTGTTCAGAGTTATCCAAAACAGAGAAGAGCCAGATACCGACAAAGGCTACCGTCACAGAAAAGAGTGCCGGGTATTTATAAGGAAAGATGGCTTCAGCGTTGCCAAGAACCTGCACCCAGACAATAGGGCCTAAGATCACCAGGATCACTGCAGTCGCCAACCCTAATGAACCCCCAATGAAGGCACCGCGTGTCGTAAGCTTTTTCCAGTAGATCGATAAAAAGAGCAGCGGGAAGTTCGCACTTGCAGCGATCGCAAAGGCAAGCCCCACCATAAAGGCGATGTTCTGCTCTTCAAAGGCAATACCCAGCCCGATGGCCAAGACACCGAGTGCAACCGTTGCGATCTTGGAGATATTCATCTCTCTCTCTTCGCAATGTTCATCACCTGCAAAAACATTCGCATAAAGGTCATGCGAGATCGCAGAGGCACCTGCCAGGGTCAGACCTGACACAACGGCCAGGATCGTTGCAAATGCAACGGCTGAGATAAAGCCTAGGAAAAGATCACCACCGACAGCATGTGATAAGTGGATTGCCGCCATATTGTTACCGCCTATCAAATTACCCAGTTCAAGATACTCAGGATTTGTTGAGACCAGAACGATCGCACCGAAACCGATGATGAATGTCAGTAGGTAAAAATAACCGATAAACCCTGTTGCATAAAAGACCGACTTGCGAGCCTCTTTGGCATTACTGACCGTAAAAAACCGCATTAGGACATGCGGCAGACCGGCTGTTCCCAGCATCAAGGCGATGGCTAAAGAGATTGCCGAAATCGGGTCACTGATGAGTCCGCCCGGTGCCATAATAGAACCCCCTTTTTCATGGATATCCACTGCCGTACTAAAGAGTGTTTCAAACGAGAAGCCCATCTCTACCATCACCATCACCGCCATAAAGGTCGCACCTGAGAGCAGCAGTACCGCCTTGGTGATCTGTACCCATGTCGTTGCCAGCATCCCGCCGAATGTGACATAGAGGATCATCAATATCCCGACCAACATAACAGCGATCTCATAATTTAGACCAAAGAGCAGTTGAATAAGCTTGCCCGAACCGACCATTTGGGCAATAAGATAGAGGGTTACGGTAGCGATAGAACCAAAAGCGGCTAAGAGTCTGATAGGTTTTTGCTGCAAACGGTACGAGGCGACATCGGCAAAGGTAAACTTACCGAGATTGCGCAGTTTCTCCGCTATCAAAAAGAGGATGATCGGCCAGCCGACCAGAAAACCGATAGAGTAGATCAGCCCGTCATACCCACTGAGATAGACCAGACCGGAGATACCCAAAAATGAGGCCGCCGACATATAGTCCCCGGCTATCGCCAAGCCGTTTTGAAAGCCCGTAATACCGCCGCCGGCCGTGTAGAAATCCTTTGTGCTCTTCGTGCGTTTAGCCGCCCAATAGGTGATCCCCAAGGTACCACCGACAAATAACAAAAACATCACAATAGCAGCAATATTGAGAGGCTGCTTCTCAACTTCACCCGTTAAAGCTTCACCGCCAAAAAGTGCCGATGTCAGCAGTAAAAACAGTACAACCTTATTCATGTGACACACCTACATCATCTTTTAGTTTGTTCAGAATCGTGTCAAATTCACTGTTGGCTTTTCTGACATAGAGACCGGTCAAAATAAAAGCGGAGAGAATGACAGCCACACCGACAGGTATCCCGATAGTGGTCACACTGCCTTCAAACAGTGCTTGCCCAAAGAGTGATGGGGCATAAGCAATGGTCAATATAAAAGCAAAATAGACCCCCAGCATTACAGCTGAAAGTTTCACTGCAAAGCTGCGGCGTTTTTTGACCAGCTGATGAAAAACGGGATCGGCATCGATCTTTTTGTAGATTTCTGAGTACATCTTTTCTCCGAACATTATGGTGACAAAACTATATAGTGTCAACTTTAACATGACTTTCTTATTTTTAACATTTGAAATCTATTAAGGAATCTCCACTATAATTCGCATACTAAAAATATCAAGGACATTAACATGGCACTTAAAACATACGACTTTTCTGCAGACGAGATGGCATCATTTCAGTGGGCTAAGATGACAACAAACAAGGGTGTTATCTGGTTGAAACTTTACAACGAAGAGACACCGAACACCGTTGCAAACTTTGCATCACTGGTAAACGACGGTTACTACAACGGTCTTAGCTTCCACCGTGTTATCCCGGGTTTCATGGCTCAGGGTGGTTGTCCTCACGGTACAGGTACAGGTGGTCCGGGTTACTCGATCGCTTGTGAGACAGACAAAAACACACACCGTCACGTCAAAGGGACCCTCTCTATGGCGCACGCCGGTCCAAACACGGGCGGTTCACAGTTCTTTATCTGTTTCGTAGCGTGTCCTCACCTTGACGGCGTTCACACAGTCTTCGGCGGTATCGAAGCAGATGATGCAGACTCTATGGCAGTTCTTGATAGCCTTCAAGGTCAAGATGCTATCGAGTCTGTAGAAATTCTCGCTGCGCGCTAAACACTATATTCACATTGGGTTCTCTTCTCCAGAGAATCCAAATCCACACAAGAAGGGTTCATAATGCTTGTACACATATGTTGCAGTGTTGACAGCCACTTCTTTTTAGAAAAACTTCAAAACGACTTCCCTGACGAAAAACTTACCGGCTTTTTTTACGATCCAAACATTCACCCCTACTCTGAGTACAGACTCCGATATTTGGATGTGCAAAGAAGCTGTAAAAAACTGGGCATAGACCTGCTTGAAGGCGAGTATGATTTTGAGAACTGGATGCAAGCCGTCAAAGGACTGGAAAACGAACCGGAAAAAGGGACACGCTGCGAGGTCTGTTTTGACAAGCGTTTCAGTGTCAGTGCTGAAAAAGCTCTCGAACTTGGCGAAAAAAAGATCACCACGACCCTTTTAGTCTCCCCGCTCAAGTCACAAGAGCAGCTCAAACGTGTCGGCGACGCTTTTTTTGAAAAGAGCGGGGTTGAGTTCATTGCCGTTGACTACCGCGCTGACGGCGGTACGCAAGACCAGAGCCGTGTCACCAAAGAGGAGCAGCTCTACCGTCAGGACTACTGCGGCTGTATCTACGGGCTTACAATGCAGCGCGACCAGCAGGAGAGACTCATGGATGAGATGTTCTCACCTATCTCTAACCATATCCTGCCGGCCTCTATCGAAGAGCGTCTAGAGATGTATGAGAAACGGATGCAGTTTGAAGATGAGGGCATTGACTACAAGATCATCCGCCAAAAGTTTCTCAACTACCGTCAACTCTCCTGCAAGCTTCTCAAGGGCAAGACACAGGTCATTCCGGCTCACGCCCTTGCCTACTCCTACCTGCCTCGCAAACGGGCTCAAGGCAAGGTCGAATTCACTGTCGACAACCTTCACTATATGAACCGCGAAGAGGTCTGCTTTATCACTCTTGAGTATTACAACAGACTTGCAGACACCCGTTTTACAACAGTCAACGAGCTTATTTTTCACACACCTCCTATAGAGCTGGAGATCAAGCTTCGTCAACAACTGCTCCCTTTAGCTTACAGCCTCTCTCCTATTATTGTTGTAGATGAGATAATCGAAGGAAAACTCACTCTAAACCTTGATGCCAAAACCTACGATGACACTAAAGAGGTCTTGGTTCAACTCTAATTGAGTCACTGTTAAAACCCTCTCAACCACGCCTGCTTCAGGTCATAATTCTCTCTTAACAGACTTTTGGATAGAATAAGCCATTAATTTTAATGGCACACTTGTGCCGATGCAAAAGGTTTTATATGCTTATGGACGTCGTCGAAATTCAAGAGATCTTACCTCACCGTTACCCATTTTTACTCGTTGACAGAGTCAACTCTCTTGACAAAGGTGAAAACATTATTGCCTTCAAAAATGTAAGTATCAGTGAACCGGTTTTTGAAGGTCACTTTCCCGGTCACCCGATCTACCCTGGCGTTATGATCTTGGAAGGTCTGGCACAAGCCGGCGGTCTTTTGGCATTTCAGAGTATGGACCTGAGCAAAGAAGAGGTCAAGCAAAAAGTAGTCTACTTCATGAGTATCGACAAAGCAAAATTCCGTAAACCTGTTCGTCCCGGTGATCGTCTTGAGTACCGTGTAAGCGTTATCAAACGTAAAGGTCAGATCTGGATGCTAGACGGTAAAGCATATGTTGATGACCAACTTGTCTCAGAAGCTGAACTAAAAGCTATGGTAGTTGATAAATAAGGCCTGAATATGAGTATGATTTCTCCTTTAGCCATTATAGAAGATGGCGCAGTTATCGGTGAAAATGTCGAGATCGCACCACACTGTTTCATCTCGTCTCAGACGACTATCGGCGAGGGTACGACCATTGCTCATGGCACTTGTATCTACGGCAAAACAACGATTGGCAAGAACAACCGCATCTTTTCGCACGCTGTTCTCGGTTCGATCCCTCAAGACCTGAAGTTCAACGGTGAAGATGTTGAACTTGTTATCGGTGACAACAACACCATTCGTGAGTTCACCCTTTTTAATCCGGGTACTGAAGGCGGCGGAAGTATTACCAAAGTGGGTAACAACAACCTCTTTATGGGCTATGTTCACCTGGGCCATGACGTTATCATCGGCGACAACTGTATTTTGGCTAATGCCGCAACACTTGCAGGACATGTTGAGATGGGCAACAGTGCCGTTATCGGCGGTATGACCCCGATCCACCAGTTTGTCAAGATTGGCGACTTTGCTATGGTCGGCGGTGCGTCAGCACTTTCGCAGGACGTACCCCCTTACTGTATGGCAGAAGGCAACCGTGCAACACTGAGAGGTCTTAACCTCACAGGTCTGCGCCGTCACGCTGAACGTGGTGACATCAATGCGCTCAAATCTGCTTATAAAGAGCTGTTCGAACTTGGCCGTCCACTCCAGGATGTTGCAGCTGAACTTCTTGAGTCAACGGACAACAGCTATGTAAAGAACCTTTGCGAATTTATCAGTAACACAAAACGCGGAATCCCGTTTGAGAGGAAAAACATATGAGTGACCACCGACACTGCAGTTTCTGTAATGCTCAAGAGAGTGAAGAGAACCCGCTCATCGCGGGCAACAGCGTCTACATCTGTAAAAACTGCGTCTACTCTGCTTACAAGATCATGTTTGGTGACAACCAAGGTGAAGTAACAGATAAAGAGCAGGCTATCGTCGATGCAACTACGGAGCTTATGACGCCAAAAGAGCTCAATACCTTTTTAGGTGACTATATCATCGGTCAGGAAAATGCCAGAAAACTGCTTTCAGTTGCCGTCTACAACCACTACAAACGTATCTTTAAAACAGCGCTTGTAGAAGACGACAACACTGAGATCGCCAAGTCTAACATCCTGCTTATCGGGCCGACCGGTTCAGGTAAGACACTGATGGCACAGACGATCGCCCGTGTCTTGAACGTGCCTATTGCCATCGCGGATGCGACGTCGCTAACAGAAGCGGGTTATGTCGGTGAAGATGTCGAGAACATCTTGACAAAGCTTCTCCAGGCGGCTGACGGTGACGTCGAACGTGCCCAGCAGGGGATCGTCTTTATTGATGAAGTCGACAAGATCGCCCGCATGAGCGAGAACCGTTCTATCACCCGTGATGTCTCTGGCGAAGGGGTTCAACAGGCTCTCTTGAAGATCGTGGAAGGCGCCCAGGTCAACCTGCCTCCAAAAGGGGGTCGTAAACACCCTAATCAGGAGTTCATTCAGATGGACACTTCCGGTATTTTGTTTATCTGCGGCGGTGCTTTTGACGGTATGCAAGACATCTTGAAACGTAAACAGGGTGAGAATGTCCTCGGATTTGGTCAAGAGAAAAAGTCTAAAGACGAGCAGAAACCGACACTTGAGATGGTCGAACCTGACGATCTGGTCCATTACGGTCTCATCCCGGAGCTTATTGGCCGTCTGCCGATCATCGCTTCATTGAACGAGATCAAAGAAGAGGACATGGTACGCATCCTGACAGAGCCGAAGAACTCACTGGTCAAACAGTACAAAAAACTTTTTGCCATTGACGATGTTGAGCTTACCTTTGAAGAAGAGGCTCTGCTTGCAGTTGCGGCAAAAGCGATAGAGCGTAAGACCGGTGCCCGCGGTATCCGCGCTATCATGGAAGAGAGTATGATCGACATCATGTACACCCTGCCTGAGTACAGCGGTTATGAAGTGGTCATCACTAAAGAGGTGATAGAGAACGGTGAAGAGCCTCTCTATATTAAAAAAAGCAAACAAAAAAGCGCATAGGAACTTAATAAATGATATTTAACAAACTCATCGGTCTCTTCTCCAGTGACCTTGCAATCGACCTTGGAACAGCCAATACCTTAGTTATCGCCAAGGGTCACGGCATCATCATCAACGAGCCTTCAGTGGTTGCCGTTAAAAATGAGAAATATGGTCAGACCAAGGTCTTAGCCGTCGGTCAAGAAGCAAAAGACATGGTCGGTAAGACACCTGGTAACATTCGTGCTATCCGACCAATGAAAGACGGGGTCATCGCCGACTTTGACATGACAGAAAAGATGATCCGTAAGTTCATCGAAAAAGCCCATGGACGTAAAGCGCTTATCAGCCCCCGTATCATTATCTGTGTTCCTTACGGACTCACACAGGTTGAGCGTAAAGCCGTTCGTGAATCAGCACTCTCAGCCGGTGCACGCGAGGTTTTCCTGATCGAAGAGCCAATGGCGGCTGCTATCGGTGCCGGCATTGACATCCGTGAGCCGCAAGGTCACCTTGTCGTCGACATCGGCGGCGGTACGACCGAGATCGGGGTTGTCTCTCTCGGAGGTCTTGTACTCTCTAAATCTATCCGTGTTGCCGGTGACAGGATCGACCTGGCCATCATCAACTACATTCGCCGTAAATACAACCTTCTGATCGGAGAGAGAGTTGCCGAAGAGATCAAGATCTCTATCGGTACAGCAGTGGCGCTTGATGAAGACCTAAGCTACACGATCACCGGTCGTGACCAGGTTGAAGGCCTTTTAAGCTCTATTACCCTTACAAGCGAAGATGCCAGAGAAGCGATGGAAGAGCCGCTTAAAGAGATCGCTGAAGCACTCCATGACGTGTTAGAGCAGATGCCGCCTGACCTTGCCGGTGACATTGTGAACCATGGTGTTGTCTTAACTGGCGGCGGTGCCTTGATCCGTCAACTTGACAAATATTTCTCTGACATCATCCGTATCCCTGTATATGTGGCTGACGAACCTCTTTTGGCTGTTGCAAAAGGTACCGGTAAAGCACTCGACGAGATCGACTTGCTGCAAGAGCTGTTTGACGAATAGTCCTTATGAACAGAGAAGTCCTTGGTATCTTTTTTCTATTTGCAGCCCTTTTCAGTGCTGCACTTCTCTTTTCCACAGGACTTCAAAGCCCTATTCTCTCCCTTACAGACTCTATTAAGAACTCTTACCGCGACGCTACAGCTTCTATAGGTCAAGGATATGATGAACACTTTGCCCAACAGAACACCATCATAGAGCTGCGAGAGCAGCTTAGGCTGTATGAAGAGAGCCATCTTCTGTTACACCAAGTCGCTACTGAGCTAAATGCTCTCTTTGTTGAGAATAACTCCACGTTTAAAGTAAACCCTAAAGTCGAGTTGGTACGCACTGTCTCTTATGTCAAATTCGGTGATATCAACAAAGTCTGGATCGACACCCCCGCCTTTGACACATCAAAAGTCTATGGACTCGTCCACAAAGAGAATGTCGCAGGTATTGTCGTTATGAAAGAAGATCGGGCTATGGCTCTTCTAAACGGTGCCCTTAAAAGCTCTTACGCGGTCTATGTCGGAGAGAACAAGGCCCCGGGTATCGTCCACGGGCTCAACACAAAAGAGTTGATCGTAGAGTTCATCCCGACATGGATAAAGATCAAAGAGGGTGACGAGGTAGTGACTTCGGGACTTGACCATCTCTTTTTTCCCGGCCTTAAAGTGGGTAAGATCATCTCTATCGAGAAGTCTCAAGGGTATCAAAACGCCATCATCAAGCCCTATTACAATGCCAATAATCCGGGCTATTTTCACCTCATTAAAACGATTCGCTAAAGCCTAAAGTCACTCTGATCTTTGGGTAAAATCCCTTTCAGATCCAACACTGCACCATTTTCATGTAGATACTCTTTTATTGCCACTGTCTTGAACACACTGTGACCGACACTGATAATGACCGCATCATATTTTTTATGCTCTAAATGCTCTAAAGAGTGAAGCGCATATAGCTGCAGAAGCTCTTCTCTGTTCACAACAGGATCATATACATCGACCTCATTCAGCTCTTTTTCCAACGCATTTATGATCTTGACACTCTGCGAATTACGGATGTCTGGGCAATCCTCTTTAAACGTAACGCCTAAAAACAAAACTGCTGCACGTTTAGGTTCAATACCTCTCTTTTTGATCAGCGAAAGCGTCTCATCAACAATATGCTTGACCATATGATTGTTTATTGCACGTGACTGTTCTATTAAAGGCGTATCAACCCCTTTTTGGCGGCCGTTATAGACGAGATAGTAGGGGTCGACACTGATACAGTGACCGCCTACCAGTCCCGGATAATAGGGATGGAAATTCCACTTCGTCGATGCAGCTTCAATGACATCATGGGTATCAACATCCAAGGCATTAAAAAGTGCACTGACCTCATTCATCAAGGCGATATTGACGTCACGCTGTATATTTTCAAGAAGTTTGGAGGCTTCTGCGACTTTCATTGACGGCGCGACATGAATACCTGCATCAACGATCGAGCCATAGACCGCTTTCATCTTTTGTGTGATCTGAGGTGTCGAACCTGCAACGATCTTCATAACGTTATGAATAGTACGCTCTTTATCCGCAGGGTTAATACGTTCCGGGCTAAAGCCGCAGAAGAAGTCCCGGTTATACTCAAGGCCGCTCACTTCAGCTAAAAGCGGTGCACAAAACTCCTCTGTACAACCGACATACACGGTGCTCTCATAAATAACCAGGTCACCTTTTTTCAAAACAGAAGCCACTGTTTCTGTTGCACTGCGGACAGGAGTCAGGTCCGGATTGTGCTCTTTATCTACCGGCGTAGGAACAGTAACTATATAGATATTGGCTTCAGCGACCTCTTCAAGGTTGTCACTAAAACGCAGTGATGTCTCTTGAAGCTCTTGAGCCGTAAAACTCTCCGTTCTGTCTCTCCCCTCATTAAGTGCGGCGATATGCCCGGGCGAGTGGGAGTAGACTGTTGTCTCAAAGTGCTCAGACAGGGCCATTGCCAAAGGCAATCCCACATAACCGGCCCCGATAATACAGATGTGATCTGGCATTGTCTCTAAATCCATACTGTTAAAACCGTTTTGTCACATACATCTGTAACGATGCCCCTCTGTAGGACTCATCATAATAACGTCCGCTGTAATCTACACCTGCACTCGCTCTGAACATCCAGTCACGATAGATTCCAAATACGCCTTCGAGGTAGAGACTGCCCCCTATCTCGAAATTGGCCATGTTGTTATCTTTGAAAGCACCGCCATTGACTAACAGGTTAATACTGTCATCTCCGCTCAACACCCTGCTGAAACTACCTGTCAGGTAGTAACCCTGATAAAGTTCCGGCGCATAATAGCCGTCATCAAATCCGATCTGTTCGTCATCATACCCATACAGCATTGCCGTCACACCCGCATCAATGTTCCAGTATTGCGAACGCAGCATCACCCTCTTTTGTGAAAGATCGGCACTCCATCGGTTGTTATCATCAGACATCACATCATAACCGACAGCAAGATCAGCATACCATAGCAGTGTCTGATCCCAATGCATACCTGCTCTCAAAGCATCATTTGTAATTCCGAGATCGACCGTTTTTGGCGTGACAACAAAGTAGCGGTGGTCATAAGAGAGAAAGAGTGCAAGCTGGTCTAACGGAACAAGCGACAGGCTCGCACCATATATTGCATCACTGTTGTCTTCGGCTTTTGCAGCTCCGACATAGGCATCAGCCATCATCCATGATGAGAAACGGTGTGTCACACCTGCTCTCAACGCACTATGGACCGCCTCTGTACCAAAAACAGCCTGATTCTCTCCAGTTACACGAAGATAGTCAGTGCGCCACAGCGCATAGATGTTGGTTGCAGGCGTAAAATAGTATTTACCGCCAAGTACGGCTGAGGCAATACTCACTTTGTCCGAATCAAATCGATATTCCAAGCCGGCTGTGACCGACGAGCGAGACGGCGTCGTGACAAACTTTCTAAGAAAGCTGTTCTCGTTGGCATCCGGAGAGATCTTTTCAACCTTTTCAAGACTCTCTACTGCAGCAATGGGCTCTCTATGTTTATACAGTGCGACCGTATTGATGTAATTGGCATTATAGTGCTCTGCATCTTTTTGCAAGATCGGTTCAAGCAGTTCAAATGACCGGCTGGGGCGGTTTGCCCATGCCAATGCATCTGCTTTAGTGATCGTAGATATATCATCACTGCCAAAACTTGTCTCATACGCTTCCAAGATCTCTAAACTGGAGTCATAGTCGCCCCGCCACATCTGCACCTGTGCATATTCGATATAGACCTCTTGCTCTTTCGGATGTTTTTCATAATAGTAGTCATAATAGTTTGCTGCGCTATTAAGGTCGTTGTCCCATACCATGGTTCGGGCCAACTCAAGGATATTGGTCGTGTTATCCGGGTCTAACACATAGATCCTCTCAGCACTGTCCACAGCTTTATCAACATCTTTTGCAGCGCCTGCAGCATGAAGTCTGGTGTTGAGATAGCGAACATTATTGGGTTCGAGAAGGACTGCTTCATCGATCGTCATAAGGGCTTTGTCCAACTCTTTTGCGGCAGTCAGACGGTTGGACTCTTCAAAGAAACGTTCAGCATCGGAAGGGTCCAGCTTTGCACTGAACTGATCAGCCGGACGTGATGGATCTAGCGTAACAGAGACCCCCTTGCTTTTTGTATCAATCTTCGGATGCGCTCCATAGATCTCAATACGTGAAATGTTGCGCATATTAATATCTTTCAGCAGTTCAACGCCGCCTTCTGCAGCCAGCGCCTTGCTATAACCGTATTTTTCCAGCATTTTATGCATGGAGCTGTTGGTGTTACCACTGCCAAAAGGGTATGCAAATGAGTCTACTTTTATACCTGTGTTGGCATAGATTGAGAGTTTTGAGAACATTAGCTCATAGGCGATATCTTCATCACTAAGCTCACCCATCAAACGGTGTGATTTGGAGTGCGATCCGAAGACCATACCGTTCTCAGCCATCTCCTTGACCTCAGGCCAGATCAGGTACTTCGTCACAGAGTTCTGACCCGTCTCACCAAGTTTTTCCGTGCGGCTCTCTTTACGCTCAGCATCTGTCTCGGCTATGGCATCGCTGATGAGATAGATTTCGGCAAAAAGCCCATTCGCTTTCAAGATAGGATAGGCCTGAGTATAAAGATTTTCGCAACCGTCGTCAAACGTGATCAATACCGGTTTTTCTGGAAATACAGTACCGTTATCAAGCGCACCGGTCGAAATAGATTCATACCCGTTGCGTTTTAAAAACTGCATCTGTGCCGAGAACTCGTCTTCAGCGATCCAATAGCTGTTTTGTGGTGTTTTTCCTATGCAGTGGTATAAAAGAATCGGGACCTCTTGACTACTCTTGCTTTGTTGTTGCAGCCCGATAGCCGGCTCTTCTTTAAACACTTCGCTGAAGACGGCTTCTAAAGTCTGATTAGACCCGTTGACATCATCGACTATATATTGGATCTGTGCAAGTTTAAGACGTACTTTCAAGTCATCAGGGTTGTTTTTCAGATATGCCTGATACTCCTCGATCGCCTCATCAAGCTCTTTAGCCCACTCCTGCGATCTAGCAAGCAACAGACGAGCCTCTTTATCATTGGGATCTTTCTCTAATATAGTTTCCAGACTAACAATAGCAAGCTTCGGTTTTTTCGTCCAGTTGGCGATCTTGGCATGCACTATCAAATATTCTCTGTTTTGCGGTTCTATACGTACAGCCGCTTCGATCGCCTCCAGTGCTTTGTCCGCTCTGTTATCAACAGCATAGACGGAAGAGAGTTTTACATAGAGCTCGACCCGTTCAGGTTCGACTTCAATCGCTCTTCTAAGTGTATCCGCCGCTCTTTCATACTTTTTCTCTGCCGCATAGATGTCAGCAAGTCTCAAGTATAGATCGACACGATACGGATCATTCCATACGGCATCTTCATAGACATTCGCAGCATCATTCCAGCGCTTGTCCATTTCAGCTTTCAGCCCTAAATACGGGATGTCTCTCTGCGCTGAAAACCCAAGAGAAGCAGTGATTAATAATAGAAGTACCAGTCTCATTTTCGCCATCCTTTTTTCTGTCCGAACCAGATATCTTTAGCAAAACGCATCATCGTAACAAGATCATACATCACGCTCATATAACGCATCGGCGTCGCTGCAATACCCTTTAAGAAGTATCGAAAACGGTGCTCGCGGCTGATCGCCGTCAAGATGCCGACCGAGATCAGCGTCTCCACTGCAAACGTTATAAGCAGAGGTTCCCATAACTGCAGTATGATCATGATCAGTAAAGCGGCAGGAAAGAAGGTCTTTTCGATCAGTGACATAAAGATCACCCATCCCATCGGACGTCCATACTGTGTCGTCACCTCATCACCAAAAGCTTGACGGTAAGGTTCACCGACCTTACGCATTTGGCGTATCTCCTCTCCATGTTCTCTCTCCATCTTGCGATGCTGACGGTAGCGTTTAAACGATTTAAGTGGACTTCGAACGAGGTCATCAAAGTAGTAACAGCTTTGAAAAAACGACGAGGACCAGAGATAGATCTCATGCGGCAGGTGCTCTGCTTCAGGCTCCTGCGATCTGGCATAGACATCCGTCAGCTGAATATTGCGGTATCCATGTTTGAGCATGGCAAAACCGATAAATATATCTTCGGAGTTGGTCAGATCATCACCGAAGATCGGTTCATACTGGTCAAACAGCTCTTTGACATACTTTCGCCTATATGCCACAGCACATCCGACCGGATTGGTGATCGAACCGAAAAAGACCATCTGACCATGATAGACGAACTTTTGTAAAAAGACATAAAGTACATCACGGTAGATGTTGCTCAGACGGCGCATCACAACATGGAAAAGGTCCTGTTTGGGCAACATATGGGCATTGTGAAATCTCTCTTGAAAGGCTTTGATCTCTTCTGTCTCAAGCAATCTTTTTCGGTCTTTATCGCGCATGGGCATGATTGTTCCGCATGCACTCGCGATACCGACTCCCTGATAGAGTTCCTGCACCGTTCTCTCTATATAGTTTTCCGAATCCAAAAAGGTGTCGGCATCCAAGATGAACTCAACATCACTGTCAAACTCACGTGCCTGACGTTTTATCGTAGGTGTCTTCCCAATAGGCTTCTCACGCCGGATCGTGATGATCTCCATCGCATTCTCTTCGCAAAATTCTTTAGCATAGCCGATTGTGTTATCAGTACTGCCGTCATCGATCAGAATAATGCGGTTTGGTTTAAGTGTCTGTTTGAGCAGAGAAGAGAGACAGATAACAATATTTCTCTCCTCATTCAGCGCCGGGATTACGACATCGACCGTCGCTTCGCGCCAATCTTCTGCCGGGGTAGCTTCGGTCTTGTCAGGACCATGGAGCATCCCGACGATACTTAATATAAGGTTTGGACTCAATATAAAATAGGGGGTCGTTGCCATTACTTTCCTTTTCTATTAATTTGACGAGCTATTAGATCGTCGATGGTGTCTTCAAGAGACCACTTGACCGCATAACCCGTTAGCCGTTTTACTTTTGCGAGTTCCGGTTTACGATGATAGATCTCTTCAAAATCAACGCCATACGCCTCTTCATAGGAAACGTATGTAATATCTGAACTGCTCTTTGCACGATCTTTGACCATTTCGGCCAGTGCTTTAATGGTGATCTCGTGGGTAGAACCGACATTGATGATCTCACCGCTGCTTTGAGGATTCTCAGCCAGAAGATTCAGCATGTTGACAACATCTCGCACATCAGTAAAGGCTCTGATCTGAGAACCGTCACCAAAAACAGTCATTGGTTCATCTGCAAGAGCCTGTTTGACAAAACGCGGGACGACCATGCCATATTTTCCGGTCTGGTTTGGTCCCACTACATTGAAAAAACGTATCACAGTTATATCCATCTTATACTCATGCGCATAAGAGAGCCCTAATGCCTCATCGGCAAGTTTGCTGATGGAGTAGTTCCAACGGGTATTGTGCCCCGGCTTGACGTGCAGCTCCATCTCTTCATGCAAAGCTTCATTACCGGGACGATTACCATAGACCTCTGACGTTGATGCCATGATAAGCTTGGTGTCCCATCTGCTTTTATGCATTGCTCGAAGCAGACGTTCACACCCGGCGATGTTGGTAGCTAAAACCGATATAGGCTCGTGCAAGACTCTAAAAACACCGACAACAGCAGCCATGTGATAGATACGATCTGCCCAACTGACAGCTTTTTCAAGAGCGTCCCATACCAATATATCAGCTTCGTCGAAAATAAAATTGCTGGTTTGCAGCATCTCTTCAATATTTTTCAATTGACCTGTAGAGAGGTTGTCGACAACATGCACTTTATCACCCTGTTTTAAATGAAACTGTGCAATATTTGAGCCAATAAAACCGGCACCGCCCGTAATCAAAACATGCATTTTTTCTCCCTCTACAACTATTCTACCCCTTAATGTTTATTATTACACTTAATAGGCATTCAAGTATATTTCTATTATCTTCTTCACAATAAGAGCATTTTAAGACCTTATAAAATATTTAGCTGTTTTCAGACCAAAAACAAGAACTTTTTATCCAACATATACTCACCTGTAATATCTCTTTAATAAACAGCACTGTTTTCACCAATTTTTAAGCACCTTTTGCCTATAATAAGCAAATTTTTACAGAGTGAAATCACTTAAAATATACATATATTTCAAAGGGTCGTAATGCCTAAACGCGAAGACATTAAAACTATACTCCTTATCGGTTCCGGTCCGATCATTATCGGTCAAGCCTGTGAATTTGACTATTCTGGTACGCAAGCCGTTAAAACGCTTAAAGAGCTGGGCTACCGTGTCGTCCTTATCAACTCTAATCCGGCGACTATTATGACCGATCCTGAGTTTGCCGATCGTACCTACATCGAGCCTATCAAACCTGAGATCATTGCTGAGATCATCAAAAAAGAGAGTGTTGATGCTGTCTTGCCGACTATGGGCGGGCAGACGGCTCTTAATGCCGCGATGCAGATGCATGAAGCCGGTATGCTTGAGGGTGTCGAGTTTTTGGGTGCCAAGCCCGAAGCGATCACTAAGGGTGAAGACCGTCTTGCTTTTAAAGAGGCGATGATCAAACTTGGGATGGACCTTCCTCACTCACGTTACGCACACAACATGGACGAAGCACTCGAAGCTGCTGATGAGATCGGCTTCCCGATCATCATCCGTGCTTCATTTACGCTTGCCGGTGGCGGTTCCGGTGTTGCGTATAACATCGATGAGTACAAAGAGCTTGCTCAGCGCGGTCTTGACGAGAGCCCGGTCACAGAGATCCTGGTCGAAGAGTCTCTTCTTGGCTGGAAAGAGTATGAGATGGAGGTCATCCGTGACTCTGCGGACAACTGTATCATCGTCTGTGCTATCGAGAACTTCGACCCGATGGGTGTTCATACCGGTGACTCTATCACCGTAGCACCTGCACTTACACTGACAGACAAAGAGTACCAGCGTATGCGTGACGCCTCTTTCGACATTCTTCGTGAAGTCGGTGTTGACACCGGCGGATCAAATGTTCAGTTCTCAGTAGACCCTAAGACAGGCCGTATGATCGTGATCGAGATGAACCCGCGTGTATCTCGTTCATCTGCCCTTGCTTCCAAAGCAACGGGTTACCCTATTGCCAAAGTGGCAACACTCCTGGCTGTCGGTTTCACACTTGACGAGATCACCAACGACATCACGGGTACACCTGCCTCTTTTGAGCCGGTCATCGACTACGTTGTTACCAAGATCCCCCGTTTCACATTCGAGAAGTTCCCGGAAGCCGAGTCAACACTTTCAACATCTATGAAATCTGTCGGTGAGGTGATGGCGATCGGCCGTACCTTCAAAGAGTCTATGCAGAAAGCACTCTGCTCTCTTGAGACAGACCTTAGCGGTTTTGACGAGATGGAAGGCGACATGGAGTTTATCCGGCATGAGATCCGTCGTCCGAATGCTGAGCGTATGCTTTACGTTGCAGAGGGAATCCGTCGCGGTATGAGCGTTGAAGAGGTCTTTGACACCTGTAAGATCGACCCATGGTTCCTTTACCAGATCGAAGAGATCATCGCAAGTGAAAAAGAGATCAATCTTGAGCTTCTTAACGATGAAAAAGCGTTCCGTCGTCTTAAGACAGACGGTTTCTCTGACAAGCGCATCGCTAAACTGATCACACAGAACTGTTCAACCGGTATGAGCGAAAACGATGTCTACGCAGCGCGTAAACGTCTGGACATTCACCTTGAGTACAATGAAGTGGATACCTGTGCAGCTGAGTTTGAAGCGTTAACACCGTACCTCTACTCAACAACTAACATCACAAAACTTCCGGCAGCAAAAAAACGTACCACCGATAAGAAGAAAGTACTTATCCTTGGCGGCGGGCCGAACCGTATCGGTCAGGGTATCGAGTTTGACTACTGTTGTGTACACGCTGCATTTGCACTCAACGACATGGGTCATGAGACGATCATGTACAACTGTAACCCTGAGACAGTCTCGACTGACTACGACACGTCTGATGTACTCTACTTTGAGCCGATCGACTTCGAACACGTTCGTGAAGTGATCGAACTCGAAGAGCCGGACGGTATCATTGTTCACTTCGGTGGACAGACACCGCTGAAACTTGCAAATCCGTTAACGGCTATCGGTGCCAAGATCTCTGGAACACCTGCACGCGTTATCGACCTTGCAGAAGATCGTAAGCAGTTCTCAGAGTTTGTTGAGAAGAACAACCTTCTACAGCCTAAAAATGGTCTTGCAACGACTAAAGAAGAGGCAGTTGTCATTGCTGAACAGTTGACCTACCCTGTTCTAGTACGTCCTTCATTTGTTCTTGGCGGACGTGCGATGCGTATCGTCTATAATGAGACGGAGCTTCGTACCTATATGGACGAAGCGGTATCTGTCTCTAACGACGCACCGGTTCTTGTTGACAAGTTCCTTGACCAGGCAGTTGAGCTTGACGTTGACTGCATCTGTGACGGCACTGATGTCTACATCGGTTCCGTCATGCAGCACATTGAAGAGGCTGGAATTCACTCAGGTGACTCTGCTTGTTCACTTCCGCCGCTTAACCTGACGCACGAGATACAAAAACAGGTCGAACAGCAGACTAAGACGATCGCTCTTGGTCTGGGTGTTGTCGGTCTTATGAACGTTCAGTACGCTATCTACCAGAACGAGGTCTATCTTATCGAGGTCAACCCTCGTGCATCTCGTACGGTTCCATTTGTCTCTAAGGCGACAGGTGTTCCATTGGCTAAGGTCGCTACACGTGTTATGATGGGTGAGAACCTTCGTGACGCACTTGCATTCTATGATACCTACAAAGTTGTTATGGAAGAGGACGGTCTGCTTAAGCCTCGTCTTAAAGACCATATTGCCATTAAAGAGGCAGTCTTCCCATTCCACAAACTTTACGGTGCCGATCTTGTCCTTAGCCCTGAGATGAAGTCGACGGGTGAAGTCATGGGTATCAGCCGTAACTACGGTAAAAGTTTTGCCAAAGCGCAGATGGCAGCCGGAAATGTTATCCCTAAAGAGGGAACATGTTTCTTGTCATTCATCGATATGGACAAAGAGCACGCACCTGAGATCGCACGCGGTCTTCATAAGTCTGGCTTTAAACTGCTTGCGACTAAAGGGACACAGAAGATCATTGAAGAGGCCGGCATCCCTTGTGAGCTGGTACTTAAGATCTCTGAAGGCCGCCCAAACATCCAGGATGCGATGAAAAACGGTGAGATCACCATGGCGATCAACACCTCTGACAACAACACCGCTAAAAAAGATGCTGTGATCATTCGTCAGATCGTTCTTGCTATGAATATCCCGTACTTTACGACACTGAGTGCTGCACGTTCAGCGATCGATGCCCTTTCACAGATGGAAGACCCAAACTGGAACGAGCCGCAAGCACTTCAAGAGTACCTGAACAACTAAGATGCACCCCGTAATACTCGCACAGACCGACACCACTGTCGGTTTTCTCTCTCAAGACGCAGCAAAACTTGCCGTGATCAAAGAGAGGCCTCTTAGCAAGCCTTTTATACAGAGTTTTGACTCACTCAAAACCTATACAGAGATGGCAGGGCGTGTACCAAACAGACATAAAAGCCGCTTGCGGCGTTCAAAGTCAACAACCTACGTCATCAACAACAGTGCCATTCGCATTGTTGCAGAAGGGGAGCATCATCAGCTGCTTGCTAAGTACGGATGGCTATACAGCACCTCAGCCAATGCAAAAGGCAAAAGTTTTGAGATCGGTTTTGCCGAGCAAAAAGCTGATGTCATTGTTGAAGATGAACGCGGACTCTTTGAAGGCAGCGCCTCAAAGATCTATAAACTAAACCATAAAAAAATAAGACGACTGCGTTAAAAGGAAAAACTATGAGACATATATCTACTATCGGTTCTGCTGCCCTTCTCGGCAGTATGGGCGTTGTGGTGATGAGTACGCTTACAGGCTGTACCCAACAAGAGCAGCAAGAGCCGCAAAACCGCTTTTTGATCATTGAACAGCAGATGAACGGCAAATATATCGTTGTTGAAGAGATGCCGACTGAAGGACCGTCACGCTCAATTATTCGTGAACGTGACGAAAACGGTGTTGTGACGGAACGTTTTATGAATGAAGATGAGATGCGCACACTTGCAGAGCAAGAGTACCAAAAGATGCAAAACGGTCAATCTGAACTTAACCAGGAGCCGTCTGCTTCACCGGGGATGGGACTTGCAGGAACCATCTTGGCGGTAGCTGCCGGTTCACTGCTTGGGAACATGATCGGTAACGCCTTGATGGGGAACAAAAACTTCCAACGTCACTCCAACTCGGTCAACAAATCTGCCTATCACAAAAGTGCTGCTGCTAAAAAGAGTTCATCATCCAAGTCTAAAAAGAGTTTCTTTGGCGGTTCGAAAAAGAGAAGTTCATCTGGCCGCAGCGGCTTCTTTGGCGGTTAAGAGATGGTACAACTACAAAATGTCACCCCTCTCGATGACGAGGACTTGGAGAAGATCGGTTTTAGCTGGCACACCGATGAAGACGGCAGCAAATATGTTGCGGATCAACTTGTACAGGTAACAGCAGCGGAAGCCGAAGCGTATTATGAAGCCGCAAACACCCTCTATGATATGTATGTCGAAGCAGCTGAGCACGTCATAGAAAACGACCTCTTTTTTGAACTTGGTATCCCGTTTAACATTGTCGAGACCATCAAAAAGTCATGGGAGAACGATGTCCACTGGCACATCTACGGGCGGTTTGACCTCTCCGGCGGTATTGACGGCCAACCCATAAAGCTCATCGAGTTCAATGCCGACACGCCAACAGGTCTTTTTGAGACAGCGGTACTGCAGTGGGCCCTGCTCAAAGCTAACGGTATGGATGATGCCAAGCAGTTCAACGATGTCTACAGAGGCATCGAAGCCAACTTTAAACGTCTTATCACTCTCTTTGACGATACAGAACTTTTTGATGAACGTTATGACGGCTGGAAGATCCTCTTCTCGAGTGTCGAAGGTCTGGACGAAGAGGAGGTGACAACACGTCTTCTTCAGCAGATCGCGACCGATGCCGGCTTTAACACCGGTTTTGACTTTTTACAGAATGTCCAATTCGACGAGAGCGGTATCAGCGATGCCAACGGCATGGAGTATGAGTACTGGTTCAAGCTCTACCCGTGGGAGGACATAGGAAGTGACGAAGGTGAACTCGCAGTTGTTCTCAACGAGATCATGCAGAACCAAGAAGCGATCCTGTTAAACCCTGCCTATACCGTTCTCTTTCAGTCCAAAGGGATGTTAAAAGTCCTGTCAGATCTTTTCCCGGACTCTCCTTACCTGCTCAAAACATCAGACGAACCGCTAAACGGTGCTTACGTCGAAAAACGCCACTTCGGCAGAGAAGGTGCAAACACAAAAATAGTAGATGCTTCCGGTACAACTGTTGCAGAGACGGACGGCCCTTACGAAAACTACAGACCTGTCTACCAAGAGTACGCAGACTTCCCTAAAGACAGTGAAGGCAACAAGTACCAAGCCGGTGTTTTCTTCGCTTACGAAGCCTGCGGACTGGGGTTCAGACGCGGCGGCGAGATCATGGACAACATGAGCAAGTTCGTAGGACACGTTTTAGTCGATTAACCCTCTTTCGCATCTAGCTGTTAACCTCTAAAAATGAACGCAATGTTAACTAAGTCCTAAATCTGGTTTTTAGAGGTGCCCTAATATTTTGAGGAATGCCAATTTTATTGTGGCTCGCAATTCGATGGGTTGATCAAAATAGTTCATGGGACATATTAAGTGATTCATAACAGATCGTGGCACACCGATAAATGCCTTGCGGCATTTATCGGTGAATTCAAACGTTATACTCCAAAAAACTTATATGTTATAATTCAGTAAAAGGATTTATTATGACAGCAATAAAACAAGAAGCTCAAAAAATGATAAAAAATCTTCCTGATGATTGTACTTATGAAGATATACAATATCATTTATATGTTGTTGAAAAAATCCAAAAAGGTCTTGACCGCGCTGAGTCAGGGCAGATCACTTCTCATGAAAATGCTCAAGAAAGAATGAGCAAATGGCTTTCAAACTAGTTTGGTCTGAAGAAGCTCTTGAAGATATTGAGTCTATTGCCACTTACATAGAAAAAGATTCTCCCATATATGCAAAAGCTGTCGTTTCAAAGTTCTTTGAAAAAGTAGAAATATTAAGAACCAATCCTGAACTTGGAAGAACTGTTCCTGAAATGGATAATAAAAAGATTCGTGAAATATTTATTTATAGTTACCGGTTAATTTACAAAATAGATACTAACACCATTTTACTAACTGCAGTTATCCACGGAAAAAGACTTTTAGAAAATCATAACTAGCCAAAAGTAGCACAAGGCAGCGAAGCTCATCTTAACAAAAGGGCTCCGTCGCAGGTACTACG
>JBDLJE010000020.1:0-30129 GCA_039714575.1 Campylobacterota bacterium | reverse complement strand
TGGTTCATCGTGTCAGAGACATAAAGAGTGCCTTCGTCATCAATAGTCAGGAAGGTAGGTCGATTGAACTCGCCTTTATCGGCACCGTAGTTCCCGATGGTCTTGATAAACTTCCCCTTAAGTGAAAACACCTTGATCTGGCTGACCAGCGAGTCGACGACATAGAGCCTCTCAAGCGTCTTGTTCACGGCAATACCGGTAGGGCGATGCAGTTTGTGCGAAGAGCCGATCTCACGAAGGAACTCACCTTTTGCATCAAAGACAAAGATAGTCGCGAGTACGGAGTCCGAGACGTAGATATTGCCCCTGTCGTCACCGGCAATGTCCATCGGGGATTGAAAACTTTTCTTCTTTGAACCTTCGATGATCTCTGTCTTGTTGTTTTTCGGGTCAAAGAAAAAGAGCGCTTTAGCAGCAGTGTCGGTTACAAAGACCCTCCCCTCGTCATCAGCATAAAGACCAAACGGTTTAACCAGTATGCGCTCCTCATTTCCTGCGACAAAGTCCCAGATCTTTGAGAAAAAGCCTTTCTCGATCTTGAGATCCTCCGCTTTAGTGATCATCGCAACGAACTCTATTTTTGCCGGGTCCGGCGCAGTCGGCCAGACCAACTTTTTCTCTTTTGCGCCATGCAGACCGGCTGCTCCTATGAGCAGCATAAGCGTCATTATGATGCCGAATCTCTTTTTTATACTTCTGTGCATCTAAAATCTCCTTCTGATCTCTGCATTAAGCCTGGTGTCCTGCCTCTGACCAAGAAACCCGCCGGCCTGTTCCATATACTTAACACCTAAATGTACCATAGTTTGACGAACATTCCATGTAAGATCTGATGACCCGGTATAGGTTGTTATCTCTGCCTGCACATCCTGATGAACACTGCCTCGTGCCGTAAGAGTCAATGTTCTAAAAGGTCTATAGTATGCGTCTATGTTACCACGGGGCAGTGTCCGTGTGACTGCCGCACCGGTAGTGTCTTCACGCATTGAATGCACAATACCTAATTCTGCCGAAACCCTCCCCTTTCTTGTTAGCGTTGTCGAGTACTTAATACCGGTCTCCGCACTGTAGCGGTCAGCAACAACAACACCCCTGTCACTGTTCGTCAGGCTGTTTGTATAATCAATATTGGTTCTGGCATAATCTGCTCTTAGGGTATAGTCCAGGTTAGGAATTGGCTTAGTAGTAAAAAGTGTATTTACCGATATCTGCTCATTACTTTCGGATGCCGTTGCCTCACTGTTCGTATAAAGTCCATTAAAGGAGAGTGTTCCCTTAACAGGAACAAAATATTTACTTATGCCGCTTCCGGCACTGTAGGTCACAATATTGTTCTCATACTTGGTCTCATTGAAGTCCGAAAGGTCACTATAGTAACGATTAAAGGTAATGTATCCATTAGCTCGGAATGTATAGTTGTCTCCAAAAGGTTTGTTGTAACGCGCACCGGCTCTAATATAGCTAGAGTCATATTCGCCAAAGTCTCCAGAGCTGCGCATCATCGTTAATGATTGATCGAGCGTAAGGAACTTACTGGCACGGTAATCGGAGTTTGCCGCTACACTTACCGTGTCCACTCCACCGAAGTCACCATTATAACTGTTGACTGTAGCATCCAGGCCTGCAGTGTATTTTTCAGTTGGTCGCCATGACAACGACACTGTCCCCATTGTATTAACAAGGTTGGAGGCGTTGTTGTCAAAATATTGTCCCCTTGCATGCAGCTTAAGTGTTGGGGAGATCTCCCATTCATATCGCAGGTTGACATCATTCGTAATTTCATGTGTTTGATAAACCGAGTCTTGCAATACATAATTCGAAGCAAAGATGGTGCGATCTACATCTCTGTCATTATAGATATAGTCGATCCATAGAGCGCTGTCTTTCATCTTTTTATCAAGAGACAATGTGTATTTAATGTCTTTACGTTTGTCTTCTTCTTCGTTACCCATACGTTTTGTATCAAGTATATTGGCACTATAGCGAATATTAAAGATGTCCATTCGGACCAAGCCATTAATTCCGGCTTGTTCCGTGTCTTCATCTAAATAATAGCTGCGGCCAGGAGTGATATCCCAATACGGTCTTTGTCTTTTTACGGCAAACACCCTGAAAGGGTAGTTTGTTTTTTCAATGAACTTGAGGTCAATGTCATACTCAGTGCCTCTGATCTTTTTCGTCTGGTCGGTTCCACTTATATCAGCCTTGGTATCTTCATAGTTGAGGGTCACTTCAACGTCATACATCAAAAAAAGCGGACTGTAGAGGTAGCTGTCGTAGCCTATGCTGTAGTCTTGCAAGAATGTACCGCGTTCTGTCGTCGCATACTTGTCTGAACGCATATACTGCTCATAGCTATAGCCTATCTCACCGTAGAGACCGCGTGTCGATGCTGCTTCTGCAAGGAGCACTAGCAATAACAGAGCAGAGATGATGCGGATCAATGGCATAGTATGTTACAACTCCTCATCTTAATCAATTTCTGTTAAAACCATTTAATATCAGCTTTTTCTTTCAAGCGTTTTAACAAGTCCGATTTTCTCTGCTCCTGCGTCTTCTTGACCAGATCTTTTTCAAGACTGGTCTTGATGTCGTCAAAAGCCAACTGACGGGCAGGCTTTTTGTCTTCGACTTTGACAAGGTAGCAGCCGATATCTTCTTCTATGATGGCACTCATCTCACCCGGCTTGAGGGCAAAAGCGACCTTGTCTACAAACGGCTCCAGCCGTCCTTTGTGCAGGTAGCCCATGTTTCCGCCTTTAATGCGGCTCATAGCGTTGGAGTATTTTGCGGCGATATCCCCGAAGTCAGCTCCCTCTTTGATCTTTTTTTCGGCCTCTTCTATCTTTACTCTTGCTTTTTCACGTCCTTTTGGATCGGTCGGATCGTTTTTGACATAGATCATCCAGATATGCAGCTTTTCAGGCTCTTTGAACTTGTATTTGTTCTTCTCGTAGTAGTCCTTAAGTTCGTCTTGCGTAAACGAAGCCCTGATCTCTTTGTCATACTGTTTTTCTAACAGCATCTTAACACGCAGAGCCTCGTCGAACGCAGGCATCGAATAACCGTACTTTTCCACTGCTGCCTGGAAATGCTCTTTTGATCGATACGTCGCGATCGTCTTTTGCTTCGACTCCTCGATCTCTTCGTCCGAGACACTTAGCCCCTGTTTTTTTGCATGCTGGTATAAAAGTGTGTTGTCTATTACATTTTTCAGGGCTTCGGCTTCGACCTTTGCCAGTTTCTTATCGGTTACGGTGGAGTGATAAAAAGTCTCCGGCATCAGCCTGTCGACTTCATATTTAATATCTACTTGGGTGATCATCTTGCCGTTCACATAAGCCAGCGTAAACTTTTTTGGCTGTTTTGAACCGCTCTCTTCTGCTAACAACAAAGTCGAAATGAAAATTGCCAAAACTATCTTAATCATCTGTTTTCCTCACTCTCTTTTGTCTCTTCTACCTCTACTTCTAAACGTTTAAGGTCCAGGTACTTCTCTGGGTTCTCACGCTTCCATCGCTCGCTGACATACTGGAAAACATGAATATTTCCCGAAAAACTGTCGGCGATCGTGATCCTGTCGTTTTCATCAACATAAAGCCCATTCATAAGGTGAAACTTGCCCGGACCGGAGCCACCGCCCCCGAAAAAGAGCATAAGCTCTCCCTTTTCGTTGAATATCTGCACCATGTTAAAGGCAGTGTCCGCTACATAAAAGTGGCCGTCACTGTCGATGCCGATACCTTTAGGACGGGCAAATCCACCCGGTCTGTCCCCAATCTTACCGAAGGTAAAAAGAAAGCTGCCCTCTTTGTCAAACACCTGCACCCTGAAGTTCTGGGTGTCTACGATCGCGACGTTGCCGTTTCTCTGGTCAATGGCGATATTGGTAGGAAAGTTAAACTCCGCATCACCGTGACCGCGCTTACCGAAGGTAAAAAGACTTTTTCCCGAAAGGTCATAGACTTTAACCTCATGGCTTTTGGTGTCGACTACGTAGAGCCGTTTCATTGCACGGTTAATACCGATACCTGCAGGACGGGCAAACTCATACTTCTTTCCTATGGCGAACATGACCTTGCCTTCAGGGGTATAACCGAAGACCTTTTTCTGCTTGGCATCACTGACGTAGACATTCTTTTGGTCGTCTATAGCGACACCCACCGGAACCTGAAGCTGTCCTTCGTTGCCATTACCGATGAAGGTAACTTTTTTAAGCTCTTCATCGAAACAGAAGACAATGCCGCTTGCCGTGTCGGCCGCATAGGTTTTTTTACCCGTAGAGGCGACACCATAAGGCTTGACCATACTTTTGATCGAACTTCTCTTCTCACCCAGGAGTTCTGCAAATGTAGTAGAGATCTCAAAGTTACTCTCTCCGCGATAGGATGTCACGTAAAAGACCCTCGGCTCTTCCGGCGCCGCCGGAACGATGATGCGAACCTCTTTTGCTTTTGGTGTGGTACTACACCCTGTAAACAGTGTACTCAATGTCACTGCAGCCAATGCTATTATAATCTCTCTTTTCAAAAGACCTCCATTTTTAAACAAGTTTATTCCATATAATTTTACCAAACCAGGGGTCAAACCTCTCTTGATGCGGCAACACACAAATCTTCGAGCGAAGACAGTGTGTAGAAAAGGAGAACGCAGTAACAAAAAAACATCTGTACATAAAATGTTCTTTGGTTACCGAGTTATAAAGCTGTAAACCAGCAGCGTGTTTACACGCTGCTGAACAGATGATCTGCACTTTTAAACAGACCCTGGTTTCTACTTGTCGTGGCAACCCATACAAAGTGCACTACCGACATTTGTCGATCTAAGGTAGTTAACCTCATTTGCCGGGTTGTTACCATTGTGAGGATCGTGACAGCTTCCACACTCGACTCTGTCCCTGACTGTAATATCATTCGGGTCAGGTCTAAGAATATCAGCAATAGTCGTTGCACCCAACCAACCGGTTAACGGCTCAGTTGGAGCAAACAGTGATGCCGGAGAGTCAGCAAGACCCGTACCCAGGTACTGAATAGATACCGGGTGATCGTTGGTCAAGTCTGCACCAATTGTTGACGCATTACTGGTGTTGATATCACCTATAAGGCTTCCACCGGCAATTGTATTCATACCAGAACCCGGTGCATTCAAGATAGAATCGACCGCACTGACACCATCGTGACAACTCAGACATGCCAAAGATGACGCTCCCGGTGCTGCATCAACAACCGTTCCTGCCAGAGTAGTACCACCACCATACATAGTAAATGTAGTAAGCGGCTCAGCCTTATTCCAGATCGGCGCTCCTGTAAAAAGTACATTAGCCTGGTGAGGCGTATGACAATAAACACACAGTTCCCCATTGTCCCCGGCTGCTGTACCGGCCAAGTTATGCGGCGTAGTACCGATTGCTGCCATAGATGCTGTTGCTGAGAGAAGTCCCACCAACGCAGCTAAGCGCATTCCTATTTTAGTTTTCATTTTCCTAACTCCTTAGTAGTATATAAATTTTTTCTATACACTATTGAGGTATAGTATATCAACACCAACGTGAAAAAATCATAAAATAATATATTCTTATCTGAATGAGACCTATATGGGTCAAAATGTAACAGCAGTTATATTATATTTTCTTATTCTTATACACGTAGAGATCAGTAAGGATTGGCATCACCTCCAGCGTTATAAAAACGACAGATCGACAGCCTGAAAAATAGGTAGAAATTCTTAAATATCGAGAAACGCTATCTCTCTGTTTTTTTCCAAGACAACGTTGATGCTCTCTTTGATCCTCTCAAGAAGCATTGTGACGTCAGACAGCTCTTGCGTAAAATGGATACTCACCCTCAGCCATCCCGGACGATGTTTAAAATCGACATCATCCTCGTAACCCAAAAGGTCATGACCGTAAGGACCCGCGCAGGCACAGCCGGCGCGGGTTTGAATACCTTGGTTAGAGAGTTCTGTGCAGAGGTCATAAGGGTCTAACCCTTCTATGTTAAACGAAACGATGCCTATGTTGTCGACATCTTGGTTGCCGTAGATCGTACATCCGTCAATTTGCTTTAATCCTGCAACAAAGTGCTGCAGAAGGTGCTCTTTATTCTCTTTGATCCAGGCAAACCCCAACTCGTTGCGAAGCTGATATGCGAGACTGGCCCGAATAAGCTGCAAGATACCCGGCGTACCGGCATCTTCGCGTGTCTCGACCATTGTATCGAAATGGTGAGAGCTGCGGCTCACATATAGTACTGTCCCGCCGCCGGCAAACGTAGGTCCTACCTCCGTATCAATAATAGATCTACGGACAACAAGAAGTCCGCAAGAACCCGGTCCGCCTAACAACTTGTGCGGCGAAAGCACCAAGGCATCATACAGTTCGCACTCTATGTTCATGTAAGGCGATGAAGCGGCCCCGTCAAAACAGACGATGGCACCGTACTTACGAAGCAGTTTTGAGATCTTTGCATAGGGCGTAATCACGCCGGAGACATTGGAGGCGATACAGAAAGCCCCGATGATCTCACGGCCTTGATGTTTTATAAGCTTATTCTCAAGCTCTTGCAGGTCGACCAGTCCGTCTGCATCCAGTCCGATCCGTACTGTTTCGCACATGGCTTCACGATAACTTATCTCATTGGAGTGGTGTTCATACGGTCCGACGATAACGACCGGCAGCGTCAAATCGTTCATGTTGAGAGCAAGCCGTTTACGCGTAGCAGGTGGAATATAAAGTCCTAGAAGTTCTTGCAGCCTTTTAATGGCACGTGTTGCACCGCAGCCTGAAGGTAAAACGGCAAAGGCTTTATCCACTTCAAGCTGCAAGGCAAGGTTCTCTCTTGCATCATCATAATAATCGTTGGTCAAAGAGGCCATCGAAGACTCTTTTGAATGCGTGTTCGCATAGGTGGTCAGAACTTTGCGAATCCTCTCTTCTATGGGCTCGTAAGCAAGTCCGGATGCCGTATAGTCAAAATAACCGTCTTTGTGCATACCGATAGTACCGATCCTTAACGTAGAACATTTATCCCCTTTGGTAAGCAGTGGTTTAAAAAGGTCCGTTTTCACGCTCTCTCCAGAATAAACGACTCAAAACTTTCAAAGTTGCTTTGCTGATACTCGACAAGAAGTTCTTCTATGACTTTAGGCGCTTCATCCGGCGTCACTTTTATACCGCTGGACGTACTGTAATGGCTTTTGTCCCCTGCAAGCTTTCCGCCGCAGATAAGCTCAAAACCCTTTATCCGCTCTTTCCCGCGTCTGACCATGGTGCCGACTAAACCGATATCTACAATATAGGGGTGAGCACAGGCGTTGGCACAGCCGGTGACACTGATACTGACGGGTTCGGCAAAATCCGGCAGAGCCGTTTCCAGATACGTCACAATCTCTTGGGCAAGGTCTTTTGTCTCACTCACGGCAAACTTGCAAAAGTTAAGACCGGTGCAGCTTAGGGTCCGAGCTTTAAATGCAGAGGGATAGGCCGAAACACCTGCTTTTTCAAGAGCATCGACAAGGCCGTCAGTACGTTCTGACGGTACATCCAGGAGTACGATATTCTGCGTGGTGGTCGCTTTTAACGTCTGAACACCATACTCTCGCATCAGTGCTGCTGTGGCAAGCAGCCCCTCTGCTCCGATCCTCCCGCCTAAAACAGCGCAGCCGATATAACTTTCACCGCTTACCTTGCTTGCATGTACACCAAAGTGACAACGCTCAGAATAGTTTACGAAGTTTTGTATCTGCAGTTGATCCAACTCAAATCCAAGTTCGTTATGCAGTACCCGAACAAACTCTTCTACCCCCCAAAGTTCGATAAGATGTCCTATACGCGCTTTTGATCTGTTTGTACGGTTCCCATGGTCTCTAAAGATCTTTGTGATGGCCTTGGATACCGGTACGACCTTATCTTCATGCACATAGCCTATATGCGTTGCGATACGTTTGTTTTTTCCCAACCCTCCGCCGACGTGAACATCATATACGACCTCACCGTTCTCCTGTTGCGTCGCACAAAAACTCAAGTCCTGGATCTCATGGCAGCTGCAGTGCTTGCTGCATCCGCTGATGCCTATCTTGAATTTACGCGGCAGGTTGGAGAAGTCACGGTTGGCACGAAAGAGGTCATTGACCGCATCAACCAAATGCCTTACATCGGCTATCTCATCATGGTCAACACCGCTTACCGGACAACTGACTACGTTCCTAGGACAGTCGCCTGCAGCCAGCTGACTGCTCAACCCCACCGCCTCCAAACGCTCAAAAACAGCCGGCAGGTCTTTGACCTGTATCCAGTGGAATTGAAGATCCTGGCGCGTCGTGAAGTCAGCTGTATTGTTGGCGTAGCGTTCGGCTATCTCTCCCAGCGTCTGGACCTGTTCAGCGTTCATCTCACCTTTTTCCAGTTTGATACGAAGCATAAAGTAGAGTGTTTTGTCATGCTTGGCCTGCAGATAGGTGTTTTGACTGTACAACCCGTACCATTTAAACCGGTCGATATCTTCCGGATCGACGGTTTGGCCTGTTTTAGCATAACGGTGGATATCTTCCAAGACATCCAGACCGTCTTTTTCCTCTTTAATGCGTTCTACACGCTGTGTTTTTGTCTCTCTTTTCTCTTGCATGGATAATCCTATAAAATTGCTTTTGCTTCCCAATGAGGAAAGTGTCTGCGTACCAAGGCGTTGAACTCGACCTCGAAATTCGAGTGTACGCTTGACGCGGGTGTGCGCTGTTCTTCACTGGCTTGTACGATCATGCCTGCAGCCACGGTATTGTTCGTGATACGGTCAATAACGATAAAGCTGCCTGTCTGTCGGTTGTTCTCATACGGATCGAACACAATGCTTTTGCTCAGTGACAACTTCACATACCCGATCTCGTTGAGTGCCAGTGTCGCGGCAGGTTCCTCGTCCAGAGTGTTGACATCTTTTTTGTAATATATCTTCTCTATCATCCCATTGGTCATAGTAGTAGCACGTTTAATAAAGTAGTTCTTACCTGTTTGCAAAGGTTCTTCACTCATCCAGACCAGGTTGACATCCAAACTGTCTGCCATCGTCGGTACACTGTTCTCTTTTACAAGCATGTCGCCCCGGCTGATATCGATCTCGTCGTTAAGAGTGAGGGTAACGGCCATCTCGGCATAGGCCTCTTTCAGATTACCATCGAACGTCACGATCTCTTTTACGGTGGATCTTTTACCTGAAGGCAGCGCAATGATCGTGTCATCCACGCCGACAGTACCGGAAGCGATAGTGCCTGCAAAGCCGCGGAAATCAAGATTCGGGCGGTTCACATACTGTACGGGCAGTCTAAAGTTGGTGTAGTCCCTGTCTTGAATGATTTCGACACTCTCCAGAATCTCCATAAGGGATGCTCCCTTGTACCAGGGCATCTGCTCACTTTTGGTGACAACATTGTCGCCGTTAAGTGCCGAAAGCGGTACAAAACGTCTGTCGCAACTGCCTAACTCTGTGGCAAATGCCGTGTAGTCGTCACGTATGCGTTCATAAACAGCTTGGTCATAGTTCACAAGGTCCATCTTGTTGATCGCAACAATGATATGTTTGATCCCTAACAGGTTGACAATAAAACTGTGCCGTTTTGTCTGCGTCTGTACGCCAAAACGGGCATCGATCAGGATAATGGCAAGGTCGGCCGTACTGGCACCGGTCGCCATGTTGCGGGTGTACTGCTCGTGACCGGGTGTGTCCGCGATAATAAACTTGCGTTTATCTGTCGAGAAATAGCGGTACGCCACATCAATGGTAATACCCTGTTCGCGTTCGCTCTGCAAGCCGTCCACTAAAAGTGCGAGGTCGAGCTCTTCTTCGGTAGTTCCTACTTTTTTGCTCTCGTTTTTGATACTGGCCAGCTGATCTTCAAAAATCATTTTTGCGTCATACAGAAGCCGCCCTATAAGCGTGCTTTTGCCGTCATCAACACTGCCGCAGGTGATAAAACGCAATAACTCTTTCTCTTCATGTTGTTTAAGATAGCTCTCTATATCTTCAGCTATCAGCTCTGATTGGTGTGACATTAAAAGTACCCCTCTATTTTCTTCATCTCCATACTGCCTGCCTGATCACTGTCGATCAGGCGGCCTTGACGTTCACTGGTCTTAGTCAGCAGCATCTCTTGAATGATCTCCGGCAGAGTCGCCGCACTGCTCTCAACCGCACCTGTCAAGGGGTAGCAGCCCAAGGTGCGAAAACGCACCATCTCTTCTAACACCTCTTCACCCTCTTCCAAAGGGATACGGTGATCATCTACCATGATCTTTATACCGTCACGCTCTACCACAGGCCGTTTTGCGGCGTAATAGAGCGGAACGATAGGGATCTGCTCCATATAGATGTACTGCCAGATATCCAGCTCCGTCCAGTTAGAGAGAGGAAATACCCGGATACTCTCTCCTTTGTGTACTTTTGCATTGTAGATGTTCCACAACTCTGAGCGCTGATTTTTAGGGTCCCATCGGTGTTTCTGGTCGCGAAACGAGTAGATACGCTCTTTGGCGCGGCTCTTCTCTTCATCGCGTCTTGCCCCGCCGAATACGGCATCAAACTTATATTTGTTCAGAGCCTGTTTCAAGCCGTCTGTTTTCATCACATCCGTATGCACTTTGCTGCCATGCGAAAAAGGGCCTATGTTCTGCTCTAACCCCTCCGGGTTGATATGGACCAAGAGCTCCAGTCCCAGCTCTTTTACCCGTTGGTCTCTAAACTCGATCATCTCTTTGAACTTCCAGGTCGTATCTACATGCAGCAGCGGGAAAGGCAGTTTTGCGGGGTAAAATGCCTTTAGTGCCAAATGCAGCATCACCGAGGAGTCTTTACCGACGGAGTAGAGCATTGCAGGGTTCTCAAACTCCGATATCACTTCACGCATAATGTGAATACTCTCTGCTTCCAGCTGTTTTAAGTGCGTTAAGCGTTTTTTATCAATCATCTTGTCTCTCTTTTAACTTGTTTTGAGGTGCAGTCCACACTCTTTATGTTCAGGATTCTCCCACCACCATCTGCCGGAGCGTATATCCTCTCCCGATTTAACGGCTCTTGAACATGGGGCACAACCGATACTCGGATAGCCTTTGTCATGAAGATCGCTGTATGGGATCTTATGCTCTTTAATATGTTCCCATACCTCTTTTTCACTCCAGTCGATCAATGGGTTGATCTTGATAAGCCCATTCGCCTCATCCCACTCAACCACCTGTATCGTCTCACGCGTTACAGACTGTGCACGACGAAGTCCCGTGATCCAAACATCCAGCGGTGCCAATGCCCGTTTCAACGGCACTGTTTTACGTACATGACAACATGACTTTCGATTCTCAACACTCTCATAAAAGCCATTGATACCTTGAGAGGCGTACAGCTTTTCGACATCATCCGACACAGGGAAAAACACCGCTATCTTCACCCCGTACTTTACGTTTGTGCGCTGCATCACATCGTAGGTCTCATACGGCAGACGGCCTGTGTCGAGTGTAAAAACATCGGCATCGTCTTTTAGCGAATAGAGCAGATCCGTCAAGACCTGGTCTTCCGCACCGAAACTTGACGCTAACGCGATCTTATCTGTATAGCGGTGTAAAAAATATTCAAGTATTTCTCGCGTTGAAGCCCCTTGAAAACGTCTGTTAAGTTCATCGATTGTGTTCTGCATTGCATCCTCTTTTATATGCTGTAATCGTGCTGCGTCTCTTTAATGCGGCCGATATTGATTTTGTTCCATGCCCGTTCATGAAAATAGTAAAGAATCATTTTGGTGACTACCTCAATAGATCCTATAGAGGCGGCCATCATCAAACTGCCTGTAATAAGGTAGGAGATAACCATCGTGTCGATGGTTCCCAAAATTCGCCACGAAACCGTTTTAACAACGCTTCTATATGCTTTCTCATGCATCTTATTTCCTGCTATATAACAATACGAAGTAGCTTCGCATTGCTTATAGTTTCAACAAGGTCCGTACGTTGCCAGGCTTGTTTACACTTTTTCATCTTCACTGTCGTAAAGCCCTGTACTTATGTAGCGTTCTCCGGTGTCAGGCAAGATGGTCACAATAACTTTCTCCCTGTTCTCAGGACTGGCTGCAATCCGTTCGGAAGCGATAACATTCGCCCCTGCAGAGATGCCTACCATAAGCCCCTCTTCTTTCGCAAGGCTTCGAGAACGGGCGATCGCATCTTCATTGCTCACCTGCATGATCTCATCATAAGCAGAAGGCTGGAGGACTTTAGGTACAAAACCGGCTCCGATACCCTGTATCTTATGCGGCCCGGGCTGCCCGCCGGAGAGTACGGGAGACAACTCCGGTTCAACGGCAATGATCTTGATCTCGCTGTTATAATTTTTCAGCACTTTTGATATACCTGTGATCGTTCCGCCTGTACCTACGGCAGCGACAAAGATATCAACCTTTCCTTCTGTGTCCCGCCAGATCTCTTCGGCAGTCGTCTCCACATGGATGGCCGGGTTGGCAGGATTTTCAAATTGCTGCAATAAAACCGCACTGGTCGTTTCAGCGATCTCCTTTGCTCTTTCTACAGCTCCGGCCATTCCCTTAGCAGGCTCGGTTAAAACTATCTTGGCCCCCAAAGCTGAAAGAAGCCGGCGTCTTTCCATACTCATCGAACTTGGCATGGTCAATGTTAGAGGGATCCCTAATCCCGCTGCGACAGATGCCAGTGCAATACCGGTATTGCCGCTAGTCGGTTCCACAAGCTCACTCTTTACCGTCAGTTTCCCGCTCAACAGGGCCCGCTCTATCATATTGAAGCCGATACGGTCTTTTACCGAACCGGTAGGGTTCATAAATTCACACTTACCTAAAATCATGCTTTGTGTTCTTTGAGACCCTTTATTGATCTTAACCAGAGGCGTGTTACCGATGAGTTCTGTAATATTTGATGCATAGTTCATATAGGTATCCTTTTTTCAGTGACAGGATATTAACTGTTAAAATTTAGCACGTCAAGTAAACATACTGTTTTAATCAAGTTTATAAGATCGATGCATAGGTGCTATTATTAACTATTTATATATACCTGAGTATATAACTCAGGTTAGTATTTATATCTATGGTTAAAGTAATTTTAAGAGGAATAAAGAGAATGGATTACCCCGCATGCAACGGAGCATTACCGGTAAACCTACATCTTCGGTTTAGGATGATACAACTGGTTTAAAAGCTAAAGATAAAAAGAGGAAGAAGATAATAAAAACGGGGGGAGATGTGTAATGATACTGGCTGTCTGTAATAGGTAAACCCTTAGAACAAGGGTTTAGCTCATTTAGTTTGTAAACGTACTCTCTTGTAAAATTACCGCAAAGAAGTAACCGTAGCCAAGATCGACATCTGTGTTTAATGTGGCTTTCGCTGTAACGACATCACCCACGTTTACTGTTGTGTTCAAACCTGTGGCAATAATGTCGTTGGTGCTGCCGGCAACACCGGTTCCGTCTTGAAGGTGGACCCAGTCTTTACCCATAATGTTTTTTGACACTTTGACGACTTTAGCTTTAATAGTGATCTTTTGATCTTTCAGCTCAGCTTTTTTGGCATACAGCTCTTCAACGCTGTACCCGCCTTCAGCTTTGGCGACATTGATCGGCGCTGCCTGTTCTTGTGTTTTAGGAGTGGCTTGAGTGCTGCTATGAGTCGATGCAGCGGCTTGTTGCTGAACTGCCGGTGCCTTTTTGGCACCGTTACCGCAATCTTCACAGTCATGCGCTTTTTGCGTACCGGCTGTAGCGGCGGCGGCTTCTCCCGCCGGGATAATAGTGGTAGTGAACATCAAAATGTCAAACGTTTTGTTCAACGACTTGCTTGTAAAGTCTTTCATGATCATCTGCTCAATATAAGAGATACTGCTCCCGACAACAACTGCCGATCTCGGACCGGCGATCCAGTAGACATTGCCGTCTTCATCGACTTTTACATAGGTATAACCTGCAGCGTCCATTGTCTCCAGTACGTTGGCGACATGCGCACTGTTCGTCTGAACATCTGCACCCTCCGGCGCGGCAGCCTGTTGTTGCGGTTGAGCTGACGTACCGTATATGTTTTGAACCGGTGCACTCTCTACTGCAACTGCAGGAGCCGTCTGCTCTTTGACCGTTTCAGCTGCTTTTGTTGACTCTTCAGGTTTCTCGCTGCATCCGCTCATCAGCAATACCAGGGCTGCCAGACTAATCGATATCTTATTCATTATGTTCCTTGTTCATTTAAAATTTAAGAGAATATACCCAATTTAAGTTAAGCGCGAGAAAACAGACGCTGTAAAAAACTTAGACCGGGTTATTTTCCTTGTGTCTGACTCTCATTCCACTTTGCTTTGGCTTCTTTGAATGTAGCATCGGGGTTTGCTTTAAAGTAGGTCTTGATAAAACTGTTATAGTCCACCTCTTCTTTGGTGATCGTCGGCTCTTGTACAGTCTCTTTTTCTGCCTCCTCAGGTTTTACCGGAGCCAGAGAAGCAACGTGCTTCGCAACAGCCTGCATCTCCTCATCGGAGAGTTTCGTTGCCTGTCCCTGCATCATCTTGCCAAAACCGTACTGATCCATCGTACCTGCCTGATAAGCTTTTAGCGTTTTAACAATGTGTTTGGCATCCATGCCTGCAATAAGGGCACTGACATTGAGTGAGTGCTTTTGCGCTTTATCGCCGTGGCAGATAGCACACTGCTTGAATATTTCAGCACCGTCCGGTGCTGCAGATGCAATAGCACAGCTTGCGTATAAAATTACCAGTGCTTTTTTCATGACGTTCTCCTCTATATCCACTAATATCGCATAAATATACCCTACAAAAGTATATATACAACCTGACCGCTACTCTTGCGGCAGTTCAGACCCATCAGATTTTACATTCCACTGCTCTTTGTCGAGAATCGCTTTTGCTTCAGGCTTTCCGTTAAGGTAGGCATCCTGCATCAGCTCTTTTGCCTCTTCAGAGTTCTTGGCAAAACCGTCATCGCCGTCAAGATACATCATTCCAAGGTCGTATTGTGCATCGGCACAGCTCTGCATCGCTGACTTTTTCAGATAGACTTTTGCCTGCTGAATGTCTCTTGCAACACCCCTGCCGCGTTGGTACATCGTACCAACCTTGTGCTGTGCTCTCGGGTAACCGTCATCAGCAGCAAGCTTGTACCAGTAAAATGCTTTTTTAAGATCTTTCTCAACGCCGTCACCCTTATAGAGTATACTTGCAAGATGCATGATCGACTTTGTGTCCCCCTTGTTTGCCGCTGTGCTGAACAGGTTGATCGCTTTATGCATGTCCTTCTTGACGCCCTTGCCTGTAGTGTACATCATCGCAAGATTATACGTCGCTTTGAGGTGCCCCTGGTCAGCAGCTTTTTCGTACAAAACAGCTGCTGCCGGATAGTCTTTATCTGTGACAATACCCTGATAGTACATGCCTCCAAGTGCAAACTGACTGTTCGCCTCGCCTTTGTCCGCTTTGACTTTAACAGCCATAAAAGCACTTTTCTTCATGTCCATGGCCTCAGCGGCAACAACACTTGAACTTAACAGCAACATCTGCGTTACTATTATAAGATAAACTTTTTTCAACATATGATCCTAATACTATAAAATTAAAGGCAGTTCTTCATTTCTAAAATTAGAAATTATTATACCTTCATAATCCCACAAGAATATCGGAATTTATCAAAATATCTTCTTAAAATCCCGATTCAAGCATAAAGGGCACCTCTAAAGTGCAACACGGTTAGCGTATAAAAAGAGTCTGATCAGGCAACAATATCGTTTTGCAGTGCAAAATGGATCAGCTGGTTGGTGTTTTCAAGCGAAAGCTTTTCCAGGATACGCGTGCGGTATGTGGATACGGTCTTTGGACTCAGTGAGAGTTTGTCGGCGATCTCTTTATAGGTCATCCCTTTTGCGATCATTGTCAAAACCTCAAATTCTCGTTTAGACAAGAGTTCGGCCGGGTTTTTACTCTCTTTTTCCAAGACTTCGCCATAAAGCAGTGTCTCACTGACGGACTCACTGATATATGTTTTTCCATCGGAGATCGTCTTGATAGCCAGAACCAACTCATCAGAGACCACTTTTTTATTAAGATAGCCGGACGCGCCCGCTTTGATAGACTGCAGTGCATACATCTCTTCGGGATACATACTGAGTATTAAAACCGGGATCTTCGGGAAACTTGCGGTCACCTCTTTGATAGACTGTAGACCGTTCTTGTCACCCATATTAAGATCCAAGATCAGCAGATCGCAGACAACATCTTGCAGAACTGTCATCAACTCGGCAAAAGATGATGCCTCTGCGACAACTTCCATATGCGTCTGTCCTTGGATCAAAAAGCTAAGCCCGCTGCGTACGATGGCATGGTCATCTGCAACGATGATCCTATATATGTCATTTGTCATTGGCTTCCCAGGATATTCATCTATTTGATGAAAAGATTTGTATTTTATACAAACACAAAATATTATACTCTTCTAAAGATTAAGCCAATTTTAGCAGTCTACTTTCTTTTTATGGCTTCCAGTGTCGCTTTGATCTCTTTTTTCTTGAACGGTTTTCCGACATGGACATCGAAATGTTCATTTCCGCTTACCTCTGCAAGAGGGTCTCCCGAGATAGAAACGGCATATATCGGGGTAAGACTTTCTGCTTTTTCATAAGCACGGAACTTGGCGATCACCTCCATACCGGATAGCCCCGGCATATGTTTGTCAAGGTAGACGATCTTGTACGGATCATTGTCTTCGACTGCTTTTTGTAACAGCTCAAGTGCGATCTCTCCATCATCTGCTGTTTCGACTTTGTAAAAGTCATCTTCCAGGATCGCTTTGATCAATTCGATGTTAATACGGTCATCATCGACTGCCAGTACCTTGACCTCTCTTGTACTCATAACAAAATCATGCAGAGCATTGGCGTAATAAGCATACTTTGAGATGACCTCGAACTGCTGTTGGTCATCAGCTTTTGCAAGAGAAAAGAGTTTCTCTTCAACAACAAGCATCTCAACCTTGCTGCTCTGCGCAAAAGAGTATACAGCTTCGTCGAGCTTGTCTTGATAACAGATAAGGTGGGTCGTCTCCGGAGTTAATTCCGTGACACTTTGTACCGCAGTGACATCTGTGTCCAGGACACCCATTCCGCTAAGGTTGCGCATCAGGTTTTGACCGGAGAAAACATTTTTACTGTCCAGTAAAATAGCCAACTTCATCTTTGCATTTTTTACAGGCTGAAGACCCGGTGCTTCGTTCGTCACATTGATCGGAATGTCAAAATAGAAGGTGCTTCCTACGTCAAGTTCACTCTCAAGTTTAAGCTCGCCGCCGAGCTCTTTGACATATTGTGCACAGATAGCCAGTCCAAGCCCTGTACCGCCGTAGTTCTCACTCGTGTCCTCTTCTGCCTGTTTAAAAGCTTCGAAGATCTCTGACTGTTTCTCTTTTGCGATCCCGATCCCTGTGTCTTTGATCGAGACGTGTATACGCTTTGTCTCAGGTTTATACTCAACAGAAAAGTCGATCACTTTGTTTTTTGGCGTAAACTTGTTTGCATTACCTACCAGGTTCATGATGATACGTTTTAGTTTCACATCCTCTACACTGATCTCTTTTGTCAAGAGCGGATCAATAAAGACATTGAAGTCGATCTCTTTACTGAACATGTTTGCTGAAAATGAACCGGCTATATCGGCAAAGAACTTTGCAGGGTTAAGCTGGACAGGCTTGGATTCCGCACGTTCTCTGTTAGTTGAGAGCCTGTCAAGGATCGAAGTGGTCAGGTCATTGATGAACTGGGCGCTCTCTTTGGCATTCGTGACATACTGCAAGAGCCTTGGGTTGTCGATCTGGTCTTCAAGCAGTTCGAGAAAACCATACATACTGTTTGCCGGCGTCCGAATGTCATGTACCGTGTTCGCCAGAAAATTCAGTGTCGCATCAGCTGACGCTGTAGACTGTTTAGCGTGCTGGATCTCTTCGACCTTTTCGACAACAGTGAGGGACTCCTGTTGTAGCCGTTGGCCGATATACACTCTGTCTTCTGCCTGTGTTTTCATCTCCGGATGCATACAGTAGACCACATTGATCAAAAACGGTGTCAAGGTCTCAAAGATCGCCATATCGTCTTCATCAAAGTTCTTGATCTGTTTTACAGACGAATAAGCAGTGACCATCCCTAGGAACTTCTCACCGTCTAGAAGCGGATGAAGGATCTTGGACTTTATCCTGATCTCATCAGGGTTGTCGGTAGAAGGAACGTACTCTTTTTCACTGGCCAGGTAGTTGTAGATACCGCCGCTGATCGTAAAAAAGGCTTTAGCCAGAATACCGCGCTGATCAAGCATGGATATCTCACGAACAGACTCACTGCTTCTTTCGCGTAACAGTAAGGCTTTTGTCTCATTATACGACCATAAAGAAGCGTGTTCAGAACCGATGATCGATGTGATCATGGCCTCGACAATACTGTTGATCTCAATGTTATCTGAAGCTGCTTCGATCTTTTTAGTCGTCTTGCTCAATAATGTCTTTAACTCTTTAGCGCTCAACTCTTCCATTGTGTCCCTTGATCATGAATATGTAAAAATTGGAATCCCTAAAAACCCTTAACAGGTCTGTATAAGATACCTTATATGTAATATATGGATAGTATTATAGTATAAACTATTATTATTAAAGAGTAGGACAATTCTTACATACAAGAGGACAAGCTTTGTTTTATAATGCTCTCAAATAAACACAGGAGAGAACCTATGGAACGACCAACACCAACTGACGTTGAACATGAAGTGACAAGTGTAGATATGATTGTATCTAAGTCTGATGAGAAAGGTAACATTACCTATACTAACCCTATTTTTATGAAGATATCGGGGTACACACAGGCAGAGCTGCTGGACCAGCCGCACGCTATCCTTCGCCATCCGGACATGCCGAAGGTCATCTTCAAGTACCTTTGGGACAACATCCAAGCAGGAAAAGATGTTAATGCTTATGTAAAAAACCTCTGTAAAGACGGCGGGTTCTACTGGGTATTGGCACAGGTCAGAGTCGCAAAAAACCCTGACGGTTCGTTTAGAAACTATGTTTCAACGCGTAAGAACATTACGCCGACAGCTAAGGGTACAATTAGTGAGCTTTATGCTAAACTGCTTGAAGTTGAAAAGAGTGACGGTGTTGACGCATCTGAAAAAGCGTTGATGGACTTCCTGGCGGAAAATGGACAAAGTGCTGAGACGTTTAACGACTTCATGACGCAACTTAACAAATAATTTAAAAAAAGAAAAAGGAAATACAAGATGATTGATTTTGACACATCTATGAAAAAACTCCGTTCAGTTAACGGTTACCTCGGTTCTGCCGTATTGAACTACTCAGGTGAGACACTTTATATCGATAACGACAATACGGGTACAGACATTGCATACTCTGCAAGTATCTTCAATGATGCTTACCGTATGGTCTCTGAGTCTTCACTCGATGTCGGCTTTAGTGAAGCGGCTTCTATCGAAGCAAAGACTTTGGATGGACACGTGTTCCTTATCAACAGTGCAGGCGAGTTCAGCTCTGACAACAACACAAAACTGAATGTTTTCTCTATCTTCCGTGATGACGGAAATGTAGCTTTGGCAAAGATGATCATGGACAAAGCTTCTAAATCTATGTCTGTAGAACTAGGCAAGATCTAATTTTCAGACAGTAACTGACAGAAAGGTACCAGCATCAAAACTTTATACCTTATTCGACATGCAAAATCAGACTGGCAAGATCCAGGTTCGAGTGATTTTGAACGAGGCCTCACACAAAAAGGCCTTAAAGATATCAAGACCATGGGTTCGTACTTGAAGCTGCGCGGCACTTCACCGGATCTGGTTATTGCGAGCTGTTCACTTAGAACACAAGAGACAGCTGACGCACTGGCAGACATGCTTGATTACGAAGGACCGAGACACTACCTTCAGGAGCTTTATCTCACTCCGCCTGAAACGCTCAAAGAGACCTTAATGCTGGAAGAGAACAACTTTGAAAGTATCATGGTCGTCAGCCACAATCCTCAGGTGACGGACTTGGCGAACATGCTGACAGATGAGCATATTTCCAAGATCCCTACGTTAGGTATCGTCGCTATCAATTTTAATATTGAGGAGTGGAGTGAACTCGAAGATGCAGAAGGTGAGATCGACTTTTTCATTACGCCCAAGCAGTTTAAATACTACATGCCAAAACAGATCAGAGCGACACTCGAGCTTAACTAAGCTCTTTGTGTTTCTGCTCTATTCTAACCCTATACAAAAAGCAGCTCTGAAATACCCCTGATATCACTACTTTTATCATCCTCTTCACGAAGCTCTGCCAGTTTTTCCGCAAGCTCATGATTACCAAGATGGAACAGAAGACCCTTTAGTGCATGCAGTGCCCGGTTAAGTGCCACATGATCGATCGTCTCTTCGCTCAATAACCGTTGTGTCTTCTCCAGTTCATTGACCAGGTCTTTCTCCGCCTGAACCAGCAGAGGTGCGATCTGCTCTTCACTGAAACCAAAGTTCTTCAGATAGGCATCCGCGTTGAGCAGTGTGTTTTTAATAAGTTTTTGCATAAACAGCCTTTGTAATAGTCTCTTCAACATATCCGGTACTAGAGTGAAAATGAGACAAATACACGCAACACCGCTGCCGGTGATCGTATATTTTACCTGGCTTTTCCACTTAATGACACTTGATAATATATATAAGATATCATACTAATCTATCTCTCTGTTTGTCTGTAGGATGATTCCTACAATCACACCTGAAAAATATGATAAAATTATAATACTACAAGTTTAAGGAAACAAATTATGTATGATCTTGAAGCAATCGCCAGTGAACTTGGATTTGGCATTGATGATGTTAAAACTATAGTAAGTGTATTTGCCAATGATACTGTCGATGCCATAGAAAATATCGAGACTATGTGCCAGAATAAGGCATGGAGCGAGATCAAAGATGAAGCACATGCCATCAAAGGAAGCGCAGGGAACATGAAACTGACCCCGCTCTATACACTGGGCAAATCACTTGAGGACGCTGCTCTTGCAAGCGATGAGTCCCTAGTGTTAACACTGCTTGACGAGATGCGAACATCTGTTACACAACTGCAGCAAGAGCTTTAAGTACGCCTCAATACCGTCCTGACCTATGGGTCGGTTTTGGAGGACAATAACGTCAGCAAGGCTTCATCTCTCAACGGTCTTGCATAGTAATACCCTTGTACTATTATGTTCTCATACGCCTGAACAATAAGGTCTTCACTCTCTGTTTCAACGCCTTCTGCAATGATCTCATAACCCAAGGCCAGCGCCATATCGCAAATAGCTCTAAACAGCGTGGCCTTTTTAGGCTCTTTGTCGATGTCACGTACAAAACTTTTGTCTATTTTCAGTGTGTCGATCGGCAGTTGTGACAGGTATTTTATCGAGGTGTAGCCTGTTCCGTAATCATCCATCTCAATGCCGATACCCATACTCCTGATCTCTTCAAGTGTCTCCACCATCTTTGTCAGGTTGCGCGTCAGAACATTTTCAGTGATCTCAAAGCGCAACTGTTTACCGGCAAGGTCATAACTCTCTATAAAGAATTTAACGTTCTCTACAAATGTACTGTACAGCAGCATACTTGGAGAGATGTTGATCGACAATGAAAAGTCAGTGATGCCGAGTTCTTCAACCTTCCTGAACATCTTTGAGGCTTCCATCAGTGCTTTCATAGTCACAGAACGGATCATACCCGTCTGTTCCGCTATCGGTATAAATGTCTCCGGCGATACACTTCCAAGCTGTGGATGTTCCCAGCGTACCAACAGCTCTGCACCGCAATAACGTTTGTCTTTATGGCAATATTGCGGTTGAAAAAGAAAATAGATCTCGCCATTTTCAACTGCTGCCGGGAGGTCACTGCTTAACTGAAGCAGGTTGTCAACATTGCTTTCAGGAAGTTTGTGTGAAAAACCATACTGATTTGTACCCTCTTTTTGCAAAGAGCTCGACACCCTTTCAGCTTCTTTGAGCAAAATTTTTGCACAGTCGGCATCCGTCGGATAGAGGCTGATACCTACAGTGAGGTCAACATAAATAAGATGGGTATCGACCACTACGGGTTCGGCAAAAAGATGTATCACGTTCTGCGCCAGTTTTTCAATATCATTCGTACTCGACATATCTTCATAGATGAGTGCGTATTTTGCATTTGCGACCCTAGCCAGTGTCATATTATCACCCAGCATCGGCTGCAGGATGTTTCTAAGTTCTAGAAGAATGTGTTCGTCCATGTCCTGAGCATAGAGACTATTAAAATGCTCCAACTCATCAAACTCGATCAACATCACACCGAGAAAAGTCTGGTTCAGATCAGCTTCACGAAGCTTGTTTTCCAATGTCTCAATAAAGTAGGCACGATTGGGAAGCCCCGTCAATTGATCAAAACGCGTTAGTTTCAACAAGTCGTCAAACGCCCCTTCACTGTTAGTCACTTCATCAAAGCAGAACAGGTAATAGTCCTGGTTTTGATGCTCGTCTGTCATCGGGTAGGCCGTGGTCTTGCATAAACGGTTCTCACCCGAGGAGGTAAGGCAGATGATCTCACCTGTCCACTTCTGCACTGCTGAAAACTGTTCCAAGTGTATATCTGTAAGGATTTCATGATCATTTAAAAATGTCAGGTTATTGAGAGATGCACTGAGCAGTACTTCGTCTTTAAAACTATAATGTTCCCAAAAGAACGTATTCACCCAGTGTACCCGCGTTTTAGTATCTGTAATAACAATACCCATGGAAAGGGAATCAAACATTTCAGTCGCATGCAGGTTGCTCACATCAAGAAGAGACATGTTTTTTACGCACTTAGTAGTAATCTAAGGCTGTCTTTAAAGACAGAAGGCAGTATCGGCTTTTTGAAATACGCATCAAAATAAGCTCGTTCCATCTCATATTTTTGCGGATAGATCGTCAGTGCGGCAAGACGGGTCTCGCTGTTTTTATGGGCACCGTATTTTGCGATCTCGGTTCCTGTACCGTCAGGAAGGTTCATGTCGGATATGATCAGATCGTAATCATGGTTATCGATCAACCCTTTAGCCTCGGTAACAGTATTGGCCTTGTCAATAACGATCGAAAGGCCGATATCACTTTTCACTGACTCGATCACCTTCTCTTCGAAATCAAGAATAAGATCGATATCATCTACAATAAGAACTCTTTTTGACATAATTAAACCTTTTTTTATATATATTATAATTGAATATATACTATTAATATGTAGTCTATTTCTTACATATATAATATATTGGTGAATTTTAAAAACTCTTTTTGCAATTTTAAGATCCAAAAAAAGAGGCCTATGCACTCATCTCTGCGATGACTTTGATCAACTGTTCCGGTTCAATCGGCTTGGTCAGGTATTCGTCCATACCCGCGTCCATAAAGATCTGCCGATCACCGACAAGCGCATTTGCGGTGAGGGCGATTATCGGTGTATGTTCCACCCCTTCTTCCTGTTCGATCGCCAAGATCTTTTTCGTCGCACCGATACCGTTGAGCTTAGGCATGTTCTCATCCATCAAGATCACGTCATACTTGCCGTTTTTAAACCGCTCTATCGCCTCAAGCCCATCCATCGCCGTGTCAAACGTCAGTCCGGCATTTCGCAGTACTATACCGACGAACATCTGGTTGGCTTTATTGTCTTCTACGACCAGAATATGTCCGGCCATGTTATTGCTCTCCTCCATACTCGCCTTTTCTTCTTTCTCTTCTTCTTCACCTAATGCACATGCAACGGTGAGGGAGAAGGTACTTCCTACATCCTCTTGACTTTCGACCTTCAAGTCACCGCCAAGCAGTTTAGCGAGATTTTTGCTCACGGCAAGGCCAAGTCCTGTTCCTCCATACTTTCTCACAGTCGAATCGTCTGCCTGGGTGAAAGAGTCAAATATCTTCTCTTGTTTCTCCTCAGGTATTCCGATGCCGTTGTCTTCGACATCAATACATAAATATCCCTCTTCATGCCTGATACTGCACTTTATTTTCCCTTTTTTATCGGTAAACTTGATAGCATTTGAGAGAAGGTTTGAGAGGATCTGTTTGACTCGCAGGACATCGCCGTGAAGCGTTTTGGGCAGCATGTCAAAACCGTTTACCTCAAGGTTGATCTCTTTTTCAATGGCCTTGATTCTAAAGAGTTCTACGGTGCCGCACAGCTCTTTTTTCGGAGTAAACTCTATCTGTTCAATGACCAGTTTTCCGCTCTCTATCTTGCTGAAGTCCAAAATGTCATTGATGATCTGTAAAAGCGACTCTGAAGAGCTGTCGATGATCTTTAGATAATCCAGCTTCTCAACATCCGTCTCATGATCTTTTAACAGTCCGATAAACCCGTTAATCGCATTGAGCGGTGTCCTGATCTCATGGGACATATTGGCCAAAAACGTACTTTTTGCCCTTGATGCCTGTTCGGCTTCCAGTTTTGCAGAGAGCATCTCGCTATGACTTTGTTCCAGCTCTTTTTTCGCCTCTGTGACCTCTTTGGTCTTTACCTTCTGTTTGCTGTATGACTCGACAAGCATACTGTTCATCAGAGACAACTGCTCTTCCGCCTCCTTGCCTTTTGTGACATCTAAAAATGTACCCTGGACCTGGACAGCCTTGCCTTGGTCGTCAGAGATTATTTTGATCGTAGATGAGATATAAGCGTATGAACCGTCTTTTCTAATGATCTTCCACTCATAAACACGCTCAGGCTCCATGTTGTTTATGATCTTATGCATGCTATTTTTATACCGTTCCTTCTCTGATCGGGGGAGATACGGTATCAATCTCTTATATGATGGCGCAAAACTTTGCGGCACTTCACCCAGTATACGGTAGAGTTCATCACTCCAGGTGATCGCGTTATTTGACAGGTTCCATTCCCAGTTCCCAAGGTGTGCGATCTTTTGTGCCTCGACAAGTCTGGCTTCATTTTTAGCCACAGTATCTTCAAGTTCTTTTTTGTCTGTCACATCTGTATGCGTTCCCAACATTCTCACGGCACTGCCCTCATCATCAAAGATCGTTTTTCCACGGTCAAGTACCCATATCCAATGACCATCTTTGTGTTTCAAACGGTGCAGGTTCTCAAACCTGTCTGTTTTCCCCGCCATATTTGCCGTAACGGCAGTAACAGCTTGTTCCAGATCATCGGGATGAATCCGTCTTTTCCACTCATCCACGGCGTTTTCTATCTCATTTTCTTCATAACCAAGCATGTCTTTCCAACGTTTTGAGAAGAAGATCGTATCGTTCGCAAGATCCCAGTCCCAGATACCGTCGCCTACCCCGGCAAGTGTCAGCTCATAACGCTCTTTAAGCAGTCGATTGGACTCTTGCAGCTCGAATGTTTTCTGGTTGACACGATCTGCGATCACTTTTTTACGATTTGTCCTGATCAGCCCAAAAATAAAAACACCTGCCAGCAAAAGAGAGCCTACCAGCTGTGTGATGTTGTAATTACCAATAGAGACGGCCAGTTGCGGGTCATCTTTGAAGTAGACAAAGTAGTTGATGCTCTCTTGCGGTTTAGCCTCCAAAACCGCTAAAAAAGTAACCGTTCCGACATTTTCATCATCATGGATCGCCATCGAAAAACTTTGGGAAGCTCTTGTCTGCAGACTGATGTCGGTCATGACGCTTTCGTCAAAGAAGTACTCTTGTTTCGGGAAACTGTTTTTGGTGTCTCCTTTATAATCATCTATCTGCAAAAGAGAAAATATATCTTCGACCTTGACAAAGTTAAGCTGTGCCTCCAGCAGTTTTTCCAGCTCTTCTGTAAATGTACTCGATGACAGTGAAAACTCAACACTCCCTATGACCTCTTTTTCCTTACCGAAAAGAGAATGTCCAAAGTGAAACTGGTTTTGTGTTTTACTTTGGACACCCAAGTCCGTCTGTTCGCCGTTATGGCTGCTGTCAAACACACCGGATCTATCCAGGTGCAAGAAGCTGTGGCCGTTTGGCAGAATAAACCTTATCTCCTCAAAGTAGAGCTCTTTGAGGTTTAAAAAATCTTCTTTCAGGTGTCTCTCAAGCTTCTTGGCGATCAGCATCTCATTGTGTTCATCGGCCCCGCCTGCCTCTGTCAACAACTCTATGATCTTTGGATTTTCACCCATGGAGCCCACAACGATCTCAGAGATCTTATGAAAGCTGTGATGGACAGTCTCATAGGCACTTTTTGCCTCAGTAGTTTTTTGGTCAAGATACTCTTGAGAGCTGTTATATTGGTTGACGTTGATTATAGTCAGAAAAAGGGCTTCAAGAAAAATGAACGTTAATAGCGCACGAGTGTATTGGTTTTTGAAGTCAATCGTCATCAATACCTCTTTCATACTCTTCAACATACACCGCTCATTCTGTTTTCAACCCTCTTTTCTAAATAATTTATCCGCTTGGAACTTGGTAATAAACATACACTAAAAATAGTAGCAAATTAAGGAAAATTAAGGTGTAGGAAATATCGCACAAGGCAACAAACCTTCGACTTCTGTATGTAAATAAGCATGAAAGGTGGGTTTTCAAAGCACTTTTAAAAGGCCGAATGTGTTGTGTATAAAAACAGCATATGTGTTGAGTTTTAATGGTTTTCTTGAGGTTATGACTATAGAAATGGAGTTTAAAGATGGTGTCAGAGGGGGGACTTGAACCCCCGACCCCCGGCTTATGAGACCAGTGCTCTAACCAGCTGAGCTACCCTGACATCTTGTTAAGAGGCTGGAATTATAGTCAGGAAATCCTTTTATTTTCCTTTGATGGCAAGGAAGTGTTGGATTTACCCAAAATTTAAACCTGAAGTACAATTTTCTAAAATGGAGGAGTAGGAAATTGTAGTTTTATGATTTGAAGTGGTTAGATATTACTATCTTGACTTCTTTCAACCGACAAAAATAAAAGAAGATAAAGATGAGTTATAGGTTTTTCCAAACATTTACTAACTTTCTAGTATTATTACGCCACTAAAACAGACCCTATAATAGTATAAGGAACATCATGAACTTTGAACCACTTGGAAAACGTGTCTTAGTAGCACGCACGGAAGAAGCAAAAACAACTGCCTCAGGCATCATCATCCCTGACAGCGCAACTGAGAAGCCGTCACAAGGCAAGGTTGTCGCTGTCTCTGCAGAAGTAGAGAACGTTAAAGTAGACGATGTTGTTGTCTTTGGAAAATACGCAGGCAACGAGTTTAAAGTCGGCGGCGAAGCATTTCTCATCATCGATGTAGAAGACCTGTTCGGAATCATTAAATAATCTAAATAAATTCAAGGACATTGAAAATGGCAAAAGAAATTCACTATTCAGACAATGCACGCAACGCCTTAGCGGAAGGCGTTCAGAAACTTACAGACGCAGTAAAAGTAACGATGGGACCGCGCGGTCGTAACGTGCTTATCCAACGCTCATACGGCGCACCTGTCATCACTAAAGACGGTGTCTCTGTGGCACGTGAGATCGAGCTTCAAGAGCCTCTTGAAGATATGGGAGCACAGCTTGTCAAGCAGGTCTCTGCCAACACGGCTGACGAGGCCGGAGACGGTACAACGACTGCAACAGTTCTTGCCAACGCTATCTTCACTGAAGGTCTTCGCAACATCACTGCGGGTGCTAACCCGGTAGAGGTAAAACGCGGTATGGACAAGGCGATGGCTGAGATCTTGACGCACCTTACAGCTGCATCGATGAAAGTTGCGGGTAAAAAAGAGATCGCTCAAGTAGCAAGCATCTCTGCTAACTCGGACACGACGATCGGTGACATGATCGCTGAAGCAATGGACAAAGTCGGTCAAGACGGTGTTATTACCGTTGAAGAGGCCAAAGGTATCAGCGATGAGCTGGACGTTGTTGAAGGTATGCAGTTTGACCGCGGTTACCTCAGCCCGTACTTCATCACCAACACTGAGAAGATGACCGCTGAGATCGAGCAGCCGTTCATCCTGATGTTCGACGGCAAGATCTCTAACCTAAAAGATATCCTTCCGGTTCTTGAGCAGGTTCAAAAGACCAACCGTCCGATGCTTATCGTGGCGGAAGATGTTGAGGGTGAAGCACTTGCAACACTTGTTGTCAACAAAATGCGCGGTATCTTGAACATCACTGCGGTTAAGGCACCGGGCTTCGGCGACCGCCGTAAAGCGATGTTGCAAGACATCGCTATCTTGACCGGCGGACAGATCATCTCTGAAGAGATCGGCCGTACGTTAGAGTCTACGACGATTAATGACCTTGGTCAGGCAGCGCGTGTTGTCATCGACAAAGACAACACGGTTATCGTTAACGGTGTCGGTACTAAAGAGGCGGTTGCTTCTCGTATTGCTGAGATCAAGACACAGATGGAGACAACATCATCTGAGTATGACAAAGAGAAACTGCAAGAGCGTCTTGCAAAACTCTCCGGCGGCGTAGCTGTCATTAAAGTCGGTGCAGCGACCGAGACTGAGATGAAAGAGAAAAAAGACCGTGTTGACGATGCACTCTCTGCAACAAAAGCAGCCGTAGAAGAGGGCATCATCATCGGTGGCGGAGCAGCACTGGTGCGTGCAGCCGCTAAGGTTGAACTTCCTGAACTAGAGGGCGACCAGAAGATCGGTTGCGAGATCATCTTGCGTGCCGTCAAAGCACCGATCAAGCAGATCGCTATGAATGCCGGTTTTGACGCAGGTGTTGTTGTGAATGCTATCGAAGTAGCTGACTCTGACACTACAGGCTTCAATGCAGCAACTGGTGAATATGTCGATATGTTTGAAGAGGGTATCATCGATCCGCTGAAAGTGGCACGTGTTGCACTGACTAACGCAACATCAGTAAGCAGCATGCTTCTTACAACCGAAGCAACGATCCACCTTATCCCGGAGCCTCCAGTCCCAGCAGCACCTGCAGGTGGCGGTGACATGGGCGGCGGAATGCCGGGCATGCCAGGGATGATGTGAGTTCGCGATAAGAAAAGCCCATTTCTGGGCTTTTCTGCGAACGAAACCAGAAGCGATGTACCTCAGGTACCGCTGGCGGCTTAACATTAATAGAAAAGACAAAATCTTCTCTTTATAAAGCTGATTACATTTTTTTATCCACGAATTACACAGATTTCACAAATTATTTTAGTCTACCAACTATCTAAAGATCAACAGCTCTCTGCTCTTTAATCTGAGAAAATCAGTATAACCTGCTGACGATTGCTCTTGCTCTTACTTAATATTAAAACTAAACTCCATCACCCTGCTCTCCATCTTAGGCAGATCAAATACAACAATCTCATGAGCGTTGGTATTGGCAATAAACAGCTCACACTCTTTTTTAGCAATACCGCTTGGCTCATTTAATCCATCTAACAGTGTCCGCATAGAGTTGTCATCAGGGAAATAAGCTTTGACTTTGTTGTTAAAGGTGTCCGCAATAAAGAGACGGCCTCCGCCGCAGCCGTCACCGATAATACCCGGGCAGACCCCTTGCGGATGCTGCAGTAAGATCTCACCACTATCGCTATCGCCATAGGTAAAAAGCCCCTCACCTATCAGCGTAGAGACCTCACCATTTTCGATCTTTCTAAGTGACGAACTTTCAGCATCGACAAAATAGAGTGTCTCATCCATCAGTGCCAATCCTGAGGGTTGCGCCAACTGACACTCATCAGCCTTTCCATCACGAAGTGCTTCAAAACAGTTTCCGTAGGATGCAATAAGAGATAGACTCTTTACGTTATAAATATTGATAAGATGTGCTCCGGCTGAGGCCACTGAGAGATGTTCATCATCAACTGCAATATCATAAGGGTTACGCAGGTCTTCCAGTATTGTCTGCTTCTCTTTACTATTTATATCGTATGAGACCACACTGCCTCTATTGCTCTCACAGATGTAAAGTTTCTCGTCTTTAAATGCCATACCCATAGGGTTGTCTGCTTCAATGACGTCAAAGACCTGAGCATCATAATCACTCAACCACACTTCATTGTTCTTCGTATTGGCAACCGCTAAAAAATCAGGCGTTGTCAAGACTTTTTGAGGAAACCTCAAGCTCTTTTCTCTCTTATTTTCAGTTGTTGCGCCTGACCTTGCA
>JBDLJE010000019.1:0-30145 GCA_039714575.1 Campylobacterota bacterium | reverse complement strand
AGACAGTGACCCAAGTTTTAAAGTACCGTTTGGTTTGCAGGCGGACTGTACGATCCTGACACAGGTCTGACCAGATTCGGCTATCGTGACTATGACGCTGAAACAGGAAAGTGGACGGCTAAAGACCCGATAGGGTTTGCTGGCGGGGACAGTAATCTTTATGGGTATGTGCTTGGGGATCCGGTTAATTTTGTGGATCCTGAAGGGTTAAGAATAGGTATTAGTGGCTCTGGTGGATTTGGTGCAGGTTTTCACGCTCTTATTGCAGGAATTAATGTGCACATGCAAATAAAAACTATTAATGGACGAGAGTATAGAATAATGACTATATGTGGACGAATAGGACTAGGTTTATATTTTGGTGCAGGTTTAGAATTTAGTACAGGAGTAGAGAGTGATTGCCAATCTGACGGATGGAGTGGAGGTGTTGGAGGAGATATTGCATATGGTCCATTAGGTGGTGGTACAAGTGTAAATGGAAATGATTCTGGCGTTTCAGCAAGTGTAGGTGCACGTTTACCTAACTCAAGTTTTGGCTTAGGAGCAAGCATTGGTGCTGATGGTTGTTATTCATGGGTTACACCACTATGAAATATTTAAACTTTTGCGATTTAATTGATAGCAAGCTTTTTAAGTACATATTTATTTTTAGTATATTTTTATGGATAAGTGCTACTTTTTTTATCCAACTTGAGCGAGTTGTCCATTTAGGTATGATTTTTTTAATGGGTAATATGGCAATAATTGGGTACGTTTGTAAACTAAATATTAAAAATAATATCCTGGCAATACTTATAATATTTATACCTCTTACAGTAGGTATTTTAGTTGTTTTAAATGAATTATTGAACCTTTAAAAGGCAGCTGTTTATAAGAAATACGTAAATAGGGGACAAGTGATGAATATCCACTTTTTAAAACGGAGAAAAAACTTTGCGATTGCCGTCAAATGAGAGTACAAATTATCTTCTAAACAATTATGCCAACAACCAAAGAGTGGCTAAACTCAAAAACGGTGTTGTGGTAGAGAAGTATCTGTGGAATGATCTGACAACACTTTTAGCCATCTATGACGGAAACGACAACCTTGTTCAGCGATTTAATTATGCAGACGGCCGAATGCCGATCGGTTATGAAGACGGTACAGGCAGTGTCTACTACATCGCTTACAACCATGTCGGTTCTCCAAGAGTCGTTGCCGATGCGTTTGGCAGAAAGCTAAAAACCCTCTCTTATGATAGTTTCGGTAACATCGTTAGTGACAGTAACCCAAGTCTAAAGATCCCGTTCGGGTTTGCAGGCGGACTGTACGACCCTGACACAGGTCTGACCAGATTCGGCTATCGTGACTACGACGCCTATACAGGCAAGTGGACGGCTAAAGACCCTATAGGTTTTCAAGGTGGGGATACTAATCTTTATGGGTATGTTCTTGGGGATCCGGTGAATTTTGTGGATCCTCTTGGGCTTTATGGTACAGAAGATTGTTCATATTATGATGACGAATGTCAAGAGGGGTACTTTTATTATTGTGACGTTGCTCCTGAATTATGTCCAAACTTTCCTACACAAAATATTATTTCTGGTTGGACTAACTGTATGAGACAATGCCTGCAAGAGTATGACGATCAAGTTGGCTGTTCTGAATGTAGTGATGCAGGTACGTTTGCTTGTCAAACAGCAGCTCATACAAATTGCGCTTTGATGTGTATAGTAAGTCCTGATGATCCTATTTGGGATGGACAATGATGTATATACAGTTATTAAATTTTATTTCTTTAGTTATTATAAGTGGTTTTGCAATATATTTTTGTAAAAGTAATTCTCATTGGATAAAGTATGTATTTGTAATATCAATACTGATTGTACCTTTATCAAATAGTATTTTTATACTTTCTGCGATTATTTTAAATTATTACTATATTGTACTGCTAGTGTTATCCCTTTACACATTATTATTTAACAAAATCAAAAATTTATTAAAAATAATAGGTTATTTTTTTATATCTACTTTTTTAACAATGGGGATAAGTTATGCTGTCATAATTTTGAATATTACGGTGTCTTCTATGATGGATATTAATGTAAATACAGGTTTATTTTATTTACTAAGTTCTTTATTATGGCTAGTTATATTAACAAGCATAGGGTGGTTTTTAAATCATTTCTTTTTTAACATAGTTAGTGGTTTTATAATAAGTAAATGTCGACAATTAAAAAGGTTATATTCACGTTTATAATGAAAATTTAGGGTCAGGTGACAACTCGCTACTTTTATAGTACAATAGATTAAAATACTAAAATGCTACAGTGCTGCAACATTTGGTGGACTTTGGCTAATAGGAGATGTCCCAAATGGATATGGGTATTAAAATGAAGTGGAGTATTAAACTAATAATTCTCTCAATACTATTTATAACAGTTGGGTGTAAAAGTTCAAGTATTGAAATAGTTGTACACAATGTAAGTGCGAAGAGTATTCATAATGTACAATTACAATATGCGAATAAAACAGAAGAAAAAAAAGGGTCGGGTGACAACCCACTACTTTCAAAATACGGAAGTGACAACTTAGTGCAACGTTTCGAGTATGCTGACCAACGTATGCCTGCCTAGATGACACAGAGTGGACAGAAGTATTACCTGCATTACAGTTACAGTTACAACCCCAGGGGTTGAACCTCCACTTTCGATTACCTTTAAAACAAGTGACTTAGACAGGTCTAAATGCCTGTCCGTGCTTACGGCTGTGTTGGATATTCTGCTTATGAGAACTTCTTCAAAAACTTCACTGCGATCTACTTGTAATTAAAAGAAACTTTCGGTATAATTGCGTTCCAAATTCAAAAAAACAGACGTTTTTACCTACAAATCTATGGATTTTTAGATAAAGATTTCGATTAGTGATGACCGCGGTCGTCACACGGATTCTGGATTACTTGGACTAATGATAGTTGGGGGTTTCTGCAGTGTCTGCAGTAAGCTTAATCGGCCTTTCCCGCCCCTCTTGAAGTTAAAGTCTGGAAAGGAGAATATAAATGTTAAAATCTAGAAAAGCTGAACTGATCGCTGAACTTACAGAATCATTCACAGATAAAGCAGCCGTAATCGTTTGTGACTACAAAGGACTGACTGTTGCTCAACTAGAAACACTTCGTAAAGCTGCACGCGCTAAAGACGTTAAAGTTCAAGTTATTAAAAATAGCTTGGCGACTGTCGCTCTTGGCAATGCAAAGATGACAGGTCTTGAACTTAAAGACACAAACATCTTTGTATGGTCTGAAGACGTTGTCGCTGCTGCTAAAGTAGCTTCTGACTTCGCTGCTGATAAAGATAACGAAGAGAAATTTGTGATCAAAGCAGGTTACCTTGACGGTGAAGCTGCTGACGTTGCAAAGATCAATGCATTTGCAAAACTTCCGGGACGCGAAGAGCTACTTGGAATGCTTGCTGCAACATGGATGGCTCCAGTTACCAATATGGCAATCGGCATCGATGCGCTTAGACAAAAGAAAGAAGCAGAAGCGTAAGCACTGCTCTTTAAGATTAGTGGCTTAACCACTGCAAAGTCTTTCCGGACTTTAACTTAACCGTGAAAATAACGGTCTAAGAAGTGCAGAGCACTTTAAAGCAAAGCGTGAGCTTCCTGCTGAAGGAAACTCAGTGTTAACGTAGTTGGCGGAATTACTTCCGACGACGTTAGCGACTAAATGAAGGGTTCCCTTCATTTTTAGAATAAAAATTAAGGAATTAATTATGGCTGTAACTAAAGAAGACGTATTAGAATTCATCTCTGGTCTATCTGTTCTTGAGCTTTCTGAGCTTGTTAAAGAATTCGAAGAAAAATTTGGCGTATCTGCTCAACCTGTAGCGGTTGCCGGCGGTGCTGCTGCCGGTGGCGCTGCTGCTGGTGAAGAGCAAACTGAGTTCAACGTTGTTATTACTGACGCCGGTGCTAAGAAAATCGGTGTTATTAAAGCTATCCGTGCTCTTACAGGTCTTGGTCTTAAAGAAGCTAAAGAAGCTGCAGAAGCACTTCCGTCAACTGTCAAAGAAGGTGTTGATAAAGAAGCTGCTGAAGAAGCTAAAAAAGCTCTTGAAGAAGCTGGTGCAACAGTCGAAGTTAAGTAATTTAACTTTTTGCAGGCAAGGAACCCTCCTTGTCTGCGACCACAAAGCCGCTTTGATTAGGTGTTTCTGACACTTGGTCAAAGTGGCTTTTGTGCGTAAGAGACCACAGACATTTATTACTTGTGGATCGATTTGTCCTTGGACGCTTGGACTATTCCCGTTAATTAAACACTACTTTTATTATTACTTAAATTATGCAGCAGAAACTGCAATCGCAGCATTTATATTGCATTTTTGCAATTTCTACTGCATATGGGCTATAGCTATAGCCTATGTATACATGACCAATCCCCGAACACCGCTTCGTCTGGTTGTATAAAGTACGTTTAGTTATTAAAAATTTACCTTAGAGGAAGCCTATGTTAAATAGCTTACATTCTGGAAACCGTTTACGCGTTGATTTCGCTAAAACCCCACAACAGATTGAAATTCCGAACCTGTTACAACTTCAGCAAAGTTCTTATGACAACTTTTTGATGATCGAGAAGAAGAACCGTGATGCCAGCGGCATTGAGAAAGTGTTCTCTTCTGCCTTTCCTATCCATGACTCACAGAACCGCCTTACGATCGAGTACCTTGGAAGCGAAGTCGCTGCACCTAAGTACACGGTACGTGAATGTATGGAGCGTGGACTGACGTACGCTGTTTCATTAAAAATGAAGACGCGTCTTGTTCTATGGGACCGTGATGAGAACACTAAAGAGAAACTGGGCGTTAAAGACATTAAAGAGCAGTCTATCTTCGTTCGTGATATCCCGCTGATGACAGACCGTACCTCTTTCGTCGTTAACGGCGTTGAGCGTGTTGTTGTTAACCAGCTTCACCGTTCACCGGGTGTTATCTTCAAAGAAGAGGAGTCGACAACTGCGGGTAACAAACTGATCTATACCGGTCAGATCATTCCTGATCGCGGTTCATGGTTGTACTTTGAGTACGATCCGAAAGATATCCTCTATATGCGAATCAACAAGCGCCGTAAAGTGCCTGTAACGATCATGTTCCGTGCTATGGGTTACTCTAAGCAGGACATCTTGAAGATGTTCTACCCGCTTCAGAAGATCAATGTCTCTGATAACCAGTTCACTATGGACTTTAAGCCAGATGAGTTCGCAGGTCGTCTTGAGTATGATCTTGTATCTGAAGCCGGTGACGTTCTTTTGGCATCCGGTAAACGTCTGACTGCTAAAAAAGCGCAGAAGTTCCTTGATGATGGCGTCAAAGCAGTTCAGTACCCGCTTGAGACCCTTGCAGAGCGTTACTTGGCAGAGCCGATCATTGACCCTGAAACAGGCGAGGTCCTTTTTGATACGATGACAGCTCTTGATGAGACTAAACTCAAAAAGATGGCAGAATCAGGTGTATCTGAATTTGTTATTGCCAATGACTTGGCTGAGGGTGTTGATGCGTCGATCATCAACGCATTCAATGCTGACGCGGACTCTCTTAAACTGCTTAAGCAGACAGAAGAGATCGAAGATGAGAACGACCTTTCAGCGATCCGTATCTACAAAGTGATGCGTCCGGGTGAGCCGGTAACCAAAGAGGCTGCTAAAGCCTTTGTCAACCAGCTTTTCTTTGACCCTGAGCGTTATGACTTGACGAAAGTCGGTCGTATGAAGATGAACCACAAACTTGGTCTCTCTATTCCTGAGTACATCACAGTTCTGACTAACGAAGACATCATCAACACTGTTAAGTATGTTATTAAAGTCAAAAACGGTCAGGGTCACATTGATGACCGTGACCACCTTGGTAACCGTCGTATCCGTTCGATCGGTGAACTCTTAGGTAATGAGCTGCACAACGGCCTGATCAAGATGCAAAAAGCGATCAAAGACAAACTCTCTACGATGAGTGGACCGATGTCTGAGCTTATGCCTCACGATCTTATCAACTCTAAGATGATCACATCGACGATTATGGAGTTCTTCTCAGGCGGACAGCTCTCTCAGTTCATGGACCAGACGAACCCGCTTTCAGAAGTGACACACAAACGTCGTCTCTCTGCTCTCGGTGAGGGTGGTCTTGTTAAAGAGCGTGCTGGCTTTGAAGTGCGTGACGTTCACCCGACCCACTACGGCCGTATCTGTCCGATCGAGACGCCGGAGGGTCAGAATATTGGTCTTATCAATACTTTGGCTGCTTACTCTATGGTTAATGAGCTTGGTTTCATCGAAGCACCGTACAACCTGGTTAAAGACGGTAAAGTTCAGACTGGTTCTGAGAACGTTGTCTATCTTACTGCAACACAAGAAGAGGGCAAGATGATCGCCGCTGCTTCTAATGAGATCGATGCAGACGGTAATTTTGTAGAAGAGTTGATCGAAGTACGTCAAGACGGTGAGATCAAACTCGGTAAAGCGGCAGACTGTGAATACATGGACCTCTCATCTCAGATGGTCGTCGGTGTTGCCGCGTCACTGATTCCTTTCCTTGAGCATGATGATGCCAACCGTGCACTAATGGGTTCAAACATGCAGCGTCAGGCAGTGCCGCTTCTTAAGCCGCAAGCACCAATGGTCGGAACGGGTATTGAAAAACTTGTTGCCCGTGATGCTTGGGAGTGTATTAAAGCGAAGCGCGCAGGTCGTGTCGAGAAAGTTGACTCTAAACACATTTTTGTTCTTGGTGAAGATGAGAGCGGTACGTTTATTGACTACTACCCGCTAGAGAAGAACCTTCGTACCAACCAAAATACGACATTCAGCCAAAAAGCGTCTGTTAACGTTGGTCAGGAAGTAGCTGCTGGTCAGATCATCGCTGACGGTCCAAACATGGATCACGGTGAGTTGGCACTCGGTGTCAATGCTATGGTTGCCTTTATGCCATGGAACGGTTACAACTACGAGGATGCGATCGTTATCTCTGAGCGTATGATCCGTGAAGATGCGTATACATCTGTTCACGTCTACGAAAAAGAGGCGGAGGCACGCGAGCTTAAACACGGTATCGAAGAGATCACTCGTGACATCCCTAATGTGCGTGACGATGAGCTTACTCACCTGGATGAGAGCGGTATCGTCAAGCTTGGTACAAACGTCAGCGGCGGTATGATCCTTGTCGGTAAGGTCTCTCCAAAAGGTGAGGTCAAACCTACTCCCGAAGAGCGTCTTCTACGTGCTATCTTCGGTGAAAAAGCGGGTCACGTGGTTAACAAATCACTCTACTGTCCGCCATCGATGGAAGGTGTTGTTGTTGACATCAAGATCTTTACGAAAAAAGGGTACGACAAAGATCCTCGTGCACTGGAGCTTGAGAAGCAAGAGCGTGACGAGCTGGAGCGTGAGCACTACGACCGTCTTCTTATGATCGACAAAGAGGAGATGATCCGTATTGAGTCTATCTTGACTGAAGCAGAGCTTCTTGCTGACGTAACAGTTAATGAGGTTGAGTACAAGATCGGGGACAGTATCAAAGCTGAAGACCTTGCAAACGTCAACCGTTTCGCAATGAACAGTGTTGTCAAGTCATTCTCAGAAGAGGTTCAGTCGAAGTACAACTCGACAAAGAACCACTTCCAGAAGCAGAAGAAAAAGTTCCGTGACGAGCATGAAGAGAAGCTGACGATCTTAGAAAAAGATGACATCCTTCCAAACGGTGTTACGAAATTTGTCAAGGTCTATATCGCGACAAAGCGTAAGCTGAAAGTCGGTGATAAGATGGCAGGTCGTCACGGTAACAAGGGTATTGTCTCTATTATCGTTCCTGAAGTCGATATGCCGTACATGAGCGATGGACGTTCGGTTGACGTATGTCTGAACCCGCTTGGTGTACCTTCACGTATGAACATCGGGCAGATCCTTGAGATGCACCTTGGTATGGCAGGTCGTGAACTCGGTCACCAGATCCAGGATATCTTTGAAGCAAAACAGGCTGACTTTATCGGACAGCTTCGCAGTAAGCTTACAGAGATCGCAGACGTAGCACGTTTCATGAACGCCGGCGAAGTGATCGCTAACATGAACGATGAAGACCTATTGACATTCGCTCGCGACTGGTCAAACGGTGTTAAGTTCGCGACACCGATCTTTGAAGGTGTTGACACAGCAGAGTTCGCAAAACTGTTCGAACTTGCGAAACTTGACGATGACGGTAAAACTGTTCTTTACGATGGCAAGACAGGTGATCAGATCAAAGAGCGTGTTAACGTCGGTTACATGTACATTCTTAAACTGCACCACTTGGTCGATGAGAAAGTTCACGCACGTTCAACCGGACCTTACTCACTGGTCACACAGCAGCCGGTCGGTGGTAAAGCACTATTCGGTGGACAGCGTTTCGGTGAGATGGAAGTATGGGCTCTGGAGGCTTACGGTGCAAGTGCCGTCCTTAAAGAGATGTTGACGATCAAATCTGATGATGTTGAAGGACGTGTTAACGCGTACAAAGCATTGACAAAAGGCGAAAGTGTTCCAGCTTCTGGAATTCCTGAGACCCTGTTTGTATTGACAAAAGAGTTACAAGCCCTGGCGCTTGACGTAGAGATTTTTGACGAGGTGGAAGACGATGAGTAAATTAGTACCTATAGCGATTACAGAAGAGAACCGTCCAAAAGACATTAAACAGCTTCAGTTCCGTTTGGCAAGTCCGGAGAAGGTTCTCTCTTGGAGCCACGGTGAAGTTAAAAAGCCTGAGACGATCAACTACCGTACGCTTAAGCCTGAGCGCGACGGTCTGTTCTGTGCAAAGATCTTCGGTCCGGTCCGTGACTACGAGTGTCTTTGCGGTAAATATAAAAAGATGCGTTACAAAGGCGTTGTATGTGAGAAATGTGGTGTTGAAGTAACAACTACCAAGGTTCGTCGTACGCGTATGGGTCACATCGACCTTGTAACACCTGTTGCACACATCTGGTATGTGAGTTCACTGCCGTCTCGTATCGGTACACTTCTCGGTGTTAAGATGAAAGACCTTGAGCGCGTACTTTATTACGAAGCATACATCGTTAAAAACACGGGTGAAGCGTTTTACGATGCTGAAGAGGCTACCCCGGTACTTAAGTATGATGTTCTTAATGAGGAGCAGTACCGTGTATTGATGTCACGTTACTCTGAGACAGGCTTCAAAGCGATGATGGGTGGCGAAGCGATCCGTGAGATGCTTGAAGATATCGATCTTGTTGAGATCTTCTCACAGCTTAAAGAAGACATGGACAACACGAAGTCAGTTGCTAAGACGAAGACCTTGGTCAAACGTCTTAAAGTGATCGAGTCATTCCTTAACTCGGGTAACAACCCGGCTTGGATGATGCTGACGGCACTACCGGTTCTTCCACCGGAACTTCGCCCGCTTGTAAGCCTTGACGGCGGCAAGTTCGCGGTCTCTGATGTTAATGACCTTTACCGTCGTGTTATCAACCGTAACCAGCGTCTTAAGCGTCTTATCGAGCTTGAAGCTCCTGAGATCATTGTACGTAATGAGAAACGTATGCTTCAAGAGTCTGTTGATGCACTGTTTGACAACGGTCGTCGTGCAAACGCAGTTAAGGGTGCCAACAAGCGTCCGCTTAAGTCACTTTCAGAAGTGATCAAAGGTAAGCAGGGTCGTTTCCGTCAAAACCTTCTTGGTAAGCGTGTTGACTTCTCCGGACGTTCTGTTATCGTTGTCGGCCCATCACTTAAGATGGATGAGTGTGGTCTTCCTAAGAAGATGGCTCTTGAGCTGTTCAAGCCGCATCTTATTGCAAAGCTTGAAGACAAAGGTTACGCTACAACAGTTAAAGCTGCAAAGAAGATGATCGAAATGCAGACAAACGAAGTCTGGGAGTGTCTTAATGAGATCGTTGACGGTTATCCGGTTATGCTTAACCGTGCACCGACACTTCACAAGCTTTCAATTCAGGCCTTTCACCCTAAATTGATCGACGGTAAAGCTATCCAGCTTCACCCTCTTGTCTGTGCGGCATTCAATGCCGACTTTGATGGGGATCAGATGGCGGTACACGTACCACTTTCTACTGAGGCAATCGCTGAAGCAAAAGTCTTGATGCTTGCATCGATGAACATCCTGCTTCCGGCATCAGGTAAAGCGATCGCGACACCGTCACAGGATATGGTCCTTGGTCTCTACTACATCTCTTTGGAGAAAAACGGTGTTCAGGGTTCCAACAAGCTGTTTGCATCAGTCGATGAGATCAAGATCGCTCTTGAGACAGGTTCACTTGACATCCATGCAAAAGTACGTACAAAAGTAGATGGCCGTATGATCCACACTACTGCCGGACGTATGCTGCTTAAAGAGATCCTTCCGGAGTTTGTTCCGGCAGATCTTTGGAATCAGGTCATGAAAAAGAAGAACATCAATGCTATTGCTGATTATGTCCAAAAACATGGTGGTATCGCGGTAACGGCTAGTTTCCTTGACCGCCTTAAAGACCTTGGTTTCAAACATGCAACTGAAGCGGGTGTTTCGATCTCTATTGATGATATCATCATCCCGGATGAGAAAAAAGATCTTATTACAAGCTCTAAAAACAAGGTTATCGAGATCCAGAAGCAGTTTGAAGCAGGTCTTTTGACTGAGCAGGAGCGCTACAATAAGATTATCGATGTCTGGTCAGACACAAACAACACGGTAGCAGGCGACATGATGAGCTTGGTCGAGAACGATAAAGATGGTTTCAACTCGATCCACATGATGGCTGACTCCGGTGCGCGTGGTTCTGCTGCACAGATCCGTCAGCTTGCCGGTATGCGTGGTCTTATGGCCAAGCCAAACGGTGACATTATTGAGACACCGATTATCTCGAACTTTAAAGAGGGTCTAAACGTCCTTGAGTACTTTATTTCTACTCACGGTGCGCGTAAAGGTCTTGCGGATACGGCACTTAAAACAGCGAATGCGGGTTACCTTACCCGTAAGCTTGTGGATGTTGCACAAAACGTTAAAGTCGTTGAGCACGATTGTGGTACGCACGAAGGTATCGAGATCACAGACATCACTGATGGTAATGTTATGATCGAGCCGTTGCAAGACCGTGTTCAAGGTCGTGTACTTGCTGAAGATGCGATCGATCCTATTACCAATGAGATCCTCTACCCAGAGGGTACGCTGCTAGATGAGATTGCTGCTGAGAAGATGGCAGAAGCAGGTATTAAAACAGCACACATCAGAACACCGACGACATGTAAGTCTGAGGGCGGGATCTGTGCACTCTGTTATGGTCTTGACCTTGGTACCGGCCACATGGTGCGTAAAGGTGAGGCAGTCGGTATTATTGCGGCACAATCTATCGGTGAACCGGGTACACAGCTGACTCTACGTACATTCCACGTTGGCGGTACGGCCTCTAGCACACAGCAGGAGCGTCAGGTTATTGCTGATCGTGAAGGTTTTATCCGTTACTACAACATGAAGACATATAAGTCTAAAGAGGGTAAAAATATCGTTGCCAACCGTCGTAATGCGGCCGTTTTGCTTGTCGAGCCTAAGATCAAAGCACCATTTACGGGTACTTTGGACATTCAGACTATTCACGACGAGATCCTGGTGACGGTAACAGACACTAAAGACAAGAAAAACGTGGTTCGCTACACGCTTCGTAAGTATGAAGTGGCAAAACCGGGCGAGATCGCAGGTGTCAGCGGTAAGATCGAAGGTAAACTTTACCTTCCATACGAGAGCGGTACGGTTATCGAAGCAGACGAGTCTATTGTAGAGAAGATCAAAGATGGCTGGAATGTACCTAACCGTATTCCATATGCATCTGAGGTCACTGTTGAAGACGGTGCACCGATCACGCAGAAGATCATGGCTAAAGAGGCCGGTACTGTTAAGTACTTCTTGCTTAAAGGTGACTACCTTGAGCGTTACGAAGTGGTTAAGTCAGGTTATGTTGTAGAAGAGAAAGGTCTTTTCGCAGTTGTTGTTGATGCTGATGATCGTGAAGCGATCCGTCACTATATCGCACGTGGTTCTATTGTTGATGTTGATGACAATGCAGTGGTTGAAGGTGACTCGATCCTGGCTCACCCGGCAACAGATGAGTCTATCGTTATTGCTGAATGGGATCCATACTCCAACCCGATCATCTCTGAGTCTAACGGTACTGTTACGTTCGAAGATATTATTCCGGGAACGACAGTAACTGAGCAGTTCGACGAGTTGACCGGTAAGACACGTCTAATGGTTAACGACCACTATCCGGTCGAGTACAAGCCGACTATCGTGCTTGCAACGACTGAAGGTGAGATCATCCGTTACTCTGTTAGTTCTAAGACAGCGATCTATGTTGAGAACAACTCAGATGTACAAGTGGCCGATATCTTGGCAAAAACGCCAAAAGCACTTCAGAAATCATCAGACATTACCGGTGGTCTACCGCGTGTATCTGAGCTTTTCGAAGCGCGTCGTCCTAAAGAGATCGCATTGATCGCTGAGATCGACGGTGTGGTAAGTTTCGGTAAACCTCTGCGCGGTAAGCAGCGTATTGTTATCGCTTCAGACAACGGTATTGTCAAAGAGTACTTCGTTGACAAAAGCCTGGAGGCACTTGTTAATGTCGGCGACTTCGTTCACGCAGGTGAGCAGTTGACAACAGGTCAGATGTCTTCACACGAGATATTGCGTATTATGGGGACAAAAGCACTGTTTAACTACCTTGTAACAGAGGTTCAGTCAGTCTACCGTTCTCAGGGTGTTAGTATCTCTGACAAACACATCGAGGTTATCTTTACGCAGATGCTTCGCCAGATCAAGATCGTTGCATCGGGTGACACTAAGTTCATCACGGGCGATCTTATCTCTCACAACAAATTCCAGGAGGAGAACGCAAAGATTCTTCGTCTTGGCGGTGAGCCTGCGATCGCTGAGCCGTTCCTGGTCGGTATCACACGTGCATCGGTCAGTGCCGACTCGATCATCTCTGCGGCATCTTTCCAGGATACGACTAAAGTCCTTACGGAAGCCGCGGTATCTGCTAAGATCGATGATCTTACAGACCTTAAAGAGAATGTTATTATCGGGCGTACTATTCCGGTTGGAACAGGTATCTATAAAGAGCAGACGATTCAATTTAACGAAGAGGAAGAAGCTTAAAAATTGTAGCTGCGGTGCGATTTGCACTTCAGTTCACCTCTCGGCGTACATTAGTACGCTCTTGGGATCACTTCAGCACAACTCACACCACATCTACAATTTTCACATATGGTCGTAATATCAACTCTATTTTCATTTCTACACATTCTTTTACTCACTTTTAACTTTTACATCCAATAAGACAAAAACTTAATGCATTACAAAATATAATGATTCAACAAATCTAGAGCTTTTCTCTAAAGGATAAATATGAAATTACACACATTAGCAGCAGCTGTTTTAGGATTGGGTCTGAGTACCTCTTTGATGGCAGGTGATGCGATCAGCGAGGCACTTGTTGCAAAAGCGGCAAAAAATGTGAAAGTGATCACATCGACTGAACTTCAAAAGATGATCGATGACGGTGAAGAGTTTATCGGCCTTGATGTACGTGAGGCAGATATGCGTATGGAGGGGACATTCGATGTTGAAGAGAATGTCGAGATCGCTCGCGGTGTTCTTGAGTTTGATGTCGGTAAGGCGATCCCTGATAAAAAAGCGTTGGTCATTGTCTATTGTCGTGCAGGTAAAAGTGCGGCGCTTGCAGCAGACACGATGCAGCGTCAGTTGGGCTATACCAATGTTAAGTATCTAGAAGGCGGACTTGACACATGGTTAGAAGAGGGACACCCGATATTCAATCACTTCGGTGAAATGGTCCTAGCAAAATAAAAGTCACAGCTTCGGCGCATCTTGCGTCCAACTCAGACTCTCCACGCACAGTAGTGCGCTATCGGTCAGAGTTGAACACAACCTACACCAAATCTGTGACTTTTATGGATTAGTCGGTTTATGATGTACTTCGCTATCTTTTGTAACTTGTAACTTGTAACTTGTAACACTACACATCACTTAACTCGCAAGCAACCTAACCATTCTATTAAAGCTACTATTTATCCTGATTTTAGTATAATCCCGCGTTTATTACTCCCTCGTGGGTAATCTACTGGAACTTATTTTATAAAGGAATTGTATGCCTACAATCAACCAATTGATTCGTAAAGAGCGCAAGCGTGTAGTTAAGAAATCAAAATCTGCTGCACTGGTATCTTGTCCTCAGCGTCGCGGTGTATGTACTCGTGTTTACACAACTACACCAAAAAAACCAAACTCGGCTCTACGTAAAGTAGCTAAAGTCCGTCTTACTTCTGGATTCGAAGTTATTTCGTATATCGGTGGTGAGGGTCACAACCTTCAAGAGCACTCTATCGTTCTTGTACGTGGTGGTCGTGTAAAAGATCTACCTGGTGTTAAGTATCACATCGTTCGTGGTGCACTTGATACTGCTGGTGTTTCTGGCCGTACTGTAGCTCGTTCTAAATACGGAACTAAGAAGCCTAAGTAACCAACAGGTCGTTTACTACGCAATAACTTCGATGCTCAGGTGAGCTGAGAAGAGTATTTTTGTAGGGGACAATACAGAGACTAAGTCTTTGAGTAAATTTTTAAAATTGAAGGAACTCTTATGAGAAGAAGAAAAGCACCCGTACGTGAGATCATGCCAGATCCGATCTACGGAAGTAAAATTGTTACAAAATTCATCAACAAAGTAATGCTTGATGGTAAAAAAAGTACAGCTGAAAAGATCATGTACTCTGCACTGGACATCATCTCTTCACGTGGTGAAACTCCAGGTGTAGAAGTGTTCAATGCAGCGATTGACAACATCAAACCAGTGATTGAAGTAAAATCACGTCGTGTAGGTGGGGCAACATACCAAGTTCCAGTAGAAGTTCGTCCTGTACGTCAACTTTCATTGGCACTACGTTGGATCATTGACGCTGCGCGCAAGCGTAACGAGCGTACAATGGCTGAGCGTTTGGCTAATGAACTTATGGAAGCTGCAACTGACAAAGGTTCAGCATTCAAGAAGAAAGAAGATACTTACCGTATGGCAGAAGCAAATAAAGCATTTGCTCACTACCGCTGGTAATATAGACCTTCTCGACCGTCCGGTTTCTGTTTGCAGACCCGGACAACCCTTATCGGAAAACGAGAAACGGAAAGCGGAAAGCAGAGCATAGACTCTTTTTTCCGATTTCCGATTTCCGATTTTCGAAATAACTATATAGGACAATAACTATGGCAAGATCTCATAAATTAGCTGATGTAAGAAACATCGGTATTGCTGCACACATTGATGCAGGTAAGACAACAACTACAGAGCGTATCCTTTTTTATACAGGTGTAGAGCACAAGATCGGTGAGGTTCACGACGGTGCAGCGACTATGGACTGGATGGAGCAAGAGCAAGAGCGTGGTATTACGATTACTTCTGCTGCAACGACTTGTGAGTGGGACAAAAAACAGATCAATATCATTGATACTCCGGGTCACGTTGACTTTACAATTGAAGTTGAGCGTTCTATGCGTGTTCTTGACGGTGCAGTCTCTGTTTTCTGTGCTGTTGGTGGTGTTCAGCCGCAATCTGAGACAGTATGGCGTCAGCGTAACCGTTACAAGGTTCCTTCGATCGTTTTTGTTAACAAGTATGACAGAACGGGTGCAGACTTCTATGAAGTTGAGCGTCAGATTATAGAGCGTCTTAAGGGTAACCCAGTGCCTATTCAGCTTCCTATCGGTGCTGAAGATCAGTTCGAGGGTGTTGTTGACCTTGTTAAGATGAAAGAGATCGTTTGGGATGCTGAAGCAGCTATGGGTTCTGCATACCACACACAGGATATCCGTGAAGATATGATGGAAAAAGCTGAAGAGTACCGTGAGAAGATGATCGAAGAGATCGCTTCTGTAGATGGTAACGAAGAGCTTATGGAGAAGTTCCTAGAGGGTGAAGAGATTGCTGAAGAAGAGATCGCTGCAGCGATCAAGGCAGCTACACTTGGCATGCACATCGTTCCTATGACAGTGGGTACAGCATTTAAGAACAAGGGTGTTCAGACACTACTTGATGCTGTTGTCGCTTACCTTCCTTCTCCAGTAGAGTCTGAGGCTATCAAGGGTACGATGATGGACGATGAAGAGGTTGAAGTAGAAGTCCCATCAACTGACGATGGTGCGTTTGCTGCACTAGCGTTCAAGATCATGACGGATCCATTTGTCGGTGTTCTTACATTTGTTCGTGTATACCGTGGTTCATTGGATTCAGGTTCATACGTTCACAACACGACTAAAGACAAAAAAGAGCGTATCGGCCGTATCGTTAAGATGCACGCTATCAAGCGTGAAGAGGTCAAGACTATCTACGCTGGTGAGATCGGTGCGGTTGTTGGTCTTAAGTCAACGACTACTGGTGATACACTATGTGCTCCGGAAGAGAAAGTTGTTCTTGAGAGAATGGACTTCCCGGATCCGGTTATCTCAGTTGCTGTTGAGCCGAAAACGAAAGCTGACCAGGAAAAAATGGGTATTGCACTGGGTAAACTAGCGGCAGAAGATCCATCTTTCCGTGTTCACACTGACGATGAGTCTGGTCAGACGATCATCTCCGGAATGGGTGAGCTTCACCTTGAGATCCTTGTTGACCGTATGAAGCGTGAGTTCAAGGTTGAGGCAGAAGTTGGTGCACCACAGGTTTCTTACCGTGAGTCTATCAAAGATGAAGTGAACCAAGAGTACAAATACGCTAAGCAGTCTGGTGGTCGTGGTCAGTTCGGTCATGTTTACCTTACAGTTAAGCCGGGTGAAGCAGATACAGGTTTTGTCTTCCACAACAACATTAAAGGTGGATCAGTTCCTCGTGAATTTATCCCGGCTGTTGAAAAAGGCTGTTCAGAAGCGATGCAGACAGGTGTTCTTGCGGGTTACCCGATGGAAGACGTTGATGTTACACTTTATGATGGTTCATACCACGACGTTGACTCGAATGAGATGGCGTTTAAACTTGCAGCATCTATGGGCTTCAAAGAGGCATGTCGTAAGGCACAGCCATCTATCCTAGAGCCGATGATGAAAGTTGAAGTTGAAGTTCCTGAGGACTACATGGGTGACGTTATCGGTGACCTTAACCGTCGTCGTGGTCAAGTTAACAGCATGGGTGACCGTGCCGGTAACAAGATCGTTGATGCATTCGTTCCTCTTTCTGAGATGTTCGGTTACTCAACTGACCTTCGTTCTGCGACTCAGGGTCGTGCAACATACGCTATGGAATTCGATCACTATGAAGAGGTTCCGCGTAACGTATCTGAAGAGATTCAGAAAAAGCGTAACGGCTAGTCCCTTACACTCCTTTGACTCTTCGGAGTCACTGTTCCTGACAGCTGCCAGGAATGTTTATCCCTTTGCCTTCTAAAGCTCTTTTCCTCTCAACAATAATAATCTTTGTGTTACTTATATATCTCTTTTAGTAATATAACTGTAGAATATGATTTATTTATGTTTTAGGCTTATCAATGAAAAATTTTCTACTATTACTTACGCTCTCAGTCTCTCTGTTTGCACAAAACCCCAAATCTTATGCCGCCTTGGGCGATGTCATCTATGATGATGCTGTCAAGTTTGAAAAACTAAAGGTGTTACCATCGATGCAGGAGTTTACTACAGCTATTGAGAGTTATATTGCTTCTGTTGCACAGACAAAAAAGATGGGTTTTGTTATAGACAAAAACGATCCGGAAACTGTTACTGTGGAGGCAGAAGCTTATTTGGCAGAGCTTCGCAAACTTTCTATAGAGCATGACGCTATTGTCGATAGCAGCCGAAAACGTTTTACAGAGGCGATGAATGACGAAGACAGTGAGACGGTCAATGCCATGATCAGCATCGGTGTTATTGAACCTGACGATTACAAAACGGAACTTATGCACTATTATGGAGAGTTTGGCGAAGATCACAACCTTTCAACTCTCGATAAGATGTATGCAAGTCATCTTGGTAAACAGAAGGGAGATACAAAGGCAACTAAAGTGTCGGGTACAACCGGTGCAAAGAGTGCAGCAGCAGCTCCGAAAGTCAAGACAAAAGTCAACCAGAAGGATGAAGAGATCAAAAAACGTATGCGTGCACAAGACAAGGCAAAGACAGAAGCATTAGAGCGTGCTGTCGAAGAAGAGAAGCAAGAAGAAAAAGCAAAGATCCTTGAAAAACAGAAAAAAGAGCTAGGTATTAAGTAGGCTCTCTCTGTTTTCGAACCAATAAGGACTCTCGTTCTCTTTGGGACTCCCCTCCAAGGTCAAATACGGTTTATAATCGCTTTTATAGGCAAGGCTTTGACACTCTTTCACATAGTACCCCATATAGATCCAGTCAAGATGGTTTGCTTTGGCATAACTGATCTGACGCAGCATAGAGAACTTTCCCAGTGAGAGGTGGCTGTAGTCGGGGTCATAGTAGAAGTAGATGGATGAGATGCCGTTAGGCAGTATGTCGATAAGGTCGATAGCAATGAGTTCCTCTTCATCAAAATAGAGCACCTCGTAGCCGTATTCGTTGTAGCCGTTGACAAAAGACATGTAGTAGTTTTTGATGTTGATGGCCTGTTTGCCCCACCCTCGTTTGTCATGCATAAAGTCATGGTACTTCTCAAAGAGTGCTATATGCGAATGTGAGGCTGTAGGTCGACGTAACACAGTTTTTATATGGGCATTCTTTTTAATGACTCGGCGTTCTGACTTGGAGAAGTCATAGTTGTTGACATCGATCTTAATACTCTCACAAGCCGAACACCCCTCGCACATCGGACGAAAATACATGTTGCCGAACCGACGCCAGCCCCGCTCGATGAGATGGGCATTATACTCTATGTCGCACTCATGGATGATCTTATAATGGGTGGTCTGGTTCAGTCCGGAGATATAAGAGCACTCTTCAGAGAGTGCGCACTCTTTTAGCAGGTGATTCATAGGATATATTTTAGTTGTTTTTGGGTTAGCCGAAGATAAGTCTTAAAGGGACTCTCTCTACTTTAAGCTCGACCCTGGGCAATGAGCACGCCCTCAAGCATCTTGTCGATATCGCCATCCAAGATAGCTGTTACCTGCGAGTAGGCTTCATTGGAGCGGGTGTCTTTGACCTGCTGGTAGGGCTGCATGACATAAGAGCGGATCTGATGTCCCCAGCCGATCTCGCTCTTCTCAACACCGTCGATCTCAGCTTGTTTAAGCGCCATCTCGTACTCATAAAGACGGGACTTCAGCATCTTCATCGCAGCTGCTTTGTTTTTGTGTTGAGAGCGGTCATTTTGACACTGGACGACGATGTTTGTCTCGATGTGGGTGATGCGGATAGCCGACTCCGTTTTATTGACATGCTGACCGCCCGCACCCGAAGCACGGTAGGTGTCGATGCGGATATCTTTGTCTTCGATGACGATGTCGATGTCATCTTCGATCTCAGGCGAGACCATCACCGAGGCAAATGAGGTGTGGCGCTTGGCATTGGAGTCAAAAGGGCTGATGCGGACTAAACGGTGGATGCCGTTTTCGACCTTCAGGTAGCCGTAGGCGTTCTCGCCGCGGATAATGATCGTCGCATCTTTGATCCCGGCTTCGTCACCTGCCTGGTAATCCATCTTTTCGATCTTAAAGTCATGGCGTTCTGCCCAGCGGGTGTACATACGAAGCAGCATCGCCGCCCAGTCCTGGGACTCTGTTCCGCCGGCACCGGGGTGGATAGAGACGATGGCATTGTTTGCGTCTTGCGGTCCGCTTAAAAGCATAGAGACCTCCATGCTCTTGACCTGTTCATCCAGTGACTCAGCTTCGGAGAAGAGCATCTCTATCGTCTCTTCGTCTTTCTCCTCTTTGCCCATCTCATAAAGATCTTCTGCATCGCTCAGTGCATTTTGTGCAACACTGAACTTCTCAAGTTTACGCTCTAGCTGCGTCTTCTCTTTTTGCACATTAGCGGCATTGGCAGCATCGTTCCAGAAGCCGTCAGAGTTCTCGAGTGCTTCGATCTCTTTAAGCTGCTCTTTTATCTTGTCAGGCTGAACAACACCGGCAATATTGTCCATTTTGGTGCTTAAAGTTTTTAACAGTTCTGTATATTCGTAATGGTCCATAGGTTGTCCAATATTTCTTAGATATAATTGCGATTATATTCTATAGGGGCTTAAAAAGATGAGGATTGTACATTCACCGCTTGAATTGCAAAAGTTATTACGTCAAGAGCAGGGGAGTGTCGGTTTTGTACCGACAATGGGCGCCCTTCATCTTGGCCACCGCACCCTTATCGATACCGCCAAACAAGAGAATGATACTGTTGTCGTCTCCATCTTTGTCAACCCGACACAGTTTTTGGAAGGTGAAGACCTCGATGCGTATCCTCGTAAAGAGGAGGCAGACAAGAAGGTGTGTGAACTCAGCGGTGTCGACTACCTCTTCTATCCAAGTGCCGACTCTATGTACGGCAGAGACGAAGTGAGTCTGAACGCGCCGAACGTTCGCGGCTATATCATGGAAGGCACCTCACGCCCCGGGCACTTCTCCGGTGTCTTAACGGTGGTCAATAAACTGCTCAACATCGTTACTCCGACACGTGCCTATTTCGGCAAAAAAGATGCTCAGCAGTTGATGCTTATCGAGACGATGGCAGCAAACCTTTTCATGAACGTAGAGATCGTCCCGATGGATACGGTGCGTGAAAAAGACGGGCTTGCTATGAGCTCGCGCAACGTTTATCTGAGTGGACAGGAGCGGACAGAAGCCCTTAACATCATCAAGTCGCTTCGTATTGCAACACAGATGGTGATGCGTAAAGAGTGCAGCGCAGAGGAGATAAGAGAAGAGATGCTTAGTATTCTCGCACCGCTGGAGGTCGAGTATGTCACCATTGTCAACCGCGCTTTTGAACCTATCGACAAGGTGGAGATCGGCAATACGATCATCTTGGTCGAAGCCGTCAGCGGGACGACCAGACTGCTTGACAATATTTGGATATAAATACGTAGGTTGCAGAGTATGACTAGCGGTATTCAATAGCCAGTTGCGATGAGATCCTGCTTTTGTCGAAAGCTGCTTTTGGATTAGCTACTTGGTATTAGAAAGCCTATTTATACATAAATGCTTGAATATAATAGTAAATATTGCTACAATAAACTATATTTGATGCTATTTTATAGCAAAAGGGGTGTTTATGACATACGGTTATCTTCGTGTCTCTAAAGACGATAAAGAGCTCACAAAACAGAAAAGCCTTATATTGCAATACGCTCAGAATGACGGCAGCGTTATTGATGACTTCATCGAGGTGCAGCCTTATTCTAAAAAAACAGCCAAGCAAAAACGTATTGAGCTGTTGTTGAGCAGAGTATCCAGGGGTGACAAGATCGTTGTGGCTGAGTTCTCCAGACTTGGCCGTAATATGCTGGAGGTGTTGAACCTTATAGAGGCGCTTGAAAAAGAGGAGATCAGTGTCATATTTGTAGACCAGCCGGAGTTAAGTACAACAAAAAACAATCCAATACTTCAAGAGCTTTTGACGGTCTACGGTTATTTTGCTGAGGCAGAGAGAGCTTTTATCTCGACACGGACAAAAGAGGGTCTTGCAGCGGTAAAAGCCAAAGGGATCAAACTCGGCCGGCCCAAGGGGCATAAAAACAGGGAGCGGGCATTGGACTCGCATCGAGACGAGATCATGGAACTTCTCAACCTGGGTGTCAACCTTACCGCCATACGGAAGATCGTCAATCAGAAGATGACAAAGAGTCTGTCGTATTCAAGTTACAAGTATTTTATTGACCATGATGAGGAGCTTTTACAGGCAAGGCATAACTTCGATAAACACAGTCTCCTCCATTAAAAAGTTCCAGCTTCGGCGCGATTTGCACCGGAGTTCACCTCTTCACGCACAGCAGTGCGCTATCGGGTTCACATCCGGCACAACTCCCACCAAATCTGTAACTTTTTCCTGTATAGGGGTTTTTAGATGAGCTTTCGCCATCTTTCTTTACTCTTTACTCTTTACTCTTTACTCTTTACGAGTCAGATACCCCTCTTCGATCATCAGTTCAACTGTGTTTTTGAAAATAGGGGCGGCGCTCTGTGCGGCGAAACGGTAGGCGATCTTTGGTCGTACTACGGTGACGCCTATGGTGTAGTTTTTGTGTTCGTCGTCAGCAAACCCGATAAACGAGGTGTTGTACTTCTGCTGGTAGCGGCCTTTTTCCGAGATCTGTGCCGTTCCCGTCTTACCGCCGACGACAATGCCGTCCACCAAAGCTTTCTGCCCGGTGCCTTCAACGGCAGTTTTTATCAGGATACGTTTTACCCGTTCTGCGATCTCCGGGCTTAGAAGCTGGACAGGCTCTTCAGACTCAAGCGGGATCCTCCGGCCGTTTTGTTCGATCAACTCATCCGTCAGACGCGGAGTGACCATGCGGCCGTGGTTGTTGAAGACGTTATAGGCCTTGAGAAGCTGTACAAGGTTGGCGCGCATGGCGTAGCCGTATGAGGCACTGGCTTTGTAGGTCTCGGAGCTGAGCTGACGCATACTCGGGATCTTCCCTTTATACTCATTGGTCAAGTCGATGCCGGAGGCCTGTGTAAACCCGAATTCGATCAGACCCTGGTGGTAGTCACTGGCTCTCAGACGCTGCGCGAGCTGTGCGATACCGATGTTAGAGGAGTGGACAATAACATTTTCGGCACTCAGGTAGTCCTCTTTGTGCTCATCGGTTATCCATCGCTTACCGATCTTAAAACGGCCGTTATGGACGTTGACCACTTCGAAAGGGTTGACCTGTTCATGTTTCATCAAAAGTGCGAATACAATGGGTTTCAGAACTGAGCCCGGTTCAAAACTGTACTCAACAGCGTGAACCTGCAGTGCGGGAATGTCTTTTTTTCTGATATCTTTTGGTTTGAAACGGTTGGAGCTGGCTAAGATCAGCATCTTTCCGGTCTCTGCTTCCATGACGGTGACCATGATCTGTCGTGCGCCCATCTTCTCTTTCATCGTATCGCACATCTGTTCGACTCGAGATTGCAGCGTAACGGGGATCGTAAGTTTGACGTCCATGCCGTTCTTCGCATATTCGGTCTTGCTCTCTCCGTTAAGGATCATATACCCGTTGACATCACGAAGACCGCGTTGAAGACCGTTTTTCTGCGGGGTCAGCTCTTCGTTGTAATTGCGTTCGATCCCTTTCATCCCGTGTGAACGGGTATACCCGTTGTCTTCATACTTTTTAGGATAACCGATAACCGGGGTGAGCAGGTTACCGTAGGGGTAGATGCGTGCTTCACCGCTTTCGATGATGTCCAGACCCCGCAATATATGGCGGCCGCTGGCTGTTTTGTACTCTTGAAAAACATGGAGACGGCGGAGTTCGTAAGCGAGGGTCTTCAAGTATTGGGCGTGCTGTTCAGAGATACTGTAACTCAGGGTCACAGTCCCTTTTTTACGCAGTTTTTTACGGATCTGCTTAACGGGAATGTCACTGTAGATAGAGAAGAGCTGGACAAAAAGCTCTTTTTTGTCCGGATCGATATTTCTAGTGTTGATCATCGCCTTGTAGACTTTTTTGGTGATGGCCAGGTGAAAACCGTCTGCACTGATGATGCTGCCGCGTTCCGCATTGGTCGTATCAGAGGTGAAAAGAGGAGGAAGGTGGCGTGGTTTGAGCGCAGTATAGAGCATCGTGCTCAAAAAGATCAAAAAACCGATAACAATAAAGATAAAAAGCAGAAGGATCTTGGACTTTTTGTGATTATCGTCTACCATACGGAACTTGCCTTGTTTTATAATGCAAAAATATAGCTGGAATATCATTAGAGAGGCGTTAAAACATCTCGGAAAAACAGGCATTTGTTGATGGCTTTATGTTATAGTTTGGTAATAGAAGAGAAGGGGTATACGGATGCGGGTATTAGCAGGTCTTTTTGTATTTGTCACTCTGCTCATTGGAGTTGAACTGGAGCTGGACAAAAACTATGTCGGTCCGAAGAAGCTGACGGTCTCGTATTTGGGTGTCAATATGGGTCTTCCTTACCGTTGGGAGGCCGTTGCAAAAAGAGGTGAAGGCCTGGTTCTTTTTCAGAAAGAAAGCAAAGACACCATGGTTCTGCGTTCAAAGAGTTTAAATGCCTCAGAGGCAATCACCTATCTGAACGAACCCCACTATCTGAACAAAAATATTAAGATCTTTCCTCAAGAACGCATTATAAAACTCAGCTCCCGTATTTACAGCAGGGCGTACAGCTCAAACGGCGGTCAGGACCGAGCCGCTGTTTTGCTCTATGTTGTTTTAGGACCGCAGGAGAGAGCGGTGGTGATGAAAGTACAGTACGACAAGGCAAATGAGACCGGCATCAAGGCGACAGCTATGAACATCGTTCAAGCACTTAGTTTTACCCCGACCAAACAGCTGCAAAATGCTCTTCAGGACTTGGAGATGCGTCTACAAGGTGCCCATGTAGCCTATATAAAACGTGACGGTGCTTATGATGACAAGCGTGAACTGTGGCTCTGTTCAAACAGACGATATCTGATCTTGGAAGAGCGAACAGTAGCTGGGGGAATGTCCCGTATCCAGGAGCAGAAACTTGGAACATGGTCGGTTGAAAATGAACAGCTGATCCTTCAGGGCGATGACGGGATGGACCGTATGATCGAGGTTGAACTGCAAGACAATGCACTGCTTTTTGACGGACATCGCAGTTATGAACTTGGAAACCACAAATGCAAGTAAAGCGCCGTTATAAAACCCTAGATTCAATCGCAAAACGCTAAAATAGCATCACTAAAACTAATTTTGGAACATAATGGCTGACCGACAACTTTTTATCTTGACTGTACTGCTTATAGGTATCAGTATTATCTTCTCTTACTCACTTTCGAGCTACATCGTTGTCTTTTTGGGTTACAGTGATTTTCATTTTGTGATCCGGCAGTCTGCTTTTGGTCTGCTCTCTATTCTTATCATGTGGACACTTTCTCAGCTTGACCCGGATGTCTGGTTAAAGCGCTTGGGTCTTACTCTGTTTGCCGGCAGTCTTGCCTTGATGCTCGCAATGCCTTTTATGCCTGTAAGCATAGTAAGTGAAGTGGGCGGTGCAAAACGGTGGATCAAAATAGCGGGCTTCTCTTTGGCACCGGTAGAGTTTTTTAAAGTGGGGTTTGTCTACTTTCTGGCGTGGAGTTTTTCGCGAAAACTGGGACACCACGGCGGGATGGGTCTTAAGCAGGAATTTTTACGTCTGGCCCCCTACCTGGTCTTTTTTGTGTTTGTGATGGGGCTCATCGCTGTGACGCAAAAAGACCTCGGTCAAGTCGTTGTACTGAGCATGGCGCTGCTGCTTATGCTGATATTTGCGGGCAGCAGCGGCAAGGTCTTTATAACGCTTATGGGCAGTGCTTTGGTCTTTTTTCTTATTTTTATCTTTACAGAGGAGCATCGGATCGCCCGGATCAAATCCTGGTGGTCTTTGGCCCAGACACAGCTGGAACCTTTTCTGCCAAGCTGGCTGCTGAGTAAACTGCATGTCGAGAGTTTTTCTGAACCTTATCAGATATCGCACTCGCTTAACGCCATCAATAACGGCGGCCTTTTTGGCTCCGGTCTGGCTAACGGCACCTTTAAACTGGGCTTTTTGTCGGAGGTGCATACGGACTTTGTTCTGGCAGGTATTGCAGAGGAGTTCGGTTTTCTCGGAGTGCTGCTGGTGACACTGGTCTTTTTAGCCATCTTGCAGCGCATCTTTATGATCGCCAACCGCAGTGAGGATGAAAAAAGTTATCTTTTCAGTATCGGTACCGGTCTGGTCATTGCCTTTACCTTTTTGATCAACGCCTTCGGTATCAGCGGGATCACACCGATAAAAGGCATCTCGGTGCCGTTTTTAAGTTATGGCGGCTCGGCAATGATCGCAGCAGCGGTCGGCATCGGTATGGTCTTGATGGCCTCACGCAAAATTAAGTTAAAAAGTCAGGGATAAGATGAGAGTAGCGATAACAGGCGGCGGAACAGGCGGGCATCTGGCCATTGCGGCAGCACTTTTGGAAGCATTGAAAGAGAAGGGACATGAGGCGATCTATATCGGTTCGACCTCGGGTCAGGACAGGGCTTGGTTCGAAGAGGAGATGCGTTTTGAAAAGCGGCATTTTCTCGACACCAGCGGGGTCGTCAACCGAAAGTACCTCGCTAAAGTGTGGGCACTCTTCAAGATCTTTCGTGCGGTCTTAAAGTCGCGTAAGATATTGAAACAGGAGAAGATCGAAGCCGTGATCTCTGTCGGCGGATACTCCGCTGCGGCAGCAACCTTCGCTGCCTATACAAAACAGATACCTTTCTTTATCCATGAACAAAATGCCGTTATGGGACGTTTGAACACCATGATGAAACCGTATGCGCGTGCTTTTTACAGCTCTTACGATGAAAACTCACCGGTCAAAGATTATCCGATACGAGATGTGTTTTTTTTGACAGCCCGCCTTCGAAAAGAGATCAAGACCATCGCCTTTTTAGGCGGTTCCCAAGGTGCGAAGTTTATCAACGATCTTGCATTAGAGACGGCAGCCGTCTGTGTGGCTAAAGGTATTAAGGTTATCCATCAGTGCGGCGAACGCGACTTTGAGCGTGTACAAAAAGCCTATAAAGACCAAAAACTGGATGTTGAACTCTACAGTTTCACCAAAGAGCTTCCCGCGTTAATAGAACGTGCCGATCTGACGGTCAGCCGTGCCGGTGCCAGTACCCTTTGGGAGGTGACGGCAAACGGCTTGCCGGCACTGTTCGTACCGTACCCTTATGCGGCAGGTGACCACCAGTTTTATAATGCAAAGTATCTTGTCGATAAAGGCTTGGTCTGGTCATATCGTGAGAGCGAGTCGTATTCACGTAACCTGCTGGCTATCTTGGAGAGTGACCTTGAAGAGAAGAGCCGCGGATTGATGGCACTTAGTCACAAAGGCGGGGCGGCCGCCATCATTGACAATATAGAGGAGAGTTTAGATGTTAGCTGAATTTGTACAGTGGCTTGTCCAGAACATTTTGGACATGGGGTACACGGGGATCTTTCTTCTCATGATGGTTGAGAGCTCTTTTATCCCTTTTCCAAGTGAAGTGGTCTTGATCCCTGCCGGGTATCTGGCCCAACAAGGTGAAATGAATATCATAGCCATCTTTTTAGCAGCACTTTTTGGCTCTTTGGCCGGGGCCTTTATAAACTATTTCGGTGCATTGGTCATTGGAAGACGCCTTTTGATGCAGTTTGGGAAATATTTTTTTATCTCCAACAGTGCCATGGACAAGATGGAGACCTATTTTCAAAAACATGGTCCTATCTCAACCTTTACCGGCCGCCTTATCCCCGGAATACGTCAACTCATCTCTATCCCGGCGGGACTCTCCAAAATGCCGCTGCTGCCGTTTACTTTCTATACCGCTCTGGGTGCGGGTATCTGGAGCATGGTCCTGATCGTGCTGGGATATATTTTAGGAGAGAACGAGGAGCTGATCACGACCTATCTGCATCAGATCACTTTAGCCATACTAGGAACGTTGGCGGTGCTTGTTTTTATCTATATCCGCCGTCTGAAATCTCAAAACAGTACAGATCAGTAGTTTTTAGCTCTTTCTCATTTATATAGTTCTATACTGTTGGCGAACTAAGATGTATAAGGAATTATTATGAAAGAGACGATACAGGAAGTCGAAAAGCAGTTTCTGAAGATCGAAGCTATGGTAAACACGCAGAATTACGGCTTACAGCTAAAAGAGAAAAGTTTTATAGAGCAACTCGCTTCAACGGTGGAAGAGGCGTATGTAGCACTTAATGAAGGGATGTGCGAAGAGACGAAGGTGTGCAACACCTGCAACTATCAGCGCAACTACCTGCGTAATATCATGGGTATATTAAATGAGATCGAGAGCGGCGGCGAACTCTCAAGCACGATCAAGCGTGAGCTGTTTACTTTTCCTGAGAAGATAAAAGAGGTTCTAGCACGTATTCAGCAGGTACTAAAAGAACTTTAAAACGGCGCTGCTGCCTCTATAGAGCTGTGTTCTAAAGCCAACTTTATAGATATCAAAGAAGCTTTAGCCCTATTACAGCATCCAACAGTTATACTTCGGGCAATATTTTGATTATGAAGGAGACCTAATGCCACAGATTCCAGGCGGGTTTGAACTTATTTTAATTCTTGCAGTTGTACTGCTTCTTTTCGGCGGTAAAAAGATCCCGCAACTTGCAAAAGGTCTAGGTGAAGGTATTCGCAACTTTAAAAAGTCTGTTAAAGATGATGATGAGACAGAAGTCGCTAAAGACGATACAGAAAAAGAAGAGCCTAAAAAAGTAGAAGGTTCTGAAGAGGGTGCATCAACTGAGGCACCTAAAGACACAAAACAAGCTTAACATTGAAACAACGTGTTGCAGCGCTCCTTAGAGAGCAGTTTGAACGAGATGTTGTTTTAGAAAAACCAAAAGATCGCTCTTTTGGCCACTTCGCAACTCCAATCGCATTTTCCCTCGCAAAAGAACTCCGTAAATCGCCTATGATCATTGCTGAAGAGCTGGCTTCATCGTTTGGTGAAGATGCTATGTTCTCAGCAGTCGAATCGGTAAAAGGGTATATCAACCTGCGTCTATCCGAATCATTTCTGGATGAGTACGCTTCATGGGCCTTGGATAATGAAGAGACCTTCGGTTCTATCGGCGAAGATGAAAAGATCCTTCTTGAATTTGTCAGTGCAAACCCGACAGGACCACTGCACATCGGCCATGCACGCGGTGCGGTCTATGGAGACACACTGCTTCGTCTGGGCCGTAAACTCGGCTTTGATATTACGGCAGAGTATTATGTCAATGATGCCGGTAACCAGATCGACCTTTTGGGGCACTCTATCCAGCTGGAGGGGCGTACATCGATCTTAAATGAAGAGGTCGAATACCCTGAGAGTTTCTATCGCGGTGAGTACATGAGTGCACTTGCCAAAGATGCAGCCGAGGTGTTTGGCAGCGATATCTTTAATGACGATAGCCGTCAAAAAGAGCTGGCCCTCTGGGCAAAAGACAAGGTGATGGAGATCATTGTCAGTGATCTTGCTGACGCCAACATCCATTTTGACACCTTTGTCTCAGAAGCCTCTCTTTATGATGACTGGGACCGTGTTATGGCTAAGATGGGTGAGAATGTCTACACGTCTGAAGACAAGATCTGGATCCGTTCCAGTGAGCATGAAGATGAGAAAGACCGTGTTGTTGTCCGTGAAGACGGCCGTCCGACTTACTTGGCAGGTGACATTGTCTACCATAACCAAAAGTTCGAACGCGGCTATCATCACCACATCAACATCTGGGGTGCCGACCACCACGGTTACATCCCTCGTGTCAAAGCAGCGACTGAGTTCTTGGGTTATGACAGCAAGAGACTCGAGGTACAGCTTTCACAGATGGTCAGCCTGCTTAAAGACGGCGAACCGTACAAGATGAGTAAACGCGCCGGTAATGTTATCTTGATGAGTGATATCGTCGAAGAGATCGGCGCGGATGCACTTCGTTTTATCTTTGCCAGTAAAAAGAGCGATACGCCTCTGGAGTTCGATGTCAACGAGTTGAAAAAAGAAGACAGTTCAAACCCTATCTACTACATCAACTATGCACATGCACGTATTCAGACGATACTGAGTAAAAGCGAACTCTCTATAGACGATATTATGAAGAGTGATCTTAAAGGTCTTAACGAGGATGCAGACGGCCTTCTTTTTGAAGCGCTGCTTCTTCCGGAAGTGATCGAAGATGCCTTTGTGTCGCGTCAAGTCCAAAAGGTGCCGGAGTATCTGAAATCTTTAGCAGCAAGACTGCACAAGTTCTACTACGACTACCGCATCATCGGTGAAGAAGATGAAGCAAAACTGCTTAAACTTTTCCTTGTCGTCGCACTCTCACTGCGTACAGGACTTTCAATGTTAGGAATCACCGCTAAAGATAGGATGTGAGTTCGCGATAGGAAAAGCCCATTTCTGGGCTTTTCAGCGAACGAAACCGAAGGTGTTATGCGAAGCATCACCGAAGGCTTGGACATCAATAAAGAACCGAAGGTT